>CAZCTJ010000001.1:0-11480 GCA_964501675.1 uncultured Candidatus Saccharibacteria bacterium
CGTAGATCGCATCCCGGGTCTGCTGGAGGATCTGGTCTCCGCCCCGATGCCGGTAGATCTCGTTCAGCCGGTGGAAGTGGTCGATGTCCAGGAAAAGGACGCTCACCACTCTCCGGTAGCCCGAACGACGCTCTTCCCCGTTCTGTTCGCGCTTTCGCGGGAGCGTCGCAAGGAGGGGAGCTACGGCTTTCTCGAATCCGCGCCGGTTGTACATTCCGGTCAGGGGATCGATGTAGGCCTGCTCCCGCAGGGACCGATTCTCGGCCTGAAGCTCCCGGATCTGGTCCTGGAGGAGCTCAAGCTGTTCAAGAAGGGTGAGTTCCGTCGCCGGCCTCACCTTTGGTTCATCCATCCTGCGCTCCTTCCTGGGATCTAGTCCTGATTAATCTTTTAACATACGGAAAACCGCCCAGCAAGGGCGGTTTTCCTGGTTTCCGGCCGAATTTCGCCCTAGGAACAGCCGCCGGAGGAACTGCCGCAGTAAAGGCAGGTAAGGCAGGTGCCGGTCCGGACCATCATGCCCCCGCACTTCCGGCAGACGGTGTCGCTTACCTTGCTTTGGCCGTTGCCGTTCCCGTTCTCCAGGGCCTTGGGTTCCTCGGCGGGGGAAGGATCCCCGTTCATTTCCGACATATCCACCTTGCTTCCGTTGCCGTTCCCGTTCACATGGTCCAGGCCGAGCTCCTCCAGCTCCTCCTGAGGCAGGAAGCGCAGGGAAAGATAGCGGAAGATGTAGTCCACGATGCTCGTGGCGATGCGGATGTCCGGATTCTCGGTGAAGCCCGCCGGCTCGAAGCGGCTGTAGATGAACTTGTTCGCCAGGTCCTTCAAAGGCACGCCGTATTGCAGGCCGACGGAAACGGCGATGGCGAAGGCATCCAGAAGCCCGGACAGGGTGCTGCCCTGCTTGGCGATGCGGATGAATATCTCCGCGAGCGAGCCGTCCTCGTGGGTGCTGTAGGTGAGATACCCTTTATGCCCCGCGACCGAAAAGCGGTGCGTCTCGGAGACCCGGGTGGTGGGCAGGCGCCGCCGGAATGCCGCGGGCGCATGCGCTTCGGCGAACTCTTCCTCCTTTTTCTCCTCGTTCTTCTTCTTGCCGGTATAAAGCGGCTGGGTGGCCTTGGAGCCGTCCCGGTATATGGCGAAGGCCTTGATGCCCAGCTTCCAGGCCATAAGGTAGGCGTCGAAGATCTCCTCCGCGGTGGTCTCGCTCGGCATATTGAACGTCTTGGAGATGGCGCCGGAGACGAAGGGTTGCACTGCGGCGACCAATCTCACATGTCCTTGCCAGGAAATGGAACGGGTGCCTTCTCCGGACCTCACCGCGCAGTCGAAGACGGCCAAATGCTCCGCCTTGATGTCCGGCGAACCTTCCACCGTGCTGTGCTCCGCGATCCAATCCACGATCCGCGTCCGTTCTTCTTCGGAATAGCCCAAGCGTCGCAGTGCTTCGGATACGCCGGCGTTCACCAGTTTCATCCAGCCGCCGCCGACCAGCTGTTTCATCTTGACCAAGGAGAAGTCCGGTTCTACGCCGGTGGTGTCGCAGTCCATCATGAAGGAGATGGTGCCGGTGGGAGCGATGACCGTCACCTGCGAGTTGCGATAGCCGTGCTCGCCGCCGAGCGAGAGCGCGCGGTCCCAAACCGCCTGCGCTTCCTCCGCCGCCTTCTTGTCCTCCACCAGATCGAAGTCCACCTTTCTTGAAGCGTCACGGTGCTTGCCGATCACCCGGAGCATGGCCTCCCGATTGGGCGCGTAACCGTCGAAAGGCTTCATGCACCGCGCTATCTCCGCGGAATAACGGTACGCCTCGCCGGTCATGAGCGAAGAGATCGTGCCTGCCCAAGCTCGGGCGCCGTCGGAGTCGTAGGGCAGGCCTTTGGTCATCAAAAGCGCGCCGAGATTCGCAAAGCCCAGGCCCAGCTCCCGGAAAGCCTTGGCATTCTTGCCTATTTCCTCCGTGGGATAGCTCGAACCGCTCACGATTATGTCCTGGGCCAGGATGAACACGTCCACGGCCCGGCGGAATTCTTGGACCATGAAGCTGCCGTCCTCCCGCAGGAATTTCATCAGGTTCAGGGAGGCCAGATTGCACGCGGAATTGTCCAAGTGCATATATTCCGAGCAAGGATTCGAAGCGTTGATGCGTCCGGAGGCGGGGCAGGTATGCCAATCGTTGATGATGGTGTCGAACTGCACCCCGGGGTCGCCGCACTCCCAGGCCGCCTTGGCGATATTCAAGAGCGCTTGGCGCGCATCCATTCGCTCCGCCGTTTCGCCGGAGACCCGGTACCTGGTCTCCCACGCGGAGTTCATTTCCACCGCGTGCATGAATTCGTCGGTGATGCGCACGGTGTTGTTCGCGTTTTGGAATTGGATGGAACCCCAAGCGTCATTGTTCAGGTCGGACATATCGTAGCCCGCGGCCATGAGCGCGCGGACCTTTTTCTCCTCCTCCACCTTGCAGTTGATGAAATCCATCACGTCCGGATGGTCGATGTTCAGGACCACCATCTTCGCCGCGCGCCGGGTGGTGCCGCCGGACTTGATCATGCCCGCGACGGAATCCGCGCCGCGCATGAAGGATACCGGACCGGATGCATAGCCGCCTCCGGAAAGATGTTCGCGCCGGGAACGCAAGTTGGACAAGTTCACGCCGGAACCGGAACCGCCCTTGAAGATCTTGCCTTCGGTCTTGATCCAATCCAGGATCGAGTTCATATCATCTTCCACGGCGAGGATGAAGCATGCGGAGCACTGCGGTGTCGCTTTGGTGCCGACGTTGAACCACACCGGACTGTTGAAAGATCCTTTTTGGTATACCAGCAGGTGCGTGAGTTCGTCTTCGAACGTCTCCGCCTGTCCTTGATCGTGAAAATATCCGAATTTCTCGCCCCAGCCGCGGATGGTCTTGGCCACCCGGTTGATCATCTGCTTCGCGCTTGTTTCCCGCTCGGGAGAACCGAGCTTGCCGCGGAAATATTTGGAAACAGTGATGTTCACCGCGTTCGGCGACCAGAAATCGGGGAATTCCACGTCCCGCTGCTCAAAAACCTTCCGGTCCCCGCTGCCGACCACCGCGTCGCGCTTCACCCAGTTGATCTCATCGAAAGGATGCGTGCCTTCTTTCGTAAAATATCTTTTAAGCGGCAAGGTCGCCCGTGATTTTTCTTCGGTGGCGGCGTTATTGGACTGAGAAGAGGTGCGCAGTACGCTCTGATTGCTCATTGTTTTTGGTTTTTTTTCGGGCCAAAGGCGGGCGACCAAACCAACCTTCAGGTAATAGTAATTGTCTGCCTGGAACCCCCTCCTGGGAAGGGGGTCTTTATCCCCAAAAAACCCACCGAAGCAACGAATCCTGAAAATTTCAAGGGCAGGACGCGCTCATCGGGACGAAGCCCCCTCTTACGCCCGGAATTCGGCCCAAGTTTCGTCGTTCGGGTCCCGCAAGATCCCCTCGGGGACCTATTCCAGGTGCAGGCGGTCGCGGAAAACGAGCAGGCGCTCCCCGATCAGGGGATGGCGGGCCAGGCCCGGGTCCTCTTTGAGTATTTGGAGGCCGGCCGCCCGGCTTTCCCGGATCAAAGCGAGGTCGCCCAGCCCCTGCATGGCGATATCAGGCAGGCCGGTCTGCTTTTGGCCCAGGAATTCGCCCGGTCCCCGGAGCGCAAGGTCCCGCTCCGCCAGTTCGAAGCCGTTCTTGGCGTTCACGATCGCCTTCAGGCGCTCGGTGGCGGCTTTGGATTCGGAGTCGGTGAACAAGAAACAGAAGGATTGGTGCTCTCCGCGACCCACCCGTCCGCGAAATTGATAAAGCTGCGCCAGTCCGAACCGGTCCGAGCCCTCGATCATCATGATGGTCGCGTTCGGCACGTCCACGCCGACCTCGATCACGGAGGTGGAGACCAATATCTGCGTTCCGCCCTCCCGGAATTCGCGCATGACCGATTCTTTCTCCTTGGATTTCATTTGTCCGTGGAGCATTCCGACCTTAAGGTCGGGAAATATCTTCTGGGAGAGCTTTTCGAATTCCTCTTTGACGGATTTCACTTCCCAAAGTTTCGCCTGCTTCTTGTCGGCCGGGTTTTTCCCGTCGGACGAGGAAGGATCGATGCGCGGGCAGATCACGAAAGCCTGCCTGCCCTTTCCGATCTGCGAGCGGATGAACTGGTATGCCTTCATCCGGTTCGCGGGGGAGACTATTTTGGTGATGATGCTTTTTCTTCCGGCGGGCAGCTCTTCGATGGCGGATATGTCCAGGTCCCCGAACACCGTGAGCATGAGCGTGCGGGGGATGGGCGTGGCGGACATGCTCAAAAAATGCGGCAGAAGTTTTTTCTTCCCCCGTCCGGTCCGGCGGGAGAGCGCGGCGCGCTGTTCCACTCCGAAGCGGTGCTGTTCGTCCACGATGACCAGACCCAGATTCTTGAATGACATGGATCTCTGGATGAGCGCGTGGGTGCCGATGGCGATCTTCACGTCGCCGGTCCGGATCGCGCTCCGCACTTTTTCTTTCTTGGTCCGGCTCACGACATCGTTCTCGTGCACGATCTGGGCTTCCGCGGAGGTCAGGAGCGCGAGCGACGGCTGAAGCGGGCGCGCGAGCCGGGCGAAAAGTTTCTTGAAGGTTTCAAAATGCTGGCGGGCGAGCACTTCGGTCGGCGCCATGATCGCGGTTTGGAAACCGGCTTTGGCCGCGAGAACCGCGGCCAGCGCGGCCACCACCGTTTTACCCGAACCCACGTCGCCCTGGAGCAGGCGGTTCATCGGCCGGTCCTTGGCGATATCCTGCAGGACCTCCCACAGGGAGCGTTTTTGGGTCGCGGTAAGTTCGAAAGGCAGTTCGCCGACAAGGCCTTTGATCTCGGCTACGCTCGAGGGTATGGCGGGGGCCTTCTGGGCGGCCAGCCGCAGTTTTTGCTGGATATTCGAAAGCTGCAGGAGGAAAAGGTCCTCGAAGGCGAACCGCCGTTTGGCGTCCGCGGCGGCCTCGATGCGATCCGGAAAATGGACCTGCCGGAAGGCCTGGTTCAGTTCCGGAAGCCCGTGTTCGCGGCGGACGCTTTCCGGCAGCCAATCCGTGAGCCGCGCCATGTTGGCCAGGATGGGCTGGACCAGGAAGCGTATGCCCTTGGAGGTGAGCCCCTTGGTCTCCGGGTAGACGGGGACCAGCCGGGCGGTATGCCTGGTCTCCTCGCGGCCGACGAGCTCATAGGTGGGATGGGACAGGTAAATATCCTCGTCCGAAACGGACACCTTCCCCGAGAAATTCGCGAGCCGTCCGGGCGCAAGGACGTTCTTCACGTAGGGCTGATTGAACCAGACCGCGCGGATCTCTCCGCTCTCGTCCTTGATGCGCGCCTCGACCACGGTCATGTGCCGCCGCCAGGTGTTCCGGACGTCGATCTTTTCCACCGTGCCCTGAATGGTGGCGTGCTGTCCGGGTTCGAGATGCGCGATGGGATAGATCTGCGAAAAATCCTCATACCGGAAAGGGAAGTGCCGGAGCAGGTCTCCCACGGTGTCGATGCCCAGCCGCCGCAATTTCGCGCCGAACCGCGGCCCGACTCCCGGGATGACGTCCAGCGGAGTTTCAAGAGCGATCATTATTTTGAAAAAGGATCGAATCCCTGCTTCCGGAGATTTTCAATGGGCAGGAAGAGGGGAGCGGGAAGCTCGTCCCACTTGAACCACTGCCAGCCTTCGCAGCGATCGGGTTCCTTGAGTTCGGGTTCGCCCTCGCAATCGGCGACCACGAACAAAGTGACGTAATGCTTGTCATCGGCCGTCATTATGTCGTTCGTGAACGGTCCGCAGACGAGGTTCGTCGCCCGCAGGCCGGTTTCTTCCAGGATCTCCCTCCGGGCGCCGTCCTCCACGCCTTCGTTCCATTCCAGATGTCCGCCCGGAAAACCCCAAAGACCGGTCGCGTGCGCGCCCTTCCTTTTCCCCAGGAGAACCCGTCCGTTCTTTCGGATTATCGCCGCCACCCCCACTTGCGGTCGTTTCTCCATTCGGTGCACCGTGAGGGAATCGAACCCCCAACCGTCTCCTTAAGAGGGAGCTGCTCTGCCAATTGAGCTAACGGTGCGATTTAACGGCTGTATTATACCGAAAAGACGGTCCCAAAGCAATGTGCCCTCGGAGGGATTCGAACCCCCAACGCCAGGTTCGAAGCCTGGTGTGATATCCGTTTCACCACGAGGGCCTTTCGCTCGAATACTATGAGATCCGGGCGTTCTTGGCAACGGAACATGATCCCGCCTTCCTATATAGTATAATGGATAGCTATGGACTCCCTCATTTTCGGCATTTTCCAGTTCGCCATCCTTATTTTCTCGGTCATAATCCACGAGGTTTCCCACGGTTATGCCGCGGAACGCCTGGGCGATCCCACCGCCCGCCTGGCGGGCCGGCTGACCATGACCCCCATCCCGCATATCGATCTCTTCGGCTCCGTCATCCTGCCCCTGCTTTTCTTCCTGACCAATTCCCCGATACTTTTGGGCTGGGCGAAGCCGGTTCCCTACGATCCCCGGAATCTCCGGGATCAGCGCTACGGGCCGCTCAAAGTGGCGCTCGCGGGACCCGCCTCGAACATCCTGCTATTCCTCATCTTCGGTTTGGCCGCCCGGCTGGGGGCGGGCGTCGCCTTGAGCCCGGAGCTCATCGCGCTTTTCAGCCTGATCGCTCTCCTTAATGTCAGTCTGGCCGTGCTGAACCTCATTCCCATCCCTCCGCTCGACGGTTCCAAGATCCTGTTCCTGTTCCTGCCCCAGAGATACGTATATATGATAGAGCGCGCGGGCATGAGCGGGATATTCCTGGTGCTTATCTTCCTCATGTTCTTTTCCTGGGTCATCCCGACCATTTCCGGCATCGGGTTCTATCTGGTGGCCGGACCGGAGGCCATCGCGGCGCTGAACTCGGTCTTCTAAGCCGGGTCCGTCTCCGCCGGGATTGACAGTCGGCGCGCCTTTCCTTATCATTTGCTTGCCCCAAAAGGGGCCGATGTTTTTGTTTCGAGATGCCCACCATCCGACAACTCATAAAAAAGGGCAGGCAGTCGATCAAAGCCAAGAGCAAGTCGGCGGCTTTGTCCTACTATTTCAACACCCTGAAGAACAAGCCGGTGGATTCCGGTTCTCCGTTCAAGCGGGGAGTCTGCCTTAAGGTTTTCACCACCACTCCCAAGAAGCCGAATTCCGCCTTGCGCAAGGTGGCCCGCGTCCGCCTTACGAACGGCATGGAGGTGACCGCCTATATCCCGGGCATCGGACACAACCTCCAGGAACACTCCATCGTGGTCATCCGGGGCGGCCGCGTGCAGGACCTGCCGGGCGTCCGCTACCACGTGGTCCGGGGGGTGCTGGATACGAGCGGCGTGGAAAATCGCAAGCAGCAAAGATCCAAATACGGGGCGAAGCGTCCCAAGGCGAAATGAGAAAAAAGCGCGTTTACCGCAAACATTATAAAGGAGACGCCCGCTATGATCGCATCGATCTCGGCCGGCTTGTGAATTACGTCATGCAGGACGGCAAAAAGTCCGTCGCGGAGGGAGTGGTCTACGACATGATGGACTACATCGCCAAGGAGACCAAGCAGGATCCTCTGGCCGTTTTCGACAAAGCGGTGCAGAACGCGTCGCCTCTTCTGGAGGTCGCGTCCAAGCGCATCGGCGGCGCGAACTACCAGGTGCCCCGCGAGGTCCGTCCGGAGCGGCGATTCATTTTGGCCTTGCGCTGGATAATCGGCGCCGCGCGCGCCAAGAAAGGCAAGCCGATGGCCGTCCGCCTGGGAGAGGAGATCGTTCTGGCCTCCAAGAACGAGGGGAACGCGATCAAGAAGAAGCTGGATACGCATAAAATGGCGGAAGCGAACCGGGCCTTCGCTCATTTCGCCAACTGACGGGCCATGGGGGATCTAAGAGCGAGATAAGAACATGCCCAGGCAATATCCGATCGAAAAGGTCAGGAATATAGGCATCGTCGCGCATATCGACGCGGGCAAGACCACGGTCTCCGAGCGCGTTCTTTTCTATACCGGCGTTTCCCATAAGATCGGGGAGGTGCACGAAGGCACCGCGGTCATGGATTGGATGGAGCAGGAGCGGGAGCGGGGCATCACCATCACTTCCGCCGCGACCACCGCTTTCTGGATACCGACCTACCGCAAGGGCGACAAGGGATACGAACACCGCATCAACCTCATCGACACTCCGGGACATATCGACTTCACCGTGGAGGTGAAGCGTTCTTTGCGGGTCCTGGACGGCGCAGTGGTGGTTTTCGACGGGGTGGCCGGCGTGGAGCCCCAATCCGAGACCAACTGGCACTATGCGGACGAATACAACGTGCCGCGCATCTGCTTCATCAACAAGCTCGACCGGATGGGCGCGAGCTTCGAGAAATCCCTGGCTTCCATCCATGAACGTCTGACCACTCGCGCGATCCCCGTTCAGCTGAACATCGGGACCGAGGGCGACTTCAAGGGCGTCATAGATCTTCTGGAGCGCAAAGCATACGGTTTCGAGGGCGAGCACGGAGAGCGCGTCGTCGCGATCGACATCCCCGAGAATCTCAAGGCCAGAGTGGAGGAGATGCGCCACGACCTGGTGGAGAAGATCGTGGACAACGACGACGAGGTGATGCACAGATACCTGGAGGGCGCCGAGATAGATCTGGAGAACCTGAAGCGGGTCCTGCGCAAAGCGACCATCGAGAACAAGATCGTGCCGGTCTTTTGCGGCTCGGCTCTGAAGAACAAAGGCGTGCAGTTGGTGCTGGATGCGGTCGTGGATTATCTGCCTTCGCCTCTGGACCTGCCGCCGGTCAAGGGCATCGGAACGTCCGCGGAGGAGATCTTCCGCAAACCCGAGGACGAGGAACCTTTCACCGCCCTGGCCTTCAAGGTGGCCACCGACCCTTACGTGGGAACGCTCACTTATTTCCGCAACTACGCCGGGGTGCTCCGGCGCGGTTCCTATATATTGAACGCGACCAAGGGCGAGCAGGAGCGCATCGGACGCATAGTGCGCATGCACGCCAATCAGCGGGAAGAGGTGGAGGAAATCTACGCCGGCGAGATAGCGGCCATCGTGGGCCTCAAGAACACCACCACCGGGGACACTTTGTGCGACCCCGCGAGCCCCATCGTGCTCGAGAAGATCACCTTTCCGGAACCGGTCATCGGCATCCGCATCGAACCCAAGACCAAAGCCGACCAGGAGAAAATGGGCGTGGCCCTGCGCCGACTCGCGGAAGAGGACCCGACCTTCCGGGTGGGCGGCGATCCGGAGACCGGCGAGACCATCATCCAGGGCATGGGCGAACTGCATTTGGAGATCATCGTGGACCGCATGAAGCGGGAGTTCAGCGTGGAAGCGAACGTCGGCCGGCCGCAGGTCGCCTACAAGGAGACCATCCAAGGCGAGGCCGAGGCGGAGGGCAAATACATCCGGCAGTCCGGCGGACGCGGACAATACGGTCACGTGGTCTTGCGGCTCAAGTCCCAGGAACGGGGGACCGGCTTTGCTTTTCTGAACGAGGTCAAGGGAGGCGCGGTGCCCCAGGAGTTCATTCCCGCGGTGGAGAAGGGCGTGAAGGAGGCGATGGACAAAGGCGTGGTCGCGGGGTATCCCATGATCGACATTGAAGCGACCATCTACGACGGTTCCTACCACGACGTGGACTCTTCCGAGGCCGCCTTCAAGATCGCGGGTTCGCTCGCCTTTCAGGAGGCCGCCCGGCGCGCGAAGCCGGTCATCTTGGAGCCCATCATGAAGGTCCAGGTCCTGATCCCGCAGGAATTCCTGGGCGAGGTGTCCGGAGACCTAAATTCCCGGCGCGGCAAGATCGAGGCGATGAACGACCGGGGCAACATCAAGATCATAGACGTGAAGGTCCCGCTTTCGGAAATGTTCGGTTATGCCACCCAGCTTCGCTCCATGACCCAGGGCCGCGGCAGCTTTACCATGGAGTTCTCGCATCACGAAGCGGTGCCCAAGAACATCGAGACCCTGATCGTGGAAGGCAAGAAGAAGTAGTTCGGGTTATTACCCTGCGGGGCACGGCTCGCCTTGCTCCGGCGGCAAGGCGGCCTGTATCTCGTCCCGACACTCACCTCATAGTGAGGCCAAGCTGTCGGGACTCCGATAACACCCCGCAGGGCAAAACCCTCCCTCCTCCCTCCCAAAACACTTGCAAAGCTCGCACGCCACAAAGCGAAGGCATCCGGTTCACGGGAAGCTCTCGGAGGTGTTTTGAGCTTGGTCTCCGGCCAATCTCTGCCGGAGCCAAAACACCGAGAGCGCAGGCGGTCTCCGCTCGCTGGAAGCGGAGAACTGCCGGTTCCCGCGAACCGGATGCCGGAGCGCCTTGACTTTTGCGGGTCTTTCCATACAATTGTCTGGTATCCCAAAAACTAATAAAGAGTCGTAAAAACAAGACTTAAAGCACACATGGCTGAGAAGGAAAAATTCAGTCGGGCTAAGCCGCACGTGAACGTGGGAACCATCGGACACGTGGATCACGGCAAGACGACTTTGACCGCTTCCATCACCCACGTCCTTCACATGAAGGGTTTGGCCAAGAAGGCGGAGAGCGTGGACATGATCGACAACGCGCCGGAAGAGAAGGCGCGCGGCATCACCATCGCTCTGCACCACTCCGAATACGAATCGGAGAAGCGCCACTACGCGCACATCGACGCTCCGGGACACGCCGATTACATCAAGAACATGATCACCGGCGCGGCCCAGATGGACGGCGCGGTCCTGGTGGTCGCGGCGACCGACGGTCCCATGCCGCAGACCCGCGAGCACGTGCTCCTGGCTTATCAGGTGGGCGTGCCCCGCATCGTCGTCTTCCTCAATAAGTGCGACATGGTGGACGATCCGGAGCTCATCGACCTCGTGGAATCCGAGGTCCGCGAGCTCCTCAAAAAATACAATTTCGACGGCGACAACACCCCGGTCATCCGCGGTTCGGCCCTCAAGGCCCTGAGCACGTCTTCCGCGGACGACGCGGACGCGAAGCCGATCCTCGACCTGATCAAGGCCCTGGACGAGTACATACCGGAACCGGTGCGCGACCTCGACAAGCCGTTCCTGATGCCCATCGAGGACATCTTCTCCATTGAAGGCCGCGGCACCGTGGTGACCGGCCGGGTGGAGCGCGGCAAGGTCAAAGTGAACGAAGAGATCGAAGTGGTCGGCCTGCGGCCCACCGCGAAGACCGTGGTGACCGGCATCGAAATGTTCAACAAGCTGCTCGATGAAGGCATGGCCGGCGACAACGTAGGCATCCTGCTCCGGGGCCTCAAAAAGGAGGACGTGGAGCGCGGCCAGGTCATCTCGAAACCCGGCAGCGTTACGCCGCACACCGAATTCGACTGCGAGGTGTACGTGCTGTCCAAGGAGGAGGGCGGCCGCCACACCCCGTTCTTCAAGGGCTACAAGCCGCAGTTCTACATCC
>CAZCTJ010000001.1:11490-31807 GCA_964501675.1 uncultured Candidatus Saccharibacteria bacterium
CACCACGGACGTGACCGGCGAGGTCATCCTGCCGGAGGGCGTGGAAATGGTCATGCCCGGCGACACCGTGAAGCTCGCGGTCAAGCTCATCGCCCCCGTTGCGCTCGAAGAGAAACAGCGCTTTGCCATCCGCGAGGGAGGCAAGACGGTGGGCGCGGGAGTGGTGACCAAGATCAACAAGTAAGGACAAACGCAAGGACTAATGGTCAAAAAGAAAGGAGAGGAAGTACCTCAAAAGATAAGGCTGCGCATCAAGGCGTACGATCACAAGCTGATCGACAATTCCGCGCGCCAGATCATCGAGACCGCGGAACGGAACGACGCGCAGGTCATCGGACCCATTCCGCTCCCGACCGAGATCAAGAGGTACACGGTCAATCGCTCCACTTTCGTGCACAAGGATTCCCGGGAGCAGTTCGAGCTCCGGATCCATAAGCGCCTGGTGGACATCCTGAATCCCAATCCCAAGATCGTTGAGTCCCTGTCCAATTTGAACCTGCCCGCGGGCGTGGATATCGAGATCAAGATCGTCTAGGTAAAGCTCCGGCTCGGAAGAACAAGATCCCCCCAACAGGGGGATCTTGTTTTGTGGACAAAAATCCCGGGCGGTGATTTACTGCTTTTGGAACCAGGAGGCGCAATTATGCCGAAACTACAGCTCCTGCCGGGGGTGCAGGGTCCGCCCGTCCAGCTCGTCCGTCCGGCAGCCGAAGGCGTTCGGGAGGAATCGCGGATCGAGGACCAGGAGATGCCCCGCTGGGCCATCCAGCTCTGGATGGCCGTGTACCTCGCGGTCGCCGTGGGCGCCCTCGTCTACCTCATCTTCTACGTCGCCCCGCGGCACGGCTGGAACTAGCCGCCGCACCGTTTTCCGATTCCTGCCCGGGTCCGCCTGGGCAGGAATTTCGCTTTCAAAGGCCGTGTTCGATGCATTCAACCAAGTTCAGTGTCGATCCTCGAGTATATATTGAAGGATTGACAAGTCCCGCCGTTTTGGCTAACATATCCCAGTCGCTTTAATGGACGCCAAAGCTCGAATTTAAAAGGCGTTTCACAAGGACTGACCGGTCGCCCGGGACTGCCCTTGGGCGATTTTTTTACGCAAGCCACATGCCCGCGATACTCGCTAAAAAGCTCAAGATGAGCCAGATCTGGGAGGGGGACAAGGTCATTCCGGTGACCGTGCTTCAGGTCGCTCCGGTGAAGATCGCGCTGGTGCGGACCAAGGAGCGCGACGGCTACGCCGCGGCCCAGCTCTCTTTGGGCAAGCATCGCCGGGAGTTCCCTTTGGAGGATGGCCAGGAAGCGGGCGGAGAAGTGAACGTCTCCGTTTTCGCCCCCGGCGATCTCCTGAAGGTCAGCGGCAATTCCAAGGGACGCGGTTTCCAGGGCGTGGTCAAGCGCCACGGCTTCGGCGGCGGTCCCAAAACCCACGGCCAGAAGAACAGGTTCCGGGCGCCCGGTTCCATCGGTTCCACCGCTTTCCAGCGGGTGGTGCCCGGCCGCAAAATGGCCGGCCATATGGGCAACGAGCGCGTCAGCGTGAAAAATCTTCTGGTGGTCGCGGTCGACCCCGAAAAGAACCAGCTTCTGGTCCGCGGCGCGGTTCCCGGACATCGGGGCACCCTGCTCGAGGTGATGAAGATCGGCGCCAAGAAGGCCAAATAATATCATGAAAGCCGAGCTTTATAATTTGAACAACGAGAAAGTGGGAGAGCTGGAGCTCCCGGAGGAGGTGTTCGGCGCGAAGTGGAACGCGACCCTGGTGCGCCAGGCGCTTCTCGCGCAGATGGCCAACCGGCGGTTGCCCTGGGCCCACGCCAAAACGCGGGGCGAGGTAAGCGGCGGAGGCCGCAAGCCCTGGCGGCAAAAAGGAACCGGCCGCGCCCGGCACGGTTCCATCCGCTCCCCGCTGTGGGTGGGCGGCGGCAAATCCCACGGTCCCCGGAACGAGCGGGATTATTCACAGAAACTCAACAAGAAGATGAGGCGGCTCGCGATCCTCGCCGTACTTTCGCGCAAGCTCAAAGACGGCGAGGTCAGGTTCTTCGAGAGCCTGGCGCTCGAAGCGCCCAAGACCAAGCTCCTGGCCGGACGCCTGAAGGTCATCCTCCCCGGGGGCAAGCACGACGTGCTCTTCGTGCCGGATTCCGAGAATCGCGGCATCTACCGCGCTTCGCGCAACCTGCCCCGGGTCAAGGCCCTGGACCCCGCGGCCCTGAACGTTTACGACCTTTTGAATTACAAGCAGGTTTTCGTGGATCGGAAAGCCGTACCGGTCATCCAAAAAGGCCTCCTGGCCAAATAACATGCACGACCCGTTCCTGATAAAAAAACCCTGGATCACGGAGAAATCGACCGGCTTGAACGAGGCGGGCAAGTATGTTTTTATGGTGAAGCAAAACGCGACCAAGAACGAGGTGAAAAAAGCGGTGAAGGAAATGTACCGGGTGGATGCGACGGACGTGAACATCGTGAATCTTCCCGGCAAGAGCCGGCGCTATCGGGGCATAGCCCGCGAGAGCTCCGGATTCAAGAAGGCGATCGTCACCCTGTCGCCCGGGCAGAAAATAGATCTCGGCAGATAACATGATCAAGAAATACGCACCCACAACTCCGTCCCGCCGCCAGATGTCCGGCGTGAGCTATCGCGATCTTTCCAAAGCCGCTCCGCATCGGCCTCTTTTGAGGCGCCTGAAACAGCGCGCCGGTCGGAACTCGCAAGGCCGCATCACCATGCGCCATCAGGGCGGCGGCCACAAGAAGCTCTACCGCCTCATCGATTTCAAGCAGAACAAGCTGAATCTGGCCGCGCGGGTGGAGACCCTGGAATACGATCCTTATCGCACCGCGTTCATCGCCCTTTTGGTCTATCCGGACGGGGAGCGCCGCTACATGCTTGCGCCGCACGGTTTGAAGATCGGCGAGACGGTCATCGTATCCGAGAACGCTCCGCTTAAGCCGGGCAATCGCATGAAGATGAAGAACATCCCGGTCGGTTACCAGGTGCACAACGTGGAACTGAACCTGGGCAAGGGCGGCCAGCTCGCCCGGTCCGCGGGTTCCTACGCGGAAGTGCTTGCGAACGCGGAAGGCTATACCGATCTTAAGATGGCCTCCGGAGAGGTTCGCCGGGTCTCCTGGGAAGGCTATGCTTCGCTCGGGCAGGTTTCGAATCCGGAACACAACCTGGTCGTGATCGGCAAAGCCGGGCGTTCCCGCTGGCTGGGCATCCGGCCTACGGTGCGCGCCTCGGTGATGAATCCCAGGGACCACAAGTACGGCGGAGGCGAAGGCCGCACCCAGCGGGGGACCCGCCGGCCCAAGGACATCTGGGGCAACATCACCGGCGGGCGCAAGACCCGCGATCCCAAGCGCCGCTCGTCGAAACTCATACTTCAACGCCGCAAAAAGTAAACTCAACATGTCCCGCAGCACCCGCAAAGGTCCTTTCGTGGACCCCAATATCCTGAAGAAGGTCGCCCGGCAAAAGCCGGACGAGGGCACCATCAAGACGTGGTCGCGTTCTTCGGAGATCTCCCCGGAAATGGTCGGCTATATTTTCGGCGTGCATAACGGCAAGGACTTCGTGGAAGTGCGCGTGTCGGAGGATATGGTCGGACACCGGCTGGGAGAGTTCTCGCCCACCCGCAAATTCGTGCGCCATGGCGGTAAGATGCAGAAGGAACTGGAGCAGAAGACCGCCGCCGCGCCCGCCCCCGCCGCCCAACCCGCTAAAAAATAATGAGCGCAAAGACCACCGTAAAACTGAATTATCTGCGTATCGCGCCCCGGAAGGTCCGGTTCATCACCGAGCTTATCAAGGGCTTGCCGGTGAACGAGGCGGAAGCCCAGCTGCTGATGCATCGCCGGCGGCCGTCCCAGCCCATCCTGAAGCTTTTGCGCTCCGCGGTGGCCGCGGCCAAGAACGCCAAGCTTTCCGTGGATTCGCTGCAGATCGAAAGCATCCGCGTGGACCAGGGGCCGATGCTTAAGCGCTCCTTGCCGCGGGCGAGAGGCATGGCCACCCCCCTCCAAAAGAAGATGAGCCACGTCACGCTGACGCTTGCGGAGAACCACGCGCTCGGGAAGGGCCGCTTCACGATCCTGCCCAAGGAAAAGAAGATAAAGAAGGAGGCCGCTTCCAAGAAAAAGGCCCGTCCGGCAGCCGAAAAAGAAACGCCGGCGGTCGAAACCAAGAAAAAAGAAAGCTTCTTCAAACGGACCTTCCGCCGCAAAGCGATCTAAAAAACAATGGGACAGAAGATCAATCCAATCTCGCTTCGGATAAACGTGGTCAAGAACTGGCCGACCCGCTGGTTTTTCGCGGGCAAAGGGACCGGACGCCTGCCTTACGCCCAGCTCCTTAAGGAAGATGAGGCCATTCGGCGCGTCATCCGCCGGAAGATAAATCTTGCCGGCATCGCCGGAGTGGAGATCGAGCGGACCGCCGGCAATCTGCGCATTTACATCAAGGCGGCCCGGCCGGGCTTGGTGATCGGCCAGGGCGGAAAGGGCATCGAGGAACTTACTCGCGCCATCGACCAGGAGATCCGCAAGGTGGAGGCCGGCAAGGGCAAGCGCAGCGTGAACCTGTCCGTGAACGTGGAGGAATTGAAACGCTCCGAGATATCCGCGGCTTATACCGCCCAGCAGATTGCCTGGGACTTCGAAAAGAGATTTCCGTTCCGCCGGACCGTCAAGAAATACATGGAGCAGATCATGCAGAACCGGGAGGTGAAAGGCGCCAAGATCGCGGTCGCCGGGCGGCTGGACGGAGCGGAGATCGCCCGCCATGAGACGATGAAGTCCGGCCCTCTGCCGCTCCAAACTCTGCGCGCGGACATCGACTACGGCCAGGCCACCGCTTACACCAACTTCGGCACGGTGGGCGTGAAGATCTGGATATATAAAGGAGAGGTTTTCCGTCCCAAAGCCGAGGAGAGCCGGCACTAAGAGACCCATGCTTATTCCCAAGAAGGTAAAACATCGCAAGTGGCACAAGGGACGGTCGCGCAAGCGGACCGTGGAGACCCGCGGGCTGGACCTGAACTACGGCCAATACGGCCTGAAGGCGCTTGAAGGCGCGCGACTGAACTCGCGGCAGATCGAAGCCGCCCGGCGGACCATCACGAACCACATCAAGCGGGAGGGTCGCCTTTGGATCCGCGTGTTCCCGGACAAACCCATCACCAAGCGCCCGCCGGAAACGACCATGGGCGGCGGCAAAGGCAGCGTGGATCATTACGTGTTCCTGGTGCGCCCCGGCCGGATAATCTTCGAGATGGAAGCCCCCAACGAGCGGATCGCCAAGGAAGCGCTGCGCTTGGCCGCGTTCAAATTGCCAATGAAGACCAAGGTGGTCACCCGCTAACATGAAAAAACAGCAGATACAGGAAATGAAGAACAAACCGGAGGCGGAGCTCCGGAAAATGCTCCGGGAGGACCGCGACAAGCTGCGCGGTTTGAAGTTCGACCTCGCGGCCGGCAAGGTCAAGGATATTGCGGAATTGCGCGAGATGCGCAAGAATATTGCCCGTATCCTGACCTTTCTGAACCAGGGCAAGAATGCGTCCAAATAACATGACCGAGATCAAAGAAACGCAGAACAACAAGCGCCGGCTCACGGGAACCGTGGTTTCCGACAAGATGTCGAAGACCCGCGTGGTTGCCGTGGCCTCGCTCAAGAAGCACCCCAAGTATTTGAAGTACTACAAGGTGACCAAGAAATTCAAGGCGCACGACGAGGAGAACGCCACCAAGAAGGGGGACCAGGTGGTCATCGAGGAGTCCCGGCCGCTGTCCCGCGAAAAGCGCTGGAAGATAATCCGATAACATGATCCAAGAACGTTCCATATTGAAAGTGGCGGACAACAGCGGGGCCAAATCGGTCCGCTGCTTCCGCATTTTGGGTGCCACCCGCCGCCGCTACGCCCAGATCGGCGACGTGGTCGTCGCTTCGGTCCAATCCGCCGAACCGCGCAAGAACGTCAAAAAGAAGGACGTGGTCAAGGTGGTGGTGGTCCGGCAGCGGAACCCCATGCGACGCGCGGACGGTTCCTACGTCCGGTTCGACGAGAACGCGGTGGTTTTGATCGATGCCAAGAAGGAGCCTATCGCGACCCGCGTTTTCGGTCCCATGCCGCGGGAGCTCAAGGCGAGGGGCTATGAGAAAATAATGACCCTGGCGGAGGAAATCGTTTAACATCATGCTTAGGATCAAAAAAGGCGATCAAGTGAAGATAATCTCGGGCAAGGACCGGGGCAAGACCGGGACCGTGCTTTCCATTTTGGGCGAACGCGTTTCCGTGGAGGGAGTGAACGTGTACAAGAAGCGCGTGCGGCCCAAGCGGCAGGGTCAAAAAGGGGAAACCGTGCTGGTGCCCCGGCCTTTGAGCGCCTCGAACGTGCTTTTGGTCTGCAAGAACTGCAAGGCATCCGTGCGGGTGGGTTTCCGGACGGAAGGCGCAAGCAAGGTCCGTTTCTGCAAAAAATGCCAATCCGCCAACTGACATGACCAACAAAGAACGCAATCCGGAAGCGCGCGCCCTGCTCGAAAAGATCGTGGTTAACGCGGGCGTGGGCAAGGCGAGCTCTTCCCAGCCGAATTTCGAAGAAAAGGTGCTGACCCAGATCGCCAGGGACATCGCCGTGATCTCGGGCCAGAAGCCGGAGATCCGCCGGGCGCGCAGGTCCATCGCGGGTTTCAAGGTGCGCGAAGGGCAGGTGGTCGGACTGCGGATCACGCTTCGGCGCCGGAAAATGGTTGATTTTTTGGAGCGTTTGATTAGAATAGTCCTGCCTCGAGTGCGCGACTTCGCGGGCGTGGATCCCGGGGCCGTGGACAAAGGCGGAGTGCTGAACCTCGGTTTCCGGGAGCAGTTCGTTTTCCCGGAGATCGATCCGGAGCAATCCAATTTCGTTTTTTCACTGGGCGTGAATCTGGTGCCGAGGCGCAGGAATCAAGCGGGGGCTCTGGCGGCCTACGAAAAACTCGGCATTCCTTTCCGAAAAACCGCTCCCGCCAAAGGCAAGAAGAAATAAGATAATGGCCAAAGAATCCGTAATCGCACGAAGCAAGAAGAAACCGAAGTTCTCGAGCCGGATCGTGAACCGCTGTTTTCGATGCGGACGCAAACGGGCCTTCATGCGGACCTTCGGCATTTGCCGCATCTGCTTCCGGGAGATGGCCACTCGCGGCGAGATACCGGGCGTTCGAAAAGCTTCTTGGTAATAAAATGTATACTGACCTTCTGGCAAGAATAAAAAATGCGGAAAATGCCCGCCGGGAAAGCCTCCAGGCGCCTTTTTCCAGAATGGATTTCGAGATCGCCCAGCTTCTCTCCGCGCGGGGTTATTTGGGCGAGGTCCAGAAGCGCGCCGTGGGGCGGCGGAACGTGATCGATATCCGGCTCAAGTACTCCGGCGGCCAGCCCGCGCTCCGGGACTTCCGGATCTTTTCCAAGCCCAGCCGCCGGATGTATACCGGCTACCGGGAGATAAAGTCCGTGCACCAGGGATTCGGCTTGGCGGTGTTTTCCACGCCGGAAGGCGTGATGCACGGCGGCGAAGCCCGCAAAAAGAAGCTCGGCGGAGAATTCCTTTTTCAAATCTGGTAACATGAGCCGCCTTGCCAAAAAACCCCTGAAAGTTCCCGCCGGAGTCGTTCTCTCCCCCGCGGACCTGCGCTTGTCCGTCAAGGGGCCCAAGGGCGAGCTTTTTGTCCAACTGCCCCGTACCATCGAGGTCGGCATCGGGTCCGGTTCCGTCTCGGTCAAAATGGTCTCCAGCGTCAATCAGGCTCGCGCGGACGCGGGAACCGTCTGGTCGCTCATTAAGAGCGCCATGGAAGGGGTGGAGAACGGTTTCCGCAAGGTTCTGGAGATCGAGGGCGTGGGTTATCGGGCGAGCATGGAAGGGAACGTGCTGGTGCTTTCCCTGGGCTACGTGCACCCCGTGCGTTACGAGGTGCCGGCGGGGGTTCAGGTGAGCGTGGAGAAGAACACCATCTCCGTGAACGGCATCGACAAGCAATTGGTCGGCCAGGTGGCCGCCAAGATCCGCGCGTTCAAGAAACCCGAACCTTACAAAGGCAAGGGCATCCGCTATCAAGGGGAGGTCATCCGCCGCAAGGTCGGTAAGAAAGCGGCCGCGACCGCCGGATAAACGACATGAATCTTCGCAAACGGCACAATCAGGTCAAGGAACGCCGCGTCCGCCGGGTGCGGGCCCGGATATTCGGGGAAGGGGAAAAGCCCCGCCTCGCTGTTTTTCGCAGCAACCGGTCCATCTACGCCCAGCTTATCGATGACCTGAACGGACGGACGCTCGCGGCCGCCTCGAGCAAGGAACTCGGCAAGGAGGCGCAGAAGAGCCCCAAATCCGCTCAGGCGGAACAGGTGGGGGCGCTCCTGGCCAAAAAGGCCAAGGAGGCGGGCATCGCGAAGGCGGTGTTCGACCGGCGCGGATATGCCTATCACGGCCGGGTAAGATCGGTCGCGGAAGGCGCGCGCAAAGCCGGGTTAACCATTTAAAACAACATGGCATTCCAACATCCCAGAGACAGATACGCGAAAAAGGACGAGTTCAAGGAGAAGGTCCTGGACCTTCGCCGGGTCACGCGCGTGGTCGCGGGGGGCAAACGTTTCCGCTTCCGGGTCACGGTGGTGGTCGGCGACGAGAAAGGCAGGGTGGGCGTGGGCGTGGGCAAGGGCGCGGACGTGGCCAGTTCGGTCAATAAGGCGAAGACCGCCGCGAAGAAGAACCTGCTCGTTCTGAATCTGGTGGACCGGCGCACCATCGCGCACGAGGTGGAGGCCAAATACAGCGCCGCCCGGGTGATGATCAAGCCGACCAGCGAAGGGCACGGCCTCAAGGCCGGCGGCGCGGTGCGTTTCGTTCTCTCGCTCGCGGGCGTGAAAGATGCGACCGCGAAGTGTCTCGGCCGCACTCCCAACAAACTGACCAACGCCCTGGCCACCCTGGAAGCCCTGAAGAAGTTGAGGGCTCCGGAAGAGAAATTCAAAACAACCTGATGCAGCTACACCAGATAATCAAATCGGAGGGACGGAAGTCGCAGCGCATCGGCCGCGGAGGCAAGCGCGGTTCCTTTTCCGGCCGCGGCATCAAGGGACAGCGCTCCCGCGCCGGACGACGCATCCGCCCTGCGGAGCGCGATCTTATCATGCGCATCCCCAAAAAGCGCGGATTTCGGAACAAGCCGGTGAGCGACCGGGCTTTTATTCTGAATCTGGAGGATCTTGCCGCCGCGAAGCCGAGCCTGGAAGCGCTTGATTTCGCCGTTTCTCCGGAGACCCTGCGCAAGATCCGCCTGGTGCCTTCCGGCTACCGCGGCGAGGTCAAGATACTTTCCCGGGGCGAGATGGATTTCTCCGTGAAGCTCCAGGGCCTCAAGGTTTCCAAGGGCGCCAAGGCGAAGATCGAGAAGGCCGGGGGCAAGGTGGCCGAATAGCCTTGATATTTTGGGGGATCGGCAGAAACTTAAGTAAATGAACAGATTCATTCAGATATTCAGGGTCAAGGACCTCCGCTTCAAAATATTCGTGGTTCTGGGGCTTTTGGTCGCTTTCCGCCTGCTCGCGGCCGTGCCGGTTCCGGGAGTGGATCTGGAGCGCCTGCGCGAGTTCTTCAGTTCCAACCAGCTGTTCGGGTTCATCAACCTCTTCTCCGGAGGCGGCCTTTCCAATCTCTCGGTGGCCATGTTGGGCGTGGGACCCTACATCACCGCGACCATCATCATGCAGCTCCTGACCATTATCTTCCCGAAGTTCAAGCAGATGTATTACGAAGAAGGAGCGCGGGGCCAGGCGAAATTCAATCAATATTCCCGGATGCTCACGGTGCCTCTGGCCATCCTGCAGGGCTACGGTTTCCTTAATCTTCTGATCGCCCAGGGGGTCATCGACCGGCCGGATACGCTCTCGCTCATCGTGAACGTCCTAGTCATCACCACCGGTTCCATGCTGACCCTGTGGCTCGGAGAGCTGATCAGCGAGCAGAAGATCGGGAACGGCGTCTCGCTCATCATCTTGGCGGGTATCGTGAGCGACTTCCCGAACATCGTCCGCCAGGCCGCCGCAGCTTATAGCCCGGAGCTCCTGCCCACTTACGCGGGCTTCGCGATAGTGCTTCTCGCGCTCGTGGCCGGAGTGGTGTATCTGAACGAAGGCCAGCGCAAGATACCCATAACTTACGCCCGCCGGGTGCGAGGGATAAAAATGTACGGGGGGGCCTCCAGCTATCTGCCCTTGAAGGTGAACCAGGCCGGCATGATCCCGCTTATTTTCGCCATCTCCGTGCTCATTTTCCCGCAGTTCGTGGGGCAGATCATCTCCATATTTTCCCCGGAGACCGGAGTCATGGTCAGCGATTGGGTGAACCAGGTCATGGCGAACCAGCTCATTTACGGCATCATCTATTTCGTGCTGGTGTTCGTGTTCACTTATTTCTATACGGCCATCACCTTCAATCCGGAGGAGATCGCGAAGAATTTGCAGAGGAGCGGCGGCTTCGTGCCCGGCATCCGTCCCGGCGAGACGACTGCGGCGTTCTTCTCGACCATCGTGAACAAAATAACTTTCTTCGGCGCCGTGTTCCTGGGGCTCATCGCCATATTGCCCTTGATCATCCAGCAGCTCACCGGAGTGGCGGTTCTGACCGTCTCCGGAACGGCATTGCTTATCGTGGTCGCGGTGGCCTTGGAGACCATGCGCCAGATAGATTCGCAGCTCACCGTCCGGGAATACGAGGGGCTCGAATGATTCTTTTCGGGAACCCGCTGTGGCGGCGAAAATAACAGTCGCTCGGTTTGATTTTTCGGCGCAAACGAAACGGTACCCGTCGAGTCCTCCGACCATTTCGTTTGCAAGCCAAAAACCTTCTCCCCGCTCCTTTATTTTACGCCGCCTTCGCTTATGGTTGCCCGAAAAGAATCACTCTCACCCGGTGGCAGAAAATGGTTGCGCCTGCGATAACGCCCGGCGAAATGATCATCTCCGCGCTAGTAACGGACCGGAATGCAAAACCAAGTTTTTGCGTTTCCTAAAGCGCCTCCGGGAGGATATTCCTCTCGCCTGCGGCAGAAGAATCTTGGGCGACCTCCGATAGCTTCTCCGAATCCTAGCTGGGAATATTGGAAATGCCGAAGTTTTTCCGATAGAATGACATTATCGAAATGACACCGGACGTGATCTTCATAATGGGCCCGCAGGGTTCGGGCAAGGGAACCCAGGGCAGGATCTTGGCCCAGCGCCTCGGCTTTTTTTTCTGGGACATGGGCGCCATTTTGCGGGAAGAAAAGGACCTGAAGATCCGGGGGGAACAGACCGTGGCCGAAGTCATCGCGAACGGCACTCTCTTGAGCGACGAGGAAGTCCTCCTTGTGTTCCGGGACAAGATCAAAAAGATCCCCTCCGATCGCGGGATCGTTTTCGACGGGATCCCCCGCCGGATAGGCCAGGCGGAGGAGGTGGTGGATTATTTCCGAGAGCGCGGCCGGAACAATATGACCACTCTTTTTTTGGATATCCCTCATGAAGAAACCTTCAAGAGATTGTTGCTTCGGGCGAAGATCGAGGGCCGTGCGGACGATACTCCCGAAGGGATCGAGTTTCGGCTTAAGCAGTACGAAGAGGCCACCGTCCCGATGTTCGAATATATGCGCGCCAACACCGATTTCATAGAGATCGACGGCAGGCCGCCCATCCCGGAGGTGACGGCTGCGATAAATAAAGCGTTGGGATTGGCATAGATGAAAAAGAGAATATTGACCATCACCGGATTTCCCGGCAGTGGCAAATCCAGCACTGCCCAAGGAGTAGCCCGGGCCCTGGGTTACGAGTATTTTTCCGCGGGAGATCTTTTTCGGAAAATGGCCGCCGCGCGCGGGCTTTCGGTGGAGGAGATAAATTTCGCGGCGGAAAGGCAGGAAGAGATCGATCGCGAGGTCGACCGGCTGCTGGTGGAACTGGGGAAGGAAAAGAGCGACATGGTGGTGGATTCGCGCATCGCATTCCATTGGATCCCGGATTCATTCAAGGTTTTCCTGGATCTCGATCCGGAAACGGCAGCGGAACGCACTTTCGCCCATATCCAAAAAGAAGGGCGAATGAGCCAGGCGGGATCATCCGTCCGGGAGGTTTATGAGAAGACGCTCAAGCGGAAGGAGAGCGAGATTAAGCGCTACCGGAATCTGTACGGCATCGAATTGGGGGATAAAACGCGTTTCGACCTGGTGGTGGACACCAAGGCGAACGACCTAGAGCGGGTGATTGGAATGGTCCTCGCCGCGTATAAGAGTTGGCTGGATGCTCCGGAACAATGAGCCAGATGACGCTTAAAACCGATGCGGAGATCGAGATCATCGCGGCAGGCGGTCGGATCCTGGCGAACGCGCTCCGGGCGACGGCCGCCTTGGTGCGTCCCGGCGTGAGCACTCTGGAACTGGATTCCGCGGCCGAACGGGAGATACGCAAGGCAGGCGGGGAGCCCAGCTTCAAGGGCTACGGCAAGGGCAAGGACAAATTTCCCTTCGCTTTGTGCACTTCCGTGAACCAGGTCATCGTGCATGGCACGCCTTCGGCCAAGGACGTCTTAAAGGAAGGGGATATCATCGGGTTGGATCTCGGGGTGAGATACAAAGGCCTGTATACGGATGCCGCCATTACCGTTCCGGTGGGCCGCGTTTCCGCGGCCGCCCAAAAACTCCTGCGGGTGACCGAAGAGGCGCTCGATCTGGCGATCGGGGAGGCCCGGGTGGGCAATCGCATCGGAGACATAAGCGCCGCCATCCAAAGAACGGCGGAGCGCGCGGGTTTCGGGGTGGTCCGGCAGCTCATCGGCCACGGCGTGGGCCACGCGGTGCACGAGGAGCCCGCGGTCCCGTGCTTCGGCAAGGCCGGCGAGGGATTGCCTCTCGAAGCGGGCATGGTGCTCGCCATCGAACCGATGGTCACGGAGGGTGACTACCATCTGGTGACCGAGGCGGGTTGGCCGGTCGAGACCAGGGACAAATCGCTCGGGGCTCATTTCGAACACACCGTGGCCATCACGCCCGAGGGCCCGCGGATACTCACTTTGCCGGGGTAGTGAATCCCCGCGCCCGTGTGGTATTATATGGTTAAAGAAGGGCCACCCGCCTCGCTTTACAAAGCCATTCAGGGACCCTATAATCGATGTCTAAGCCGTTTCTATCCGTTATAATCCCGGCATACAACGAAGCCGAGCGTTTGCCGTCCACCCTATTGGATATGGACCGGCGCCTGGGCGGCAAGCAGTATGCGTACGAGATCCTGGTCGTGAACGACGGATCCCGGGACAATACCGCGGAAGTGGTGAGGAATATGGCCGGTACGGTCCGGAACCTGAAGCTCATAGACAACGAGGTCAATAAGGGCAAAGGCGGAGTGGTGCGCCAGGGCATGCTGCTTGCGGAAGGCGAGTTCCGCGTTATGAGCGACGCGGACAACGCGACCTCCATCGATCATTTCGATCGCATGCAGCCCTATTTCGATCAAGGCTACGAGGTCGTTATCTGCTCCCGGGCCCACAAGGAGAGCGTGCTCGATCCCGCCCAGCCCTGGTATCGGCAGATCCCCGGACGGATCGGGAACCTCATAATCCAGGCCCTGGTCCTGCCCGGCATCTGGGATACCCAGTGCGGATTCAAGGCCTTCTCTGCGGGAGCTTCCGAAAAGATATTCCGTCTGGGCAAGATAAGAGGCTGGGGCTTCGATGTCGAAGCGCTCGCCCTGGCCAAGAAGTTCGGTTATCGCATCAAGGAGATACCCGTGCATTGGGTGAACAATACGGCCTCTACGGTGGGCATGTCGGCGTACATCACCACCCTTCTCGAGACCCTGAAGATACGCTGGTGGCTTTGGACGAACAAATATAAACCGGAGCCGGAACTGGGCGTGGAGAACGTCTGAAGATCGGCCCCAAAATAAAAAATGGAAAAGTATTACGTAAGCAAGGAAAGGCTCGCGGAATTACAGCAGGAGCTTGAGCATCTTCGGACGCACCGGCGGATGGAAGTGGCGGACAGCCTGCGCCGGGCCAAGGAATACGGCGATCTGTCCGAGAATTCCGAGTACGCGGAGGCCAAAGAAGAGCAATCCCGGGTGGAAGCGCGTATTTTCGAACTGGAAAATCTTCTGAAGCGCGCGGTCATCATCGAGAAGGGGGACAACTATGACGAAGTGGAGGTCGGCTGCAAGGTCACCGTCAGCAAGGGCGATGACGACACCAAGGAGTACACCATCGTGGGCTCGAACGAAGCCAAGCCGGAAGAAGGCCTTATTTCCAACGAGTCGCCGCTCGGCCGGGCGTTCCTGGGCCGCAAGGTGGGGGACAGCGTGGAGGTCATGACGCCCATCGGCAAGGTTACGTATCAGATTAACAAGATAGAGTAGCTCGGGCGCTCATCCGCCGGGCACGGCTCGCCTTGCTCCGGCGGCAAGGCGGCCTGTATCTCGGCGCAAAAGCCCTTCGGGCGCCGAGCTTTTGCGCCTGCGATAACACCCAGCGGATGGATCGCCCTCGTTTGGCGGCAGAGAGGATCCTTCGCTCCTGCGTCGAGCATGCCCGAACTTCCTCCTCCCGCGGAATTGGGTTAATATAGCTGTATATGCTTGAAGATCTCATCTCCGAACGGCGGAAAAAGCTCGAGAAACTGAAACAGGCGGGCATCGATCCCTACCCGCTTCGGGTCAAACGCACCGCGCTCATCTCCGAAGCGCTCGGCAAATTCGCGGCGCTTCTCAAAAGCAAGAAGAAAATCTCCGTGGCCGGACGGCTCTTGGGTCTGCGGGACCAGGGCAATCTAATCTTCGCGGACATCGAGGACGCCTCCGGTCGCATCCAGGCGGTCTTGAAGCGGGACGATCTCAAGGATTTCGCTCTCTGGAAGGACGTTCTGGACCGGGGCGACTTCGTTTCCGTGACCGGGACGATCTTTAAAACCAAGCGCGGGGAGAAGAGCATCGCCGCGCGCGAGGTCCAGATGCTCGCCAAATCCCTCCGCCCCCTGCCTTCCACCTGGTACGGCTTGGAGGAAACGGAAGTGCGCCTTCGCGAGAGGTATCTGGACCTGCTCTTGAACCCGGAGACCCGGGAGCTTTTCCGCAAGAAGGACGTTTTTTGGAACGCGTTCCGGGATATCCTCAAGAAGGAAGGCTTCCTGGAGGTGGAGCTGCCGGTCTTGGAGGCCCTGCCGGGCGGAGCGGAGGCGGAACCGTTCCGCACGCACCACAACGCGCTCGACACCGATTTCTATCTGCGCATATCGCTCGAACTGCCCCTGAAGAAACTCCTGGTCGGCGGCTACGAGGGCGTGTTCGAGATCGGCCGTATCTTCCGGAACGAGGGCATCGATAAGGAGCACCTGCAGGATTACACCCAGCTCGAATTCTACTGGGCCTACCGCGATTACCGCGATCTGATGAAGCTTTTGGAGCGGATGTACAAGGAGGTCATCAAGAAGACCACCGGGGGGCTTGCGACGGAATACGAGGGGCAAAAAATAAATTGGGGCAAGAAATGGGGGGTCGTGGATTACGTGGATGCGTTCCGGGAGGCGAACAAGCTCGACCCGCTGTCCGCGACCGAAGCCGATCTGCGCAAGCGGGCCGCGGAACTTCGCTTGGAATTCGATAAGACCATGGGCAAGGGCCGCCTCATCGATCTCATATACAAGAAGACCGTGCGTCCGAAGCTCATTGAGCCCTGCTTTCTCATCGATCCGCCGGTGGAGATAGAGCCCCTTGCGAAACGGAGCGAGCGCGACCCTCGCCGGGTGGAGCGCCTGCAGATCATGGCCGCCGGCACCGAGCTTGGCAAGGGTTTCTCGGAGCTGAACGACCCCTTGGATCAGCGCGCGCGCTTCGAGGAGCAGATGAAGCTCCGGGCGGCGGGGGACAAGGAGGCCCAGTTCCTGGACGAGGATTTCTTGGCGGCTTTGGAATACGGCATGCCGCCCGCGGCGGGTTTCGGCGTGTCCGAACGTCTGTTCGCGATACTCATGGGCAAGTCCGTCCGGGAAACGGTCTTCTTCCCGTTAATGAGACCGGAACGGCATCCGAAATAATCAAGGAATGACATCCGCATGACCAGATCCATTTCCGGCAAGGACCTGTATTTCGTAGCGGTCAAGGCATTCCTCCGCAAGGGCGGCAAGCTTTTGATACTGAAGGATTCCTTCGGCGTCTGGGACCTGCCGGGCGGGCGTTTGCTGCCGGCCGAATTCAAAACGCCCCTGCCGAAGGTGGTGGCGCGCAAGATGCGCGAGGAATTGGGAGAATCGGTCAGATTCTCCCTGAAGAAGCCGGCGGTTTTCCTGCGCCACGAGCGCTTAGAGCATACGCCGCAGGGCAAGGTGCCCGTGCGCATCTTCGCGGTCGGATATGAAGCCAGATTGCTTAAGGGCGATATCCGTCTGTCGCCCAGGCACACCGAGATGCTATGGGTTCCCGTGCGGGATTTCAGACCGGAAAGATATTTTCGGGGCGGTTGGCTCACGGGCGTCAAGGAATATTTGCGGCTGGTCCGCAAAAAATGAATCCATGCGAAAAGTTATGGTTTTCGGCGCATTCGACGGCATCCATGCCGGCCACCGCGCGTTTTTCAACGAAGCCCGGCATCACGGCGATTATCTGATGGCGGTGGTCGCCCAGAATCACATCATCGAGCATCTCAAGGGCCACTTGCCGGAAATAGACCTCGAGGAACGCTTCCGCCTGCTCGAAAAAGAGGACCAGGTGGACGAGGTCATCGTGGGCGACGGGGAGGTCGGGGCCTGGGAGGTGGTCAAGAGATATCACCCGGAGGTCATCGCCTTGGGCTACGACCAGCGGGAAATGCTCCAGAGCCTGAACGATCATATGGACGAGTTTCCCTGGCACCCGGAGGTGGTGGTCACGAGCGCTTTCGAGCCCGATAAATACCACTCCAGTATTTTGAAGAAAAAGTGATCCTAAAAAATATAGGTACCGCGATGCGAATAATGCGAATACCATGCGAATGCCGCGAATGACCTATTCGCAGATTCGGATGTATTTGTAGATTAGTATCGCGTTAGCCCAGCTTCTGCGCCCGGTCGCAGAGGAATTTCGGCTCGTCGTTCCGGGACGACAGCCGGCCTTCGATCAAAAGAGTGCTGCCCACCTCCCAGCAGGGGGCGGTTTTCTGGAGGGTGCTGTTGAAGACCACCACTTCAATGGCCCGGGGCGAAAAATCCTCCACGGTGGCGAACACCATCGGCTGGCCGGTCTTGGTCACTATTTTCTGGATCTTGGATACGGTGCCCGCGATGACCACCTTGGAATTCTCGTCGCCGGACCCGATCACTTCGCTGATGGGCACCGCCTTCACCCGGGCCACCACTTCCCGGAAGGAATTCAGGGGATGATCGGAAAGATAGAAGCCGAGGAGTTCTTTTTCCCAGGCCAGCCTTTGCTGGAGAGAGGCCGGCGGCGCAGGCTTGAGATTCAGGGTGGCGGTCGGTTTCTGGACCCCGAATAGGGTATGGTTGTTGCCGTTCGCGCCCTGCTTCATGACATTCGCGAAACGCAGGATGTCGTCCAGGTTCGCGAGGGCCTGGTTCCGTTCCACGCCCAGGGAATCGAAGGCGCCCGCCTTGACCAGCGACTCCAGCGATTTCTTGTTCAGGTCCTTGTGCTGGATGCGGGTGAGGAATTCCGAAAGGGAGGCGAAAGGCCCTCCGCGCAGGCGCTCCTCGATGATGATGCGGGTGATGGCCTCGCCCACGTTCTTTACCGCCTGGAGGCCGAAGCGGATCCGGGGGCCTTCCGGCGTGAAGTTCACGAAGCTCATGTTCACGTCCGGCGGCGATATTTCGATGTTCTTCTGCTTCGCTTCCGCGACGAGGAACGCGATGCGCTCGATGTCGTTCACCTCCGCGTTCAAAAGCGCGGCCATGAACTCTTCCGGATAGTTGGCCTTGAGGAACGCGGTGCGGTATCCGATCAGCGCGTAGCACACCGCGTGCGATTTGTTGAATCCGTAGCGGGCGAAGGGCGGGAACAGTTCCCATATTTTCTTCGCGATCCGGGGTTCGATGCCGTTCTTTATCATGCCTTGGGTCAATTTTTGCTCCTGCTCGTCCAGGAGCTCCTTGATCTTTTTACCGATGGCTTTGCGCAAAGTGTCCGCTTCCGGGAGGGAATACCCGGCCAGGTCCCGGGCGATCCTCATCATCTGTTCTTGATATACGCCGATGCCGTAGGTGTTCCTGAGGATCGGCTCAAGCTTGGGATGCAGATAGGATATCTTTTCCTTGCCGTGCTTGCGCTTGATGTAGGAGGGGATAAGCTCCATCGGTCCCGGACGGAAAAGCGCGACCAGCGCCACCAGGTCCTCGAACTCGTTGGGCACTATCTCTTTCATATACCGGCGCATGCCGCTCGATTCGAACTGGAACACGCCGGTCGTGTCGCCCGCGCGCAGAAGCTCGAACGTCTTCTGGTCGTCGAGCGGCAGTTCGGATATCTGGATGTCCTTGCCGTGCAGGTCCTTGATCAACCGGACGGTCTCCTCGATGATGGTCAGGTTCTTGAGGCCCAGGAGGTCTATCTTCAAAAGGCCCAGGTCCTCCACGGAATGCATCTCGAACTGGGTGATGATCGCGTTCCGGTCCTGGGGCGCGGATTGGAGCGGCACGTGATTGGTGAGCGGATCCTTGGAGATGACCGTGCCGCAGGCGTGCACCGAGGCGTGGCGCACCACGCCCTCCAGGTGTTTCGCGGTATCCAAGAGCTTCTTCGCGTCTGGATTGCTCGCGTACATGGACCTCAATTCCTCCACGTTCTCCAGCGACTCCGCGAGCTTCACCCCCGGCCCGCCGGGGATGAGCTTGGCCACCTGGTCGCAGAATCCGTAGGTGAACCCCATCGCCCGGCCCGCGTCCCGGACCGCCGCGCGGGCGGCCATGGTCCCGAAGGTGATTATCTGCGCCACCCGGTCCTCGCCGTATTTCTCGCGGGCATAGGCCAGGACCTCGTCCCGCCGCGTGTCCGCGAAATCGATATCGATGTCCGGCATCTGGATGCGTTCCGGGTTCAGGAAGCGCTCGAACAAGAGATCGTAGGGCAGGGGATTCACGTCCGTGATTTGCAGGATATAGGAGACCAAACTGCCCGCGGCGGAGCCCCTGCCCGGACCCACCGCGATGCCGTGGGCCTTGGCCCAGTTGGTCAGGTCCTGCACGATGAGGAAGTAGTCCGCGAAACCGGTGCTTTCGATGACCCCCATTTCGTATTCCAGGCGCTCTTTAAGCTCCTTGGTCTGCGCCTCGGGCTCAAAGCGGGTGTCCATTCTTTCTTCCACCAGTTCCCGCAGGTATGCGTTCGCGCTTTTGCCGTCCGGCTTGGGGAAGTCGGGCAAGAGCACTTTGTCGAGCGGGAGGTCGACGTTGCAGCGCTCGGCTATCTTCACCGTGTTCGCGAGCGCCTCCGGTATGTCGCTGAATTTTTTCTCCATATCCTCCGGTGAGCACAAGGAAAAATCGTCGGCTTTGAGCGTCAGCCGATCGTCGTCCGAAAGCCGGTTGCCGGTCTGGACCGCCAGAAGGACGTCGTGGTAATCGGCGTCTTCGGAGCGGAGATAGTGGCTGTCCTGCGCGGCAACGAGCGGTATGCCGGTATCCCGGGACAAGCGGATCAGTTCCGGCCAAACCTTTTCCGAATCCGGAGTGTTGGGATGTTTTTGTATCTCCAGGAAATAATTCCCCTTGCCGAATATGTCCTGGTATTCCAGGGCCACCCGCTTGGCCTCTTCGTATTTTCCGAAAAGCAGGTTTTGGGATATCTCTCCGCCCAGGCAGGAGGAGGTAGCGATTAGCCCTCCGTGGAACTCGCGCAGGAGGTCCTTGTCCGCCCGGGGTTTATAATAGAAGCCTTCCAGATGCGCCTTGGTCACCAGGCGGATGAGGTTCCGCCAGCCCTCGTTGGTCTCCGCGAGAAGTATCAGATGATAGTAGCGCTCATTCGCTTCCTTGCTGAAGCGGTCCCGGGGAGCGACATAGGCCTCCACGCCCAGGATCGGCTTTACGCCCGCTTTATTGGCCTTCTTGTAAAATTCGACGGCGCCGTAGAGGACGCCGTGATCGGTGAGGGCCAGGGCATCCATGCCCAGTTCCTTGGTTCGGGCGATAAGGCCGTCTATCTTGGACAAACCGTCCAACAGGGAATAATGAGAGTGGGTGTGGAGATGGACGAATTTGGACATATTTACGCTCCCATTCTAACGGATTCCCGCCCGGGTGGAAACGTTTACATGCGCA
>CAZCTJ010000002.1:0-28987 GCA_964501675.1 uncultured Candidatus Saccharibacteria bacterium
GCTATAAACGGTTTCGGCAGGATAGGCCGCCTTCTTCTGCGCCAGGCGCTCTCGCATCCGGAATTGGAGGTTGTGGCGGTGAACGACTTGGGCGACATCGAGAACCTCGCCTACCTGTTCAAATACGACACGGTCTACGGCCGTTTCCCCGGGGAGGTCTCCGTGGACAAAGCGGCGGGCACCTTGACCGTGGACGGCAAGGTCATCCGGGTCCTGCAGGTGAAGGAACCCAAGGAACTGCCCTGGGGAGAGATGGGGGTGGACCTCGCGGTCGAGGCGACCGGATTTTTCGAGTCCTTCGGCGAGGCGAAGGCGCATCTTCAGGCGGGAGCGAAGCGAGTGATACTTACCGCCCCCGCCAAAGACGAGGACGGCGAAGGCCGCACGGTGCTCATGGGCGTGAACCAAGAGGTCCTCGCGGACACCGTATTGTCTTCGAACGCTTCGTGCACCACCAACTCCGCTTCGCCCGTCATCCAGGTCCTCTCCGAAAATCCCGGGATACTCAAAGCGGTCCTGGGTACGGTGCACGCGTTCACGACCACCCAGAATCTTGCGGACGGCCCGATCCGGGGCGGCCATGACTTCCGCCGCGGCCGCGCGGCCGGACATAATATCGCGCCTTCCACCACCGGCGCGGCCATTGCGGTCACCCGGGCCATCCCTTCGCTCGAAGGCAAGTTCGACGGCCTGGCCTACCGCGTGCCGGTCATCGCCGGGTCCATGTCGGACATCACCCTGGTCACAAGCCGCAAGGTGACCGTGGAAGAGATCAATTCCATTCTCTCCGAGGCGGCCATGAGTCCCCGCTGGAAAGGGATACTCGCGGTCACCCGGGACCCGATCGTTTCCTCCGACATCGTCGGCCAGCCCTACGGCGCGATCGTGGACCTGTCCCTGACCAAAGTGGTGGACGGGGACCTGGTCAAGGTCATCTCCTGGTATGACAACGAGTGGGGGTACATTGCGACGCTCGTCGCGCATATTCTCGCGGCACTCGGCATAAAATGACCAAGAAACTGCTCGTCCTGTTCCTCGTCCTGCTCATCCTGCCCCCGGGAGCGAGCGCGCAGGAGGGGATAGGCGGAGCGGTGTCGCGGTTGGACGCCTGGCTCACTTCGCTTCTGGAATTCCGGTTCGGGGACGCGCTTGACCGGGGCTATGAGGAATTGACGGAAGAGGGCGGCATAACCGCGGAAAAAGCGATCCGGTCCGCTTCCGAACTGGCGGACGAGAACCTGCCTGCGGGGCAATTCCGGCCGGATATCGGAAGCATCGGCGACCTTTTGAGATCGGCCGGGAACGCCGTTCTCCGGCCGTTCCGGCAGATACCGGACGCCTTCGGCATAATGTTCAAAGCGATGCGCGGCGCTTTTCGCCTCCCGGAAAAGGCGGATTGAGCTATAATTAAGCATATGGTCATCTATTTCGGCGCGGACCACCGCGGTTTCGATCTGAAGGGAAAATTGGCCAAGAACCTGCAGGACCAGGGCTACGAGGTCGTGGACCTGGGGGACAAGGAGCGGAACGAGGATGATGATTACGTGGATTTCGCCGCAGCGGTGGGAGCGAAGGTAAGCGCGGACCCGGACAACGGCAGGGGCGTGGTCATCTGCGGTTCCGGCGCGGGCGCGGCGATAACCGCCAACAAATTCCGGCGGGTCCGCGCGGCCATCGGAATTTCCAACGACCAGGTCTATGACGCCCGGCAGCACGACGACCTGAACGTGCTCGCGCTTGCGGCGGATTTCGTTTCGGAAGAGGCCGCCCGGGAGATGGTCCGCGTTTTCTTGACCGCGCCCTGGAACGGAGGGGAGCGCTACCGCAGACGGCTGGAAAAGATAGGGGAGCTGGAAATCGGAAATTAGAGATCGGATATTCGATATTGGAGATTGGTCTACCACCTACTACATACCACCTACTGATCTATGGAAGTCATACCGGTAATAAATCAACCCGACCTGGAGAGGGTCACCCGCACCCTCGCGGCTTTGGAGCGTTTTCTTCCCGCGGGGCAGCGGGTGCATTTGGACGTGGCGGACGCCAGATTCACGTTCCATAGAAGCTGGAGCGATGCGGATCTGTGGCCCAAGCTCCGCTCGCCCTACGCGCTGGAGGTCCATCTGATGGCCGAGGAGCCGGAGAAGCTCGCGGCGGAATGGCTCAAAGCCGGCGCGAAGCGCATCATCGTGCATTACGAAACGCTCCGGGATCCCAAAATGCATCATCATTCTTTTCGTCCGGAGAAGGTGTTCGGGGAGATACTTTCCGCCGCGCGGGCGTCCGGCGCGGAATTGATGCTTGCCGTAAACCCCGAAACGCCGGTGGAAGCGATCCGCCCGCTGCTCGCGGACGTGTCGGGATTCCTGGTCCTTGCCGTCCATCCCGGACTAGCCGGCCAGAGCTTCCTGCCGATAGTGTTCGACAAGATACGTCTTTTGCGGCGCGAGAGGCCGGATGCTAAAATTACAGTGGACGGCGGAGTGAACGCGGAACTGGCAAGAAAGGTCAGAGAGGCCGGAGCCGACGCGGTGACTTCGGCCAGTTATATTCTGGAGAACGACGACCCGGCTTCCGCTTACCAGGAACTTTCCCAGGCATGAAAACCATCCGGAAATTGCTGAACGTTCAGGACCTGCACGAGAAGAAGATCCGCTTCTTGGAGGAAACGGCCAATTTCATCCGGCAGGACGTGGTGAAGATGCTTACCCGGGCCGGATCGGGACATTCCGCCGGGCCCCTGGGCCTCGCGGACGTCTTCACCGCTTTTTATTTTCATATCTTGAATCACGATCCCAAGCGTCCCAACTGGGCGGAGCGCGACCGGCTGGTGCTTTCGAACGGACACGTTTGCCCGGTGCTCTATGCGGCGCTCGCGCGCGCGGGCTATTTCCCGCACGAGGAGCTCGCGACCTTAAGGAAGCTCCATTCCCGCCTGCAGGGCCATCCTCATCGGGGCTCCCTGCCCGGGGTGGAGACGACCTCCGGGCCTCTGGGTTCCGGATTGTCCCAGGCGATCGGCATGGCGCTCGCGGCGCGTTTGGACGGCAAGCGGCAGCGCATCTATTGCCTGATGTCGGATGCGGAGCAGCAGGAAGGGAACGTCTGGGAAGCGGCGATGTTCGCGGGCAAGAACAAACTTTCCAACCTGACCGCGCTCATCGACCGCAACAACATCCAGATAGACGGCTTCACCGAGGACGTGATGCCCCTGGAGCCGCTCCGGGAGAAATATGAGGCGTTCAATTGGCACGTCCTGGAGATCGACGGGCACAGCTTCGAGGCCATCATCTCCGCCGCCGCGGAAGCGCGCGCGATCTTTGAAAAACCGACCTTGATCATCGCGCATACCGTGCCGGGCAGGGGCGTGAGCTTCATGGAGCAGAACTATTCCTGGCACGGGCGCCCGCCCAGCAAGCGGGAATCCAAGCAGGCCCTACACGAGCTCCGGACCCTGGGAAACAAGATAAGGTCTGAACACCAATAATAAAACGTAATATTAAAAAAGAGCGGACGGGCGGGTTTCGTCGATCCGCCAAGCCGTCCGCACGGCGGGGGTAAAAATTAAAAAAAACAAAATGTCGAGCAACGAAACAATGCCGAGCAAGGGGACTCCCCGGGACGTCTTCTTCTACCTGCTTCTCGCAGGCACCTTGTATTTCAGCGTCTTCAATCTCATTCTGCTGCTCTTTCAGTTCGTGAACGTGCTTTTCCCGGACCCGGTCGACCGCTACAGCGACTATGGCAGCGTCATTCGCTGGACGATGGCGGCCATCATCATCGTTTTTCCGGTCCATGTCTGGATAGCCAGAATGCTCCGCAGGGAGATCGCCGCAGAACCGGCGCGAGGCGATATCCGGATCCGGCGCTGGATGCTGTATCTCACCCTGTTCCTTGCGGCAGTGGTCATCATTGGGGACATGGTCGCCCTGGTTTACCAGTTCCTGGAAGGGGAGGCAGCCCTGAATTTTTACCTTAAGGTCTTGGCCGTGCTCGTCGTAGCCGGCGCGACCTTCTGGTATTACCGGAACAGCCTGCGCTGGGAGCCCGCAAGATTCTCCGCCTGGGGCGCTCGCTTCGGAATTGGGGCATCGGTATTGGTCGCAGCGATAGTCGTTGCAGGATTCTTTGTGGGCGGCAATCCTTTCCGCCAGCGGCTGATCCGCTTCGACGACCAGAAGCTTTCCGACCTCCAGATGATCCAAGAACAGATCCGGATGTATTGGAACCAGGAAGGGAAGCTTCCGACGTCCCTGGCCGAGATGCAGGGCGGACTTTCCGGCTACGTGCCTCCGGTCGATCCGGAAACGGGCGCAGCGTACGGATATCGCCCGACGGGCGGCATGAACTTCGAGCTGTGCGCGGACTTCAATCTGTCCTCGGAGGAGATAGCCAAGTACCGCCAGGGATACCGCTACACGGATGATCCGCGCTGGAACCATCCCGCCGGGGAATACTGTTTCGACCGGGAACTGGATCCCGAACGGGACGCTTACCCCGATAAATTCAGGCCGGTGCCGTTACCTTGAATGCCCTTGGATCCGAAGGCCAAATTGAATGCGGCGGTCTTTGAGGGGGATGTCGCGCAGCGGCCCATCCGGGACGGCTACGGGGAAGGTCTCGCGCGCGCCGGAGAGACGAACCGAAACGTGGTCGCGCTTTCCGCCGACCTCGCGGAATCCACCCGCAACGAAGATTTCGCCCGCCTCTTTCCGGACCGGTTCTTCGAGATCGGAGTGGCGGAGCAGAACATGGCGGCCATCGCGGCCGGCCTGGGAGTGTCCGGGAAGATCCCGTTCATATCTTCCTATGCGGTCTTTTCCCCGGGGCGGAACTGGGAGCAGATCCGGACCACGATCGCCTATAACGACTCGAACGTGAAGATAGCCGGCCATCATGCCGGGGTATCGGTGGGTCCGGACGGGGCGACCCATCAAGCGCTCGAGGACATCGCGGCCATGCGCGCCATGCCCAATATGAAAGTTATCGTGCCCTGCGACGCGATCGAGGCGCGCAAGGCGACCGAAGCGGCCGCCCGCATCTGGGGGCCGGTCTATCTGCGCTTCGCCCGGGAGAAGAGCCCGGTTCTGACCACGGAATCCACGCCTTTCCGTCCCGGGAAGGCCGAGGTCTTTTGGCAGCCCTCCGGCGCGCTCAAGGCGCAGGCGGCGATCGTCGCCTGCGGACCCCTGCTGCACCAGGCGCTCCTCGCGGCGCGCGAGCTCGAGAAGAACAAGATCGGAGTGTTGGTCCTCAATAGCCACACCGTGAAACCCCTGGATGAGGAAGCGATAATCGGCGCCGCCCGGCGGACCGGCGCGGTGGTCACCGTGGAGGAGCATCAGATCGCGGGCGGATTGGGCGGGGCGGTGGCGGAGCTTCTGGCGCGGCGGTGTCCCGCCCCGGTGGAATTCGTGGGCATAGGGGATTCTTTCGGCGAATCCGGAACTCCCGAGGAGCTGTGGCGGAAGTTCGGGCTCACGGCAAAGGACATCCGGGCGGCGGTAAAACGGGCCTTGCGCAGGAAAGCGTGAACCGTTCCGCCTGGACGCTCACGGTCATTCTCCTCGCGTTCGGGGCCATCCTGCTTTACGCGGCGAATCCGTTCTCGGAATCGGACTCCTTTTATCATCTCAAAACGGGAGAGCTCATTTGGGAAACTCGGAGCATCCCCCAGTCGGATCCTTTTTCGTACACCGCGGAAGGCCGGCCTTGGGTTCCGCACGAATGGCTGGCCCAACTCTTATTCTACGGCATATCCGTTCTCGGAGGACTTCAGGCAGTGGTATGGTTCGCGGCGCTTCTGGGCGCTTTGACCTATTTCATTCTCTTCCGGATGCTCATCCGCCGCGGGGCGGATCCCGTCCTTAGCCTCCTGCTCCTGTTTCTCGCCGGATTCTTGACGCTGGAATTGTGGGTCGGGCGCCCGCAGGTGTTCGCGTATCTTTGCCTTGCCCTGCTCCTTTTCTCGCTCGAGAGGTACCGCTTCGGAGGCGGGGCCATTTATCTGTGGCTTGCGGCGGGGACGATGTGGCTGTGGGCCAACGTGAACGCGAGCTTCCTCTTGGGCCTCGCGGTACTGGGTCTGTATCTCGCGGCGTCGCTCGCGAAGCGCTATTTTCCGCGCTTGGGCGTTCCGGGGACTTTGCCCGTGCGGAACATGCTTTTGGTCCTCTTGGCGTCGCTCACGCTCTCTTTTCTTACCCCCGCCGGCTACCAGGCGTTCCTTTATCCGTTCTACATCCGGCCCGCGGTCGCGGCGCTCAAGGTCTACGAATGGCGTTCCATCCTGGAATATGCGGCGGAGAGCGAAGCCAAGGTGTTCCTCGCGGAAGTGTCTCTCGCCGCCGTGTTCCTCGTCTGGTGGCTGGGGCTCCGGAAGCAGAGCCGGGACCCGATCCTCCTGCTCCTCATCGCCGGAGCTTCCGTACTGCCGTTCATTTCCGCCCGGCACGCCGGTTTCTGGCCGATTCTTGCCGGATATCCGCTCGCCCTGGGCATCTCCGAGATCCTGAAGCCGGTTTATGCGAACGCCTCTTCGAAGAAGCTCTGGGGAGGCGTCGCGTTCGTATTCCTGGTCTTCATCGGAGCGCGTTCGATCGGTTTTCCGGAAATGCCCGTGGATCGCCGGGCGGTCCCGGTCGCGGCGGCCGAATTCCTTGCGGAGAACCGGATCCGGGGGCCGCTCTTTAACTTCTATAATGAAGGCGGATTCCTGATCTGGCGGTTCTATCCGGAAGAGAAGGTGTTCATCGACGGCCGCTCCGAAGTGTATCCGCCGGAGGTCATAAGCGAATATTTTGAGATCGCGACCGCAGGCAAGGATTGGGTGGAGCTCGTGGACCGCAAGTACGGCATCAATTATTTTCTAATTTCCTACCGCACCTTGTCCCCCTCGGTCATCCGCCTGGTCCAGGTCCTGATGCAAAGGAATTGGGTCCTTGCGTATTGGGACGATGCGGCGGTCATTTTCCTGCGCAATATTCCCGCGCATGAGGAGGCGATCGGGAAATACGGCCTGCGGCACGTGAGCCCGTTCCGTGAGCCGGGGGATATTACGCCGGAGGAGAACATGGCCGCCGCGGCGGAGCTCAAGGTCCTGCTCGAACGGTCTCCGGAATCGGATGCCGTCCGGGATTATCTGCGGGCGTTCCTGGGCACCCGTTCGCAGTAGATATTCGGCCGGCTTGGTTCCGCAGCGGAGCCCCGCCCGACCGGACGGGCAGGGAGGCGGGCCGTCCCCTCGGCAACCGCGATCGCGGTCATCGTGATATAATCTTCTCATGGCCAACCAGTACGATTTCGTGGCGGTCGGGGACATCATGATGGACGAATTCATCCGTCTCCAGGAAGCGTCCGTGCATTGCAATATAAATAAAGAGGACTGCGAGATATGCATGAAATTCGCGGATAAGATTCCCTTCGAGGGCGCATACAACATCCCGGCCGTGGGCAACGCCGCGAACGCGGCGGTGGCCGCGGCGAAACTGGGCGTGACGAGCGCTCTGATGACCAATCTCGGCGATGACCCGGATGGCAAGGATTCTCTCGCGGCGCTCACCAAGGCGGGCGTTTCCCTGGAGTTCGTCAAGGTGCATCCCGGCCGGAAGACCAACCATCATTACGTCCTGTGGTACCACGATGAGCGGACCATCTTGATCAAACATGAGAATTTCCCCTACGAACTGCCGGACCTGGACGACCCCAAGTGGATATATCTCACCTCCATGGGCGAGACCAGTTTGGAATTTCACGCCACGATCGAACGCTATCTCGAGTCGCACCCCGGAGTGAAGCTCGCTTTCCAGCCCGGGACCTACCAGATCCGCTTCGGTACGCAGGCGCTCGCGGGCGTATATAAGCGGACGGAAGCGTTTTTCTGCAACAAAGAGGAATCCCAGCGCATCCTGGGAACGGACGAAGAGCATATCCATAAGCTCATTGCCGGGATACATGCGCTGGGTCCCAAGATCGTGGTCGTCACCGACGGCAAGGACGGCGCGTACGTATCGGACGGAGAGCGGACCTGGTTCACTCCGCCCTATCCGGATCCCAAGCCGCCCTACGAGCGGACCGGAGCGGGGGACGCATTTTCTTCGACCTTCGTGAGCGCTTTGTGCCTGGGCCTCGACCTGCCTACCGCCCTCCGCTGGGCGCCGGTGAACTCCATGTCCGTGGTCCAGTCGGTCGGGGCCCAGACCGGACTTTTGACCCGCGGAGAAATAGAAAAGTATCTCGCCCAAGCGCCCCCGGATTACCAGCAGAAATTGATGGAATCCCAAGATGTCCATGTCTCTGCGTGAAGCGATAAAAAGCGCGGCGGCGGAGGGGCGGGCGCTGGGCCATTTCAACGTATCCGATTCCGTGGCGTTGCGCGCGGTCGCGGAAGCCGCGGGAGAGCTGCAGGTTCCCGTGCTCATCGGGGTTTCGGAGGGCGAGCGGGAATTCCTGGGCGTGCGCCAGATAGCCGCGCTCGTCCGCAGTTTGCGCGAAGCGGGACGGCCCGTGTTCTTGAACGCGGACCACACCCATTCCCTGGAAAAGATCCGGGAGGCGGTGGAGGCCGGTTTCGATGCGGTGCTTCTGGACGGCGGCAAGTTGTCCTTAGAAGAGAATATCGCGAAAACCAGGGAGGTGGTGGAATACGTCCGTTCCGTGTCGCCGGAAACGATCGTGGAAGGGGAATTGGGCTATATCGGTTCGTCTTCGGCGATGCTCGCGGAACTGCCTCCCGATGCCGCTCTGCGGCCGGAGGAACTGACCTCGGCGGAGCAGGCGGAAGAGTTCGTCAGGACCACCGGCGTGGACCTTCTCTCGCCGGCGGTCGGCAACATCCATGGAATGCTCCGGAATGCGCCGAACCCGGCGCTTGATATCCCGCGGATAAAGGCCATTCGGGACCGGGCGGGGGTGCCGCTAGTGCTCCACGGCGGCTCGGGCATATCGGACGCCGATATTTCGGCGGCCGTCCGGTCGGGGATGGCGATCGTGCATATAAATACCGAACTCCGGCGGGCATGGCGGACGGGTCTCGAACGGGGGCTCGCGGCCGCTCCGGAGGAGGTGGCGCCCTATAAAATATATCCCGACGCGCTCCGGGCCATGAAAGAAGTGGTTTCGGCCAAGCTCCGTCTCTTCGGCGGGTAGATCGGGCTTGTCAAAGCGGCTTTGACCTGCTATTATTTTCCCTGCTTTCAATAACCATGGAACTCAAAGCGGAAAAGCGCGATAAATTCGGTAAAAGCCTGGCTTCTCTGCGGGAGCAAGGCTGGATCCCGGCGGAACTTTACGGCCACGGAGTTCCGAACGTGCATCTCATGGTCCAGGCCAAGGATTTCGACAAGGTGCACAGGTCCGGGAGCGGTACCGCGCTCCTTGGTCTTCTCGTGGAAGGAGAAAAACGCAATGCGCTCATTCACGACATCCAGGAGGATTATCTGTCCGGCCGACCGGTGCATATCGATTTTTACCAGGTGCGCATGGACGAGAAAACCAAGGGACACATACCGATCGAATTCATCGGCGAGTCGCCCGCGGTCAAGGAAGGCGGCATTTTGAACCGGACCATGCTGGAAATAGAGATCGAAGCTCTGCCGGGAGACCTGCCTTCCAAATTCGAAGTGGACCTGGGCGAGATAAAGGAATTGAATCAGAGCATTTACGTCAAGGACCTCCGGGTGCCCAAGGGAGTGGAGATCCTGGTGGAACCGGACACCGTTATCGCGACCGTCACGCCGCCTATGAAGGAAGAAGAGATCGCTCCCGCTCCGGCCGCGGACGTGAGCGAGGTCAAGGTGGAGACCGAGGAGAAGAAAGCGGAACGCGAGAAGGAGGCGGCCGCGGAGGGCGAGCCGGCGTAACCAAAGCCGGCCGGCCGCGGTTTCATATATGTCCAACGAGAAGGCATTCTTTGAAATTAGACCCGTAAAATAAGGTTCAGTTGGTTTCCGGAGGCGAAAAACGTTAGAATATACAGGCATGTTCAAAAGACCCAAACCCCGCATCGTACAAGACATCCGGTCCCGAAATCAGAACGTTTTCAAGGCTTCCGCTCCCCGTCTCAATCTGGGATATGCGAGAACGATCAGAATACAGCTGACCGCCGCCATAAAAATGGGGCTGGTTTGCGTTTCCGCCTTTTCGCTCGTTCTGGGATCGGTCGCCGCGCCTTCGGTGCTTATCGCCGCGGGCATGGCGCCTTCCGAGGAGCGGGCGGCGCTCGAGGCGCAGCTCAAGGAGCTGGAGGCGGAAATGGACAAGTACGAGGAGCAGGTCGTGAGCTATCAGAGGCAGGGCAAGACCCTCTCGGGCGAGATCAACCGCTTGAACAGCAACATTGCCAGAATAAATCTGCAGATAAAAGCGGTGACCCTGACCCTGCAGGAACTGGACCGCAAGATAGACGACACCCAGATCCAGATAAACACTACTAAGGCGAGCATCGATAACAAGAAAGAGGTTCTGCAAAAGTTGCTCAAGAACCTGTATGAAAGCGACCAGTCTTCGCTGGTCGAGATATTCCTGAAGAACCCGCGCTTGTCGGATTTCTTCTCGGACATGAACGATCTGACCCTGCTGCAGAACAATCTGCGGGTGACCATCGCGGAGATCACCGACCTCAAGAGCGAATTGGAGAACCAGAAGGACCAGTATGCCGCCGCCCGTTCGGATGCGACCACCCTGCGTTCCCAACAGCTGGTGCAGAAGACCCAGGCGGACCAGGTGAAGAAGCAGAAAGATACTTTGCTCACCGTGACCAAGGGCCAGGAATCCAAGTACCAGGCCATGCTCAAAGAGACCCAAAAGACCGCGGCGCAAATACGCAGCCGCCTCTTCCAGCTCCTGGGCGGAGGAGAGATGAGCTTCGAACAGGCCTATCAGTTCGCCAAGATGGCGGAAGGAGCGACGGGTGTCCGCGCGGCCTTGATCCTTGCCGTATTGGATAGAGAATCCGCCCTGGGGGCGAACGTGGGCCGGTGCAAGTATAACCAGATAAACGCCGCGACGGGCAAGGTGACCATGCATCCCACCCGGGACGTGCCCGTTTTCCTTGAGATAACCAGGGAGTTGGGACTCGATCCGGAATCGGTGATGGTCTCCTGCGCCAACAAGGACGGCGCCTACGGCGGCGCCATGGGCCCCGCGCAGTTCATCCCGTCCACCTGGAAGCTTTATCGCAACCAAGTCGCGAAGGTGACCGGCTCGAACCCCGCTTCGCCCTGGAGCAACGCGGACGCCTTTGTGGCCACCGGCCTGTATCTGAAGGATGCCGGAGCGGCGAACGCCACCATCGCCCAAGAGCGCCGGGCGGCGGCTAAGTATTATGCCGGAGGCAACTGGGAGAGATTCCTATGGACCTACGGCGAAGCGGTCGTGAGCCGCGCCCAGCGTTTCGAACAGGACATCCGGACCATCACCACGGGCTAAGACCTCCTTGGGCGGATCATCAACATGCTTAAGCGCAAGACACTCAAGAACGGATTGCGGGTGATTTTGGCCCCCCAGGAGGCGAGCCTTGCCGCGACCGTTCTTACCCTGGTGGAGGCCGGTTCGGAATACGAATCCCGGGAAGTGAACGGCCTGTCCCATTTTCTGGAGCATCTGGCGTTCAAAGGCACGGTGAACCGCCCCAAGCCGGGAGCCATCTCCGAGGAACTGGAATCTCTGGGCGCCGAATACAACGCTTTCACCGGACAGGAATACACCGGCTATTGGGCGAAAGCCCAGAATCACAAGCTGCCCCAGATCCTGAATCTGATCTCGGATCTGTACTTGAACCCGGTGTTCAATTCCGAAGAGATAGAGAAAGAGCGGGGCGTGATAATCGAGGAGATAAATATGTATGAAGACATGCCCGCGCGGCGGGTGGAGGAGTATTTCTTCGCTCTGCTCTACGGGGACCAGCCGGCCGGCTGGGATATTGCGGGCCGGAAGGAGGTGATAATGAAGCTCACCCGGGATGATTTCGTCGGCTATCGTTCCAAGCATTACGTGGCGCCCGCGACCGCGGTGGTGGTGGCCGGGAATTTCCCCCAGGAGGAGATGGAGCACCAGGTAGGCGAGCTCTTCGGCCATCTGGAAACCGCGGATAAGCCCGAGAAGGCCAAAACGATCGAGAAGCAGGATTCTCCCGGCGTGTTCTTGAAATACAAGAAGACCGACCAGACCAACCTGGTCCTGGGCGTCCGCGCCTTCGACGTTTTCGACGAGCGCCGCCATGCCCTGCAGGTGCTCTCGGAGATACTTGGCGGAGGCATGAGCTCCCGGCTTTTCGTGCGGGTCCGGGGCGAGATGGGCGCCGCTTACCATATCCGGGCCAATTCGGAGCTCTTCCTGGATCACGGTTTCCTGCAGGTGGTGGCGGGCGTGGATTCCGGCAAAGTGGACAAGGTCATCGGGGTGATCCTCGAGGAATGCCGGCGGATGGCCGAGCGCCTGGTGGACGCGAAGGAGCTTCAGAAAGCCAAGGACCATATGATCGGCGGGCTGATATTGGGGCTCGAGACCTCGGACGAACTGGCGGCCTTCTACGGCAGCCAGGAGATCCTGAACGTGCCCCTCCATTCGCCGGAGGAGTCGGTAAAGATGATAGAGTCGGTCACGGCGGAAGAGGTCCAACAGGTGGCCAAGGCGGTCTTTTCCGACCAGGGTCTGAACCTGGCCATGATCGGCCCCCACAAGCAGGCCTCGGCCTTCGAGAAACTGCTCAAATTTCCCGTAACTTAAGCCCGCCGGGGCCGTTGTAGGGGATGTCCTCTTAGATACATCCCAAAACCTCTCCAGCCGATGGAAAAAAGGATCTTGGAACTCTCCTGGGTGAGCCTCTGGCGAGTTTTATTCTTCATTGCCCTGGCCGCGGTCCTGCTCCAGGGGCTTAACGTGCTCCTGGGGCTGTTTTTGGCCATCGTGATATCTTCCGGCCTGGAATTCCTGGTGAATTTCATGGAGAAAAAGGGGATACCCCGGACGCTGGGGGTCATCGTGATATTCCTTTTGGCCGCGATCCTGGTCATCGTGCTCGTGGCGGTGGTCTTGCCTCTGCTCATAATCGAGTTCAATACCGCCCTGGTCACCTTGGAGCGCATCGCGGCGGAATCCTGGTGGGGTCCGTTGGCCGGCCTGCGGGCCACCCAGTCCTTGAGCGAGATAATGAACCGGATCACCGGCCAGATATTCGGCGGCGAGACCTCGCCGTTCGGGGCGCTGGCCGGCATTTTCGGGGGCATGGCGCTCACGGTTTCGGTGGTGGTGAGCTCTTTCTATTTGAGCTTGAGCCGGGACGGCGTGGAGCGGTTCATCCGGGCGGTTTTCCCCGGAGATTACGAGGATACCGCCCTGCGGATATACGAGAACTCCCGAAGGCGCATCGGCCTGTGGTTCCGCTCCCAGATATTGCTTTCGCTCACCATGGGATTCCTCACCTTGATCGCCCTGTCCATCCTGGGCGTGAAGTACGCCGTGCTTCTGGGGCTTCTCGCGGCGGTGTTCGAGCTCGTGCCTTACATCGGCCCGATCCTGGCCGGTTCCGCCGCGGTCATGGCGGCTTTGACGGCTTCGCCCACCCTGGCCTTCTGGACGCTCGTGGTTTTCGTGATCCTGCACCAGGTGGAGAGCCACTTCTTAGTGCCCATGCTCGTGGGCCGGAGCGTCGGTTTGCATCCGGTCATCGTGATCGCCGCCCTGCTTATGGGCGCGGAAGTGGGCGGATTCCTGGGGATACTCATCTCCGTTCCGGCCGCGGTGGTGGTGCAGGAGATAGTGGAATTCTGGGCGGGCAAGCGGCGCCCGCGCGCGGTGCCCCTGATCTAGGGAACGCGGTTCACTTTTTCAAAAATACCCTTACAATAAGGGTATTCTTATGTCCGAGAAGTTCTACATCACCACCACTCTGCCGTACGTGAATGCGCCGCCGCACATCGGTTTCGCCCTGGAAATGGTCCAGGCGGACGCAGTGGCCCGTTTCGAGCGCCTGGAAGGCAAGGAGGTGGTGTTCAACACCGGCACGGACGAACACGGTTCGAAGATATACCAAAAAGCGCTCGAGGAGGGGAAAGAGCCGCAGGCTTACGCGGACGAGTATGCGCCCCGGTTCGACCGGCTCCGGGAGGCCCTGGACCTTTCCTATACCCACTTCATCCGCACCACCGATCCGCACCATCTTCTGGCCGCCCAGGAATTCTGGCAGAGGTGCGACCGGAACGGCGACATATACAAAGCCGCCTACCGGATGAAATATTGCGTGGGCTGCGAGCTCGAAAAGACCGATTCCGAGCTTGTGGACGGCCGCTGTCCCATTCACCCCAATCTCGTCCTGGAGGAAAGGGAGGAAGAGAACTATTTCTTCCGTTTTTCGAAATACGGACCGGCGCTGCTTGAGCTGTACGGGAGATATCCCGATTTCGTCCTGCCCGAGAACCGCCTGACCGAGATAAGGAATTTCGTCGCGGCGGGGCTCAAGGACTTCAGCATCTCCCGGCTTAAGGAAAAGATGCCCTGGGGCGTGCCGGTACCCGGCGATCCGGACCACGTCATGTACGTGTGGTTCGACGCGCTTGTGAATTACATTTCCACCCTGGGCTGGCCGGAGAAAGAGAACGATTTCCGGGCCTTTTGGGGGACCCCGGAGGAGCCGCGGGCCCTGCAGATCGCGGGCAAGGACAATCTTCGCCAGCAATCCGCGATGTGGCAGGCGATGCTCTTATCCGCGGGACTGCCCACTTCCCGCCGGATACTGATCCACGGGTTCGTGACGAGCGGCGGCGAGAAGATGTCCAAAAGCCGCGGCAACGTAGTGGACCCCTTCGAGCTTGCGGAAAGATACGGCACGGATGCGGTCCGCTACTGGCTGCTGCGCGAGATGCCCGCCTTTGAGGACGGAGATTTCACCGTGGACAAATTCGAGGAGCGATATGCGGGCGATCTCTCGAACGGGTTGGGCAATTTCGCGTCCCGGACGACCGCGCTCGCGAAGGAGCCCCTGGTCCTTTCCGAACGGCGTCTGGACGCGGAAGTGGAATCGAAGATCGACGAGACCCGGGAAAAACTTCGGAAGAGCGTCGCCAAGTTCAATTTCAATGAAGCGCTTGCGGACGTTCAGGCGCTCGTTAAATTCGGGGACGAGTACGTGAACCGCAAGAAGCCCTGGGAGACCGGCGACCAGGATGCGATCTACGGCCTAGTGGTCCTCTTGGACAATCTCGGCGCGCTGCTCCAGCCGTTCCTGCCCGGGACGGCCCGGAAAATAACAGGATCCATTTCCCACCAGGACGGCCGGCTGTCGGTCACCCGAATGGAAGCGCTCTTCCCGCGGCTTCCGAGCAAATAAATGAAGTTCATCGACGCGCACACCCACGTTCAATTCGCGGCGTTCCGAGACGACTGGCGGGAAACGATGGCCCGCGCGCTTAATGCGGGTGTTTTTGTGGTGAACGTGGGCACCCAGAAGGACACTTCCCGCCGGGCAGTGGAGATCGCGCGGGAATACCCGGAGGGGGTTTGGGCCGCGGTCGGCCTGCATCCCCTCCACACCTCCAAGTCGTTCCATGACGCCGAGGAGTTGGGCGGTAGGGAAGGCGAGGAGTTCACCTCCCGGGGCGAAGAGTTCGACCGTTCCCATTACCTGGAGCTCGCCCGGGATCCCAAAACGGTCGCGATCGGGGAGTGCGGACTGGATTATTTTCATCTGCCGGACGCGGAGGGCGCCAAAGCCAAGCAGAAAGCGGCATTCGAGGCCCAGATGGAACTTGCTAAAGAGGTGGGGAAGCCGCTCATGGTCCACTGCCGGCCCGACCCGACCGGAGCGTCGGGCGATGCCTACCGGGAAACGATAGATATGCTCAAGGCGTCTGATCCCGGACCGGGCATAATTCATTCGTTCATGGGCACCCTGGAGGAAGCCAAGGAATTTATCGAGCTCGGATATTATTTCACTTTCGCCGGGAACATCACCTTCAAGCCGCGGGCGGATAAGCCGTCGCTCGAACCCGTCATCAGACATATCCCGCTCGACCGGATAATTTCGGAGACCGACGCGCCCTATCTCGCTCCCGTGCCGCACCGCGGCAAGCGGAACGAACCGTTGTACGTGATCGAGGTGGTGAAAAAGCTCGCGGAGATAAAAGGAGTGTCCGCGGAAGAAATGGCGGAATTGACGTTTAATAACGCGAAGATGATACTTGGAACATGACGAACGGCGCGGCCCCGCTCAGGCGGGGCATAAGAGTCATTAAGCTCGCGGACCCGCCGGATCAACTCTAATGCAAGCGGTGATACTTGCGGCGGGGCTCGGCACCCGCATGAAAGAATTGACCAAAGACGTTCCCAAGCCGCTTTTGAGGTCCGGGAGCGAGACGCTCTTGGAGCAAAAGCTCAAGAACCTGCCTGACGCGATCGGGGAAGTGGTCATCGTGGTGGGTTATCTCGGGAACCGCATCCGGGAAGCCCTGGGAGATTCGCAGTTCGGCCGGAAGATAACCTACGTAGTTCAGAACGAGCTCAAGGGCACTGGGCATGCCCTGTCCCTGTGCAAGCCGGTCCTCGAGGACCGCTTCCTGGTGCTCATGGGCGACGATCTTTACCGCAAAGAAGATCTCACGGAGCTCCTTAAGCATCCTTTGGCGGTGCTCGCGTGGAACCTGCCGGACGACACGAACGGCCGCCTGTGGGCGGAACTTATCCGCGGGGAGAAGGGAGAGCTCTTGGGGATCGTGGAGAAGCGGCCCGGCCGGCCCGGCATGCTCATCAACACCGGCGCCTATGCGCTTGACCGGAGGTTCTTCGACCATCCCCTGGAACCGGCGGGGAACGATACCGCCGAGTTCGGCCTGCCCCAGACCATCGTGCGCATGGCAAAGAAGGGCGAGGAAATAAAAATAGTTCCGGCGAGCTGGTGGAAGAACGTCACCGAGCCGGGAGACCTTTAATTTGATAGAATCAACTTATTCCGGGATGAGATACGATTTCAAGAAAACAGAGGCCAAGTGGCGGAAGGTCTGGGAAAAAGAGGGGATATACGAGCCCGCTCTCAAAAAAGCCGGCAAGCGCAAGCCCTTCTACAACCTGATGATGTTCCCGTACCCTTCCGCGGAAGGCCTGCATATCGGGGGCGTGCGGACCTTCACCGGCGTGGATATCTACGGACGCTTCAGGCGCATGCAGGGCCGGGACGTGTTCCAGCCCATCGGTTTGGACGGTTTCGGGATCCATTCCGAGAACTACGCCCTGAAGGTCGGTAAGCACCCCCTGGAGCACGCCGCGGATTCCGAGAAGAATTTTTACCGCCAACTGGGGATGATCGGCAACGGCTTCGCCTGGCGGGAGCGCCTCGAGACCTATGATCCGGGATACTACAAATGGACCCAGTGGATATTCACGGAAATGTTCCGGCGAGGTTTGGCTTACCGCAAGAAACAGCCGGTCAATTGGTGCCCGTCCTGCAAGACGGTGCTCGCGGACGAACAGGTGATAGGCGGAGAGTGCGAACGCTGCGGAAGCCGAGAGGTCAAGAAGGACTTGGAGCAGTGGTTCTTCAAGATAACCGCCTACGCGGACCGGCTGCTACGAAATTTGGATGGGTTGGATTGGGCGGAAGTGATCAAGACCGCCCAGCGGAACTGGATCGGCAAAAGCGAAGGCGCGGAGCTGGATTTCCCGGTGGCCGGCAAGTGGAATTTCGTCCTTCTGCATGGGTTCCAGGGTTCTCCCCGGGCCAATTTCTTCCCTTGGCTCAAAAAAGAACTGGAGTCCCGCGGTTACCCGGTCACGGTCCCGGAGCTTCCCAATTCCAAGGACCCTTCGGAAGCGGAGCAGGTCGGCTACGTGCTCGCGAACGCGAAATTCGACGCGAACACCGTCATTGTGGGGCACAGCCTGGGCGCAGCGATGGCGATGAAGGTCTTGGAAAAACTGAAAAAGCCGGTGGCGGGACTGGTCACCGCCGGCGGATTCGCCCGGGCCGATTTCATCGACCATCCCCGGCCCTTCGCCGAAACTTTCCGCTGGAAATTCGATTTCAAGCGTATCCGCAGGAATGCGGGATTCATAAAGATCCTTTCCGCCCGGAACGATTACGCCGTTCCGCAAAGCGAAGGCAAATTACTTCGCGACAAGCTGGGCGGCGAGCTTAGGGAGACCGCGGCCCGGGCCGAGCACTTTTGCGGCAAGCAGGAGCCGGACATCCTGGACGCCGCCCTGCCCCGCATTCGGGTTTTCACCACCCGGCCGGATACTTTGTTCGGAGCGACCTACATGGTTCTCGCGCCGGAGCATCCCCTGATCCAGAATCTGGAATATAGGATCCAGAATCTGGCCGAGGTCAAGCGGTATATTGCCGAAGCCAAGAAGAAAACCGATGAAGAACGGATCACGGAGGGCAAGGAAAAAACCGGCGTGGAGCTCAAAGGCCTCCGGGCCGTGAATCCCGTGACCGGCAAGGATATGCCGGTTTGGGTCGCGGACTACGTGCTTTCCGGATACGGCACCGGCGCGATCATGGCCGTGCCGGGGCATGACGAGCGCGATTTGGAATTCGCTAAGAAATTCAAGCTGCCCGTCGTCAAGGTGGTGGTGCCCGTCCTGCACCGCCGCATGCTCGACGCCCGAGGCCGTGCCTCCGGCGCGGAGGAAGTTCTGGCGGTCCAAAGCGAATGCTGGGAAGGCGAGGGGGAATTGGTGAACTCCGGCAGGTTCAGCGGCTTGCATTCGGACAAGGCCAAGCGGGCCATCGTGAAGGAGGTGGGCGGACGGCAGAAGAGCCAGTACCGCCTGCGGGATTGGCTCTTGTCGCGCCAGCGCTATTGGGGCCCGCCCATTCCGATGGTCCGTTGCGAGGCGTGCGCGAAGGCCGGCAAAGGGGACCGGCGGGACATGCCCGGCTGGTACGCGGTCCCGCTGAAGGACCTGCCGGGCAAACTGCCCAAGATAAAAGATTTCCGCCCGAAGGGCACTGGGCTCTCGCCCCTTGCCGCTCACCGCGAATTCTATGAAGCGAAGTGCCCCGGCTGCGGAGGCAAAGCCCGCCGGGAGACGGACGTTTCCGATACCTTCCTGGATTCCGCCTGGTACTATTTGCGCTATCCCTCCGTCGGATCCTCGCAAGCCCCCTGGGACCCGGCCGTAAATAAAAAGTGGCTGCCGGTCCACTCTTACATCGGAGGCGCGGAGCATGCCGTTCTGCATCTTTTGTATTCCCGTTTCCTGGCCATGGCCCTGAAGGACGCCGGACATCTCCATTTCGAGGAGCCCTTTACAAGATTCCGGGCGCACGGGCTCATAACCAAGGATGGCGCAAAGATGTCCAAATCCAAAGGCAACGTGGTCGCTCCGGACGAATACTTCCGCAAATACGGCGCGGACGTCATGCGCATGTATCTCGCGTTCCTTGCGCCCCTGGAACAAGGCGGAGATTTCCGGGACGAGGGCATTTCCGGCATCACCCGGTTCCTGGAAAGGGTCCGCGATTTCGGGCGGTCCTTCCGGTCGGGCGCCAAGGCGAACGGGAAGGTCGAGCGCGCGCTGCACCGGACGATCAAAAAAATGACGGAAGACCTCGACGCGCTCAAATTCAACACCGCCACGAGCGCGCTCATGGTGCTTTTGAGGGAAATGGAGGAAGCCGGCCCGAACGGGGTGACCGCTTCTCAGTGGGACCGCTTCCTGCGGCTTCTCGCGCCCCAGGCGCCATTTCTCACCGAGGAACTGTGGCAGGCCCGTTTCAGCAAGGACAAATTCCGAAGCATCCATCTTGCGGAATGGCCGGAGGCGGATGCCGCGATGCTAAGATCCGAGACCTTCACCCTGATAGTTCAGGTGAACGGCCGGGTCCGGGCGGATATGGAAGTGCCCGCGGGCATAAGCGAGAAAGAGGCGACCGAGCTCGCCCTCGGGAACGAACGCATCCGCCAGTTCTTGGACAATAAAACCCCCCGGCGGATAGTTTACGTCCCCGGGAGACTTCTTAATATAGTCATTTGATCGATGCCCGCGGGCGGGGATGTCATTTCCGTTCCGCGAGGACCGCTTCCGCGTGGAATTCCTTGCCGCCGCGCAAGACCTGCATTTTAAGCTTGTCGCCCACCGCCATGGTTTCCAGAAAATCCTGAATGGGTTTTTCCGGCGTGGTTCTTTCGCCGTTCAGGGAAAGGATGATGTCCTTTTCCCGGATGCCCGCCGCGTGAGCGGGACTTTTCGGTATGACCGCTTCGCGGTGGGGCGTTTCCCGCACGACCAGCGCGCCGTAATCCACGGGCAGTCCGGAGCGCGCCTGGATCTCCTTGTCTATCATTAAATAGCGCACGCCGAGAAAAGGCCGGCGGATCTCCCCGTAGCGGCGGATGTCGTCCAGGTCCCGCCGGGCGGTATTGATGGGGATGGCGAAGCCGATGCTTTGGGCTCCCGAGACCACCGCGGCGTTTATCCCGATCGCGCGGCCGCGGAGGTCCACCAGCGGCCCGCCGGAATTGCCCGGATTAATGGCGGCATCGGTCTGGATCAGTCCCCGCAGTTCCTCGGTTTTGCCCTTAGCCCCACCTTTCGCGGAAATGGAGCGGGAAAGTCCGGAAACGATCCCCAGGGACACGGTGTTGTTGAACACTCCCAGGGCGTTGCCTATCGCGAGCACGGTCTCTCCGAGTTCCACGCGGGATGCGTCGCCCAGGGGGACCACCGGCAGGCCTGTCGCGGGTATTCTCAATATGGCCACGTCGTTCAGGGGGTCCCGGCTCAATATCTCGGCCGGGTATCTTTCGTCCCCCTCCAGGATGACCGTGTATTCGGTGCGCGGGTCTCCCAGAACATGCTTGTTGGTGAGCACGAGTCCCTGGGGATCGACGAGGAAGCCGGAACCGCCTCCGACGTTCACCATGCCGCGGCTGTCCACGAGTTCCCGGGGGATCCTGAATCCACCCTCCTTTTTCACAGGATGCCCGGGCAGAAGGGAATACAGTTCGGAAGGGTCCTTTTCGAGATCGGCCAGGTGTTTGGCGGCCAAGATGGACACCACCGCCGGCATGACCTTCTTGACGACCTTGATGGTCCTCCGATCGCTCATGAAGATATTTTAGCATCTGGAGCGGAGAAAGCCGAACCGTATTATTTCGGCCGTTCATCTGCGTAGCAGAGGATAGCGACAGAGCAGTGCGTAAATTCCGAAGCAGGGATGGCCTGCTTTGTTTGACATGAGAGGAAAAAGTGAGAAAGATGCTGTTCCCTGCGTTCCTGGTCATCCTTCTTGCGGCCGCGACCGCTCCTGCGCTCTCCGCGCAGAGGGCCCAGGCCGCCGTACCCGCGAATGCGGAACTCCACCTCTTCCCGCTGGAGCCCGAGAAAGAACTGGGTTCCGGCTGGAGAGCCAAACTGGGGCTCATGCCCGACCGCTTGAGCTCGCCGCTCGACCTCTATAACTACCACCGGGAGACGAAGCGCTGGGTATGGGAGACCCTGCCCGCCGGCACGGTGGTGCTCAAAGATGCGGCAGGCGTCGTCCGCTATAAGGTGGACTGCATGAATCGCGTGGTTGTCCCCGCGCCCGCTCCGGCAATAACGGAGAAGCCGGAACCTCCCGCGATCCCGGCCCCGCCGCCTTCCGCCGCTCCGACCCGCGAACCCGTTACGGTGAACGTGACGGTCTCCCAGGAAGTGGGCGGGGTGAGGACCGCGGAGACCCGGTCCAAGCCGGAAGAGAAAAAGCCCGGCGAAGGAGTCCAGGTGAACGTGGACGTTTCCCAGAAGGTCGGAGAGAAGCCGGAAAAACCGGGATCGCCTCCGTCGCCGCCGGTCCGTCGGGAACCCAAGCCCCGCCGGGAGTCCGTCCGGCAGTGGGCTCCGACCGCGGGAGCGCTCGTCGGACCGTTCGATTCGGAAGCGATCTCCGGCGCCTGGACCGGGATGCTGGGGCGGGAATTTTGCGCCCAGGGGCGGTCCTTCGATCTCGGCCTCGCCTACGGCAGGCCGGGCGGCTCGCTCTGGCGGTTCTCCTTCGCGGGCGTCGCCTTCGACGACAGGTCGTTCTCCCGCTACAGCTGCGAGGATTGCGACTTGGAGGTGACCGTGGCCGCCCGCTCGGCAAGGGTCTGGGGATTCCGCGCGGAGCGGGTCTTCCGGATCGCGAAGCCCGCCTGGCCGGTCGCGCCGATGTTCACGCTCCACGGCGGGGCGGGCAGGGCGACCGGACGGTCGATCCGGATGAAAAACCCGGTCGGCAACCGGAGCGACTTCACCCGGGAGACCGTGGCCGCAAGCAGGCTCCTGGACTCCGAATGGTTTCCGATCGCGGGAGGCGGAGCCGGCGTAATGGGGGACATCGGCCAAAGGCTCACCTGGGGATTCACAGCGGTAGGAGTGGAATTCCCAGGCGTGTACTTCGGAGGGGTCCAACTCACTTATTGGTTCAAATAGGCCCTCGCAAGGAGGCGGGGGAGAGCGTCAGAGGCCCGACCGGGAACGGTCGGGCCTTGTTCATTGAAAATTCAGCGCAAGAGAAAAACCGCGATTATGACGGCCAGAAAAATAACGAGCCACCCCAAGGTGGCGAAAAGCAAAAAGAGAGCATCCTTTCTTTGGCCGTTCAAATAAATCTGGATCGGATTCGCCAAAACCATGAGTCCGGTCAGCGTGGCGGAAACTATGAAAAGAAGGAGCATGAAGACGGGGATAAGGAAAGTGTCCTCTCCGCCGAATATGTCCTCGCCCCTGAACATCAGCCCGGCCACCGCGGAAACGTAAATCAGAACGCCGGCCGCGTTTCTGAAACTTTTCCAGATGTAATCGGATCTTTTCATTTATGGGCGGAGGGTGGAGGATTCGAACCTCCGAGGGGATTTCTCCCCAACCGCATTTCGAGTGCGGCGCATTAGACCGCTCTGCCAACCCTCCCTAACTTCCATTTTCCCGACCCGCTTCGCCGGAACCTCCGCGAGGCGAGCCCTCTTCCGGTTCGATCCGGATGGCTCGGGAGAGCCATTCTGTGCCCCCGGAGGGAATCGAACCCCCATTTTATCCTTAGGACGGATCTGTTCTGTCCATTGAACTACGAGGGCGAGCGAGGAGGAAATGATGCCGAAGGCGATCATTTCCGCCGAACGATGCGCTTGCAAGGCCCGGCCGCCACGAGGGCGAGCGAGGACCATTTCCCGCTTCATAGTTATACACTTTAGTCCCGTTTCATGGCAAACGTCCACTTCCGGGGCTTCAGATCAGTATATCCAGCAATGGGACCCGCCGAGCGGTTCGGCGGATCATGCATAGGAGTCAGGCACCTTGAAAAGAATGATCGTTCTCTGCGCGGCGGTGTTCCTCGCTCTGCCGGGGTGTGGCAAGGACTGCGACGATTGCAACTTGCCCCCCCCCCCCACGACGCCGGCCCCCCCCACGCCCACGCCCACGCCCACGCCCGGCGGTCCCACCTCGGCTTCCCTCGCGTACAACATGTGCGAAGGAAGTCCGAACGGAGAAGGCGGTCCGACCGCTCCCTGCGCTCCCTTCCGGGAGATCGCCAAGGACTCCGACGGGGGATTCACCATCTCCCGCAACAAGGACCACAAGCTCTACGCCTGGGTGACCCATCCCGGGCGGAACGGCTGCCGCATCGAGGGCAGCATCGTGTCGAACATCGCCCAGACCGTGATCCCAATGGATTACTATGAGCGGCTGGGGGGGACGATCAGTCCCTCCCCGCTCCGCGTCGGCGGGTACGGCTTCCATTCGCCGGTGACCGCCGGAGATTCCTATCGTCTGATCGTGAAGGCGAAGGACTCCTGCGATTCGCCCGCGGCGATGGATCGCACCATCCCGGTGAGGGTGCGATAATGAAGGCGCGCGTTGTGAGTGGCCCAGTCGGAAAGGAACCGACTGGGCCACGTTAGTTTTTGCAATCGTCCGCGATTTATTTATAATGCACTTGTCGGTGAGCGGGGCCTATAGTAAAATGGCATTACGCCTCCATGGCATGGAGGAGGTCGGGGTCCGATTCCCCGTAGGTCCACCGCCAGGGGATCGAACGAAAGGCGGAAAGCGGCCGCTTTTGACAAATATGATTTTTTATGGTATGCTTTAAGACATGGTTCGTATCGGCGTTTTTTCGTTTTTGACCGTTCTCTTCCCCGCGCTTATCTTCTCCGCGGCGCTTTCGGCCGGGGTGCCGTCCCTCGAAACCCGCTCCGCCGCCGATGTTTCCGCGCGACAGGCCGTCTTGCGCGGTTCGGTCAATCCGAACGGAGCTCGAACGACCGCCTGGTTCGAATACGGAGAGAACGGGCGTTTCGACAATTCCGCCGGGGTCCAGCCGCTCGGATCGGAGACGAAGAATCTGTCCTTCACTTTCACCCTGGCCGAGCTTCGCCCGGACACCACCTATTATTTCCGCTTGGCGGCCGTGAATGAATTTGGAATAAGCCGCAGCCAGACGCTCTGGTTCAGGACCAAGGCGGCGGACAGTCCCGCTACGCCGCGCGGACCCCGTGCCGTCACTTCCGGAGCGACCGAGATAGGCCAATTCACCGCCCGCCTGTACGGAAGCGTGGAACCGAAAGGATTGGAAACCCATGCCTGGTTCGAATACGGGACCTCCCGGTCCCTGGGCGAGACGGAGGGCTATAGATATTTTTCCGGCGGCAACGGGTCCTATAATTTTTCCCAGAGCGTTTCCGGTCTTCGTGCCGGAACGGTTTATTACTATCGGCTGGCCGCGAAGAACAGCAAGGGCGTGAGCCGCGGAGATATTCGCAGTTTTACCACCGCCTACGCCGAAAGATCGTCCCTGAAGCCGGAAGCGCGGACCCGTTCCGCATCGAACGTGACCTCCAATTCCGGCATGATGCGGGGAACGGTGAACGCCAAGGGAGGCAAGACCTGGGTTTGGTTCGAATACGGGGCGAGCCGCAACCTGGGCAAAGCGAGCGGCAAAAGGACGGCCGGCGGGGGAAATACCCCCTTGGGTTTTTCGGAGCGTCTGCGCGCCTTGCGTTCCGATCAGGTTTATTACTACAGGATCGTGGCCGAGAATGCCGAGGGCAGGACCTACGGCGATGTCTTGAGCTTCCGGACGGCCGTTCAGCGGTCTTCCATCTATCGCCAGAACGACGCCAGCCGTCCCCAGACAATGCTCGCTTTCTCTCCGTTCCGTCAGCTTAGAGGGGGCTCTTCGGACGGCGTTCCCGCGGGGGATGCCACCATGCTCGCCTCCGCGGAGGGCAGTCTGGGCGGAAGGCCCTGGTATTTTTATGCCGTTCTCATCCCCGCAATTCTCCTCCTCTTGGGCTTGAGCTATATGTTCTATCGCTACGGCCGTTCCCGGTCCCTGATGAACCCCAGGGTATAGGCATCCGGGCCGCCCCGCCCCGCGCCGTCTCCGAAACGGCTGATTTCCCGTAGTATAGGTCATTGAAAAAGGATTAGTCGCCGGCGAAATATGACTCTTCAAAATGTCTAAGAACATTAGGCTGTTTTTCTCCCGGGGCACCGTTTCGGTCCTCATTTTCTTGACCGTTTTCGGTGCTGTGCCGCTCGGTACCGCCCCGGCCAATGCCGCGGAAGAGATACTGGTGAACTGCGAGGCGCGCACCCAGGAAGGAGCCGCCGGATATGTCGCCGCGGACAGCACTTCCTGCACGGTGCCTTCCGGCGCGAGCGTTTCGCGTTTGAATCTGGATTATATTTTGGACGATGGGGGAGAGATATCCATAAACAACTCCGTGGTTTTCGGTTTGCCTCCGGATTACGGGGTGGACAGCGGGAATCGGGACGTTTCTTACGGACTGTCCGGAGGACAGAGCTTCACCCTTAAGGTCGAAGCGCGAAATGCGGTCGGAGATGACGGCGACCCGGTAGGACCGGTCTATGGCCGTGCCACCCTGCAGGTTTGGGGGACAAGGGTCACCGCTCCTCCGCCCCCGCCGCCCCCTCCCCCTCCCCCTCCCCCTCCTCCGCCTCCTCCTCCTCCTCCGCCCCCGCCTCCTCCTCCGCCGGGCAATCCGCCCTCGGTGGTCACCTTCAACGCCACCGGCGTTTCCCAGTCCTCTGCCACTCTGAACGGGAGCGTCAGTCCCAACGCATCCGGAACGACCGCCTGGTTCGAATATGGTTCGACTCCTTCCCTGGGCCAGACCGCCGGCTCGCAATCCGTTGGCGGCGGAACCTCCTATGTGAACATTTCCACCGCGATCGGCGGCCTCTCCGCGGGTACCACCTATTATTTCCGCGCGGTGGCCCAGAACGCGAACGGCACCGCTTACGGCAGCATTCTTAACTTCCGAACCTCGGATATGCCTCCTCCGCCCCCTCCTCCTCCGCCGCCCCCGCCCCCGCCTCCGCCTCCTCCTCCGCCGGGCAATCCGCCCTCGGTTAGCACCCTGAACGCCACTTCCGTTTCGCAGTCCTCCGCCACTTTGAACGGAACGGTGAATCCCAATGGCGAGAACACGAACGCCTGGTTCGAGTACGGACGGACCGCCTCCCTGGGGCAGACCGCGGGTTTTCAGGCCGTTGGTTCTTTAAGCTGGCCGCGGAACATTTCCGCTTCCTTAAGCGGCCTTACCGCCGGAACCACCTACTACTTCCGCGCGGTGGCCCAGAACCAGCACGGCACGGCCTACGGCAGCATTTTGAGCTTTACGACCGCGAGCGCTCCGCCTCCTCCCGGCCAACCGATCGCTGATATTAAGGCGGACGGCTCGGACGGTCCGGTGGTGGCCGTGCCCGGAGGTTTTGCCACTTTGACCTGGACATCATCCAATGCGACCTTCTGCACGGTCATTCCCGGAAATTACACGGGTATCTTCGGATCCCGGCAGGTGAGCGGCATCAGCAATGAGGTCACGTATGTCCTGAATTGTACCGGACCGGGAGGCACCGCGAGCGACTCGGTTACGCTCATTCCGCCTCCGCCCCCGCCCCCACCGCCTCCTCCTCCGCCGGGCAATCCTCCCTTGGTCACCACCCTGAACGCCACGGGCATATCCGAAACCTCCGCGACCCTGAACGGCAGCGTGAACCCGAACGGGTCGAACACCAACGCCTGGTTCGAGTACGGGCGGACCACGGGGTTGGGTCAGACGATCGGCTATCAATCGGTCGGCAGCGGAACCTCCAGCCGTAGCATCTCCGCTTCGGTGAGCGGCCTGCAATCGAACACCACCTACTATTTCCGCGCGGTGGCCCAGAACGCGAACGGCACAACCTACGGCGGCATCCTGTCCTTTATGACCGGGGATATCCTTCCGCCGCCGGGCAATGCGCCGCTCGTCACCACTCTTAGCGCCACCGGCGTATCCCAGTTCTCCGCCATCCTGAACGGCAGGGTGAATCCGAACGGTGCGAGCACGAGCGCCTGGTTCGAGTACGGGCGGACCACTTCCCTGGGACAAACCACCGGCTATCAGTCGTTGGGCAGCGGGAATTTCGAGCGGGACATCTCCGCTTCGGTAAGCGGATTGCAATCGAACACCACCTACTATTTCCGCGCGGTGGCCCAGAACCAGTACGGCACGACCCGCGGCAGCATCCTGTCCTTCTGGACCGGGGACGGGGGCGAGCAGGGAGGGGCTCCCCGGGTGCAGACCTTCAACGCCACGGGTATCACCAGGACCTCCGCGACCCTGAACGGCAGCGTGAACCCGAACGGGTCGAACACCGACTATTGGTTCGAATACGGCCCCACCACTTCCCTGGGCAGGACGGCCGGGTCGGGATTCTGGGACAATCTTTTCGATTCCCTGGGCAGCGGGAATAATTCCGTGAACGTTTCCGAGGCGGTGCGCGACCTCGCGCCGGACACCACCTATTACTTCCGGGTGGTGGCCCGGAACCGCTACGGCACGGCTTACGGCAACATCCTGAGCTTCCGGACGGAAACCGACGGCGGGGGGCAACTGGGAGCTCCCTTCGCGAACACCAACGCCGCAAGCGGCATCACTCAGACCTCCGCGGTCATGAACGGAACGGTGAATGCGAACGGCAGCGACACGACCGCTTGGTTCGAATACGGCCGGACCGTCTCGCTGGGGCAGACCGTCGGTTTGCGGTCCGTGGGTTCCGCGAACGCTACGATACCCGTATCCCAGCAAATAACGAACCTGCAGCTGGGCACCATTTACTACTATCGGGTGGTCGCCCGGAACCCGTACGGCACCGCCTACGGCAACGTGATCGCCTTCCGGACGCAGAACGGGGCCGTGTATACTCCGCCTCCTTCGTCCAAACCCCCCGTCGGGGGATCGGCCCTGGTCACGGTGAGCGCGAACATCCAGAGCGGCGGCTTGGTGCCCAATATCAGCAACCTGACGCCCAAACCCGGAGAGATACTGACCTATAGCGTTACCTACCGGAATCAAGGGCCGGGCAGCGCGACCAATGCGGTTCTGCGCATAATCCTGCCGGCGGAGGTGGATTATCTGGGCTCAAACCCGAACACCGCCACGGTCTCCGGAAATCTCCTGACCTTCCAGATAGGAACTATCCGGGCCAATCAGGAAGGCACGGTCACGGTCACCATCCGGGTCCGGGACAACGTTCCGCACGGCACCAATCTCAACTTCCTCGCGGTCATGGATTATCTGGATCCCTCCGGGCGGCCGCAGTCGGTAAGCGCGCCCCTGACCATCCAAGTTCAAGACCCGAACGGGGTGGTGGCGACCATCAGCGAGACCGGCGGCTTCCTGCCCTGGTACATCTGGGTCGTCATCATCACGCTCTTCCTCGTCATGCTCGCCCTAAGCTATGTTTTCTACCGCTACGGAAGGAGCAGAAGGGTGCTCGCGGTTTGAAGAAGCTCCGGCATCCGGCCTGCGGGAACCGGCGTAGCTTTTCTCCTGCGGAAAAGCTCGCCTGCTTCTCGTCCGACCGGCTCCCTACCACGGGAGACCGAGCCCGGTCGGATTCCGAAAGCTTCCCGCAAACCGGATGCCTTCGCCCTGCGGCGTGCGGGTGGATCTCTCTGATCTGGCCGCGGGGCCGTTCTGCCTCGGATGATTTTGTGTTATACTGACCCGGTTCATAT
>CAZCTJ010000003.1:0-21990 GCA_964501675.1 uncultured Candidatus Saccharibacteria bacterium
CTCTCCGGAAATATTTGGGCAAGGACATCATCGGATGAGCCGGGTAGGGGTATAATTGGAGCATGCTTCCTTCGCGCAAGCACGCTGACTTTCAGGCGACCGAGGTCTCCTTGATCGAGATCCAGGAAAAAAGGAGACGGCGCAGGAGATACCGGTTGCGGATGCTCTTGGCGGTCCTTTTAATCGGACTGGCCCTGGGGGCGGCTTGGGCCGTTTTCCGCTCGCCGATCTTCGAGATCCGGGAGATAAAAGTCTCCGGCAATGATCAGGTGTCCGAACAGGATGTCATCGTGTTCCTGCAGAACAAGATACTGGGCGATTCACGCCTGAACGCGTTCCTGGGCTTCCGCAATTTCCTGGTTTGGCCGCGGGAGCTCGCATCGGAAGAGCTGCGGGAATTTCCCGCGCTCAAACGCATCGCTTTTTCCAAAGATTATCGGGAGAAAAAACTGACGGTGGAGGTCACCGAACGGCTTCCGTTCGGGGTCTGGTGTCTGGCCAAGACCGAGGAGCATTGCTACTGGTTCGACGAGGCCGGCCTGGTCCTGGATCGGGCGCCGATCGTGGAGGGGAATCTGATACCCCGGGTGACGGACGAGACCCGGGAGACCCTTTCCGCGGGTTCCGGGGTCCTGCCGGGCGCATTCATGCCCCCGCTCATATCCATCTTCCGGGTCCTCCGGGACTCCCGCATGGCGGTCAAGGACATCCGGCTGGAGCAAGCCGAATTGCAGGAACTTAAGGTCATCACCTACCGCGGGCCGCTGATCTACTTCAGTCTGCGCTTCCCGGCGGATCAGGCGCTGGCGGTCATAAGATCATTCGAAGCGAAGCCATCCGACGAACTGAACCGGCTGGAATACCTGGACTTCCGGACCGAGAACCGGGCCTATTACCGGTAGCCGGACCTGATGTAGAATGGACGTATGCGCAGTCCCAAGCCGGCTTTTAGTTGGAAAACGGTCCTTTTGCTTTCCGCCATCTCCATCCTCGCGATCTTGGCCGCAGTTCTGATCTGGCTCATAGTCGCGGTCTTCTTGCCCACCCGCGAGCGCATCCAAAATTTCGACCGGGTTCTGGAGGTGGAAAAAGAGATCCTGCGCAAGCACGGCTTGGAGAGGTTGCCCCAGTTTCCGGATTAAAACTCAGGCCGCCTTCTACAATGCCACGCGGTAGCTATCGTAGTTCGTACACGAAGATCGAAGTTCCCGCCCGGAAATCCGGCTCGGGGATGCCGCCCATGCCTTCCGCCCGCGGACGAAGTTCCGTAAGCCATCGATATTCATCTTCCGGTTTGCGGTCAAATCCGGGAGCTGCCGGCTGAATGGCGCCTTGGAGCGTGTTCACGGAGATGGCCAACCAGTAAATGCCTTGGTCGCGGGGGTCGCCTTTCGAAGACCACCAGGGGATGCTCTGACCCGGCAAATAGTATTCCGCGCTGCCGCCGCCGAAATAATCCACCGCGATGCGGTCTATCTCCGGATTCTCGCGCACCAGGTCCTTGAGCCGCTTCAGATCCTGCCCCCAATCGTAATTGGAATCGGTCACGTAGCGGTAGCCCTGGGACCCTCCTCCTCCGACCTGGTTGAAATACGACAGGAAATAAGGCGCAGCCGCGAGGCTTTCCACGAGGAACCAGAACAGCAGGACGACCAGGAAAACATATTTGATCGGCACTTCGGCCAGTTTCCGCATGCCCGCCAGGGGATCGCGGAACATTTCGGGTCCCAGATCCCACACCCATTTTTTCCAAGCGGAGGCGGCGAGGATGTAGGTGAACGGCAGGACCGGGAAAAGATGGCGGAAGCCGATATTCAAGGGACTTTGGATGCTCCAAGCCCAGTAGAGCAGGACGAACACGAGCATGGCGAACTCGGTGAAGTTCAAGCTCAAGTAATCCAGGAAATCATACCGGACCCGCAAGCCCCGTTCCCGGATCTTGCGCCAGACCGCCCGAAGTCCGAGCAAGAGAGCGGCAAAGAACATGATGATGACCGGCAGAGGTTCTTTGAGCAGATAAACCACCGGGAAGTACCAGGGAGAGCCCGCCGCGGATACTTGGCCGAGGAAATAAGCGGTATTGCCCCCGGCGGACCGCTGCATGACCATAAGCACGCCCAGCATATACTCCCCGAACGGCCGGAGGACCGGACTCTCGGCCAGCCGGATGTTCAGATCGGCAAGGCAACGGACCGGTTTGCACGTCTCGCCCGGGGCGGGCGGCCCGCCGGCGAAGGAGGTCAGGATGAACTCCGTATCCGAGACCTGCTTTTCGACGGGGTAATTCCAGGTGAAGAGAAGATATACGGGATAGACCACCAGCACGTATCCGATGAGCATGATGACGGCCGCGTTCCTGATATGCCTCAAGGCGAGAAGCGAGAAGTGCCGCAATCTGGCCCCCCGTGAGACGCGGTGGAACGCTTGTCCGATCTCCGCGAGGTAGAAAACCAATATGAGGAACAAGAAGAAGGGAACCAAGAGGACCGTCGAAAATTTGGTGAGTGCGGCCAAGCCGAAGGTCAGGCCCGCCCAAAGGATGTTCCATCGGGACGGTTCGCCCAGGGATCTCAAGAAAAAATACGTGGCCACGAGTATCCCGAACACGGCCGCTGCGTCCGTGGTGACGAAGTGTCCGTGAGCCAGAACGCTCGGGGATAAGCCGAAGAGCAGAACGGGGACCAGGCCCCAAAGCTTGCCCAAGAGACGGCTGGACCAGAAGTACAGGAAAAGGACGGTGAGCACGGTGAGCAGGATCGCTCCCAGGCGGGATGCCTGGACTATCCGGTCGGCGTCGTTCCCCGCTCCGTACAAGAACGCTCCGCCGGTCGCCCATTGGGAATTTATTTCGGAGGTCCAGGATGCGTTCTTGTCCGGGAAGTTCACATCCAGGAAAAGCAGGGGAATGCCCGCCAAAGCCTTGAGGAGCGGGGGGTGCTCCGGGTTCAACCGAAAATCCAGGTAGCGGACATAGCCGTACCCCGCAGGGATGTGCGCGAGCTCATCCACGATCGCCGACTCATTGGCCGACGCGGAAAGCATGAGAATCACCGCCACCGCGGCGATCATTCCGGCCAGGAACCAGCCGGTTCGGCCAGGAAGGCTTATTTTCATGATTCCATTATATAACATCGGATACCTCGAACCTATGCTATACCCCGCTTTTACGCCGTCCGTTTCATTCCCGGATCCCGGCGCCGGCTTTGAGATTCGGGGACAACCGGGTAGAATTTCGGGGAAATGCGTAAGCGTGTCGATAAAATGAACGTTTCCCCCGAGATCCGGGACGTGCGTTCCGGATCCGGCCAGAGAGGCGAAACGCCGATTCGAACGGAAGATCTGGAACGATTCGCGCCGGAACAGCCGTCCCCGGCGCTCTCTCCCGGGCGGCCCATGCGTTTCTGGCTGCTTTTCTGCGTCATAGCTGCCGCGCTGGGACTCGCGTTCTACGCGTATTTCCCGCCGGGATCCGCGGAGCCGTCCGAGACCGGATCGGAAAGCGGCGAGGAATTCGCGAAATTAGGCGATATTTTCGCAAATCTGGCCGCCGGTTTCGGAGGGATACAGAAGTTCTCCGCGAACGGCTTGGCTTTGTTCCGGGAATTGGGGTCGTTGGAACGGGAATGGCCGGATCTGATGCTGGACCAAAAGGGCGGAGAACTCCTGGCCCGCCTGGAAAGCATTAAAAAAAGGATCGGTGAATTGCGCGGCGCGGTGGGGAGCATTTCCGGCGGCGGAGGACTGGGACTGGAATCCGATCTTATCCGGGCGGATGATTTTTTGGCCGCGTTCATACCCTGGCTCGGTTCGGAGGAGCCCCGGCGCATCGCCGTCCTCCTTCAGAACCCTTCCGAGCTTCGTCCCGGAGGCGGTTTCGTCGGCAGCTATACGGAACTGGTCATTCGGAAGGGCAACTTGGAAAGCATGGAGGTGAGGGATATCAACGATCCGGATCGCGAACTTACGGTCAAAATGATCCCGCCGCGGCCGCTTCAGGGCCTGGTCAGCCGTTGGCGGGCGGCGGATGCCAACTGGTTCCTGGATTTTCCGGTTTCGGCGCGAAAGGTCCTGGGATTCTTGGAGGCCTCGGAATTTTATTCCCGGGAACAGAAGAAGTTCGACGGCCTGATCGGCCTCTCGGCGACGGTCATCTCGGATCTGCTCAAGGAGACCGGGCCAATCGTCCTCCGGGACGGCAAATTGATCCTGGACGACGGGAACTTCCTCGTCGAGATACAAAAACAGGTTCAGACCGGGCAGGCGGAGGGCAGCGATTATCCCAAGTCGGTCCTGCGGGAATTCGCACCCATCCTGACGGAAAAAATAAAAACGCTCCCGGCCGACAGAAGGGCAGCGCTCTTCAGGAATCTTTCCGAATGGGTCGGCGAGAAGGACATCCAGGCGTTCTTCAAGGAGAATGCCATTCAGGACTTCTTCCGCTACCTGGGCGCATCCGGAGAATCCTTCCGTCCGCCCCAGAACTGGTACGGGGATTACCTGGCCGTGACCGCTGCGAATGTCGGAGGCGGCAAAAGCGATCTGTTCTTGGAGCAAAGAACGGAATTGAAGCTGCAGCTGGAGGAAGAAGGAGGGCTCGTCGGCGAGCTCAACATCGTGCGCAAGCATTCCGGGGACCGCAGCGAATTCTGGTGGTATAAGGTCCCCAGCCAGAGCTACATACAGGTTTATGTGCCGGAAGGCGCGAAACTCACGGAAGCCGCCGGCGGCCGGCAAAGAACGATAACCCCCCGCTCGAGCTACGCCGGGTTCGAAACGGACCCCGAGCTCAAGGCCATTGAGTCCTCCCGGGAAAAGCTCGACAATTTCCCCGCCTGGGAAAAATTCCGGAACGGCGGGAAGGATATCTTCGCCACCTGGTCCCGGGTCGAGTCCGGCGCGGAAGACAAGATGTCCCTGCGTTATTTCCGCCGCTTGCCGATGCCGCCTTCGGACGGCCGCTCTTTCGAGTTCATTTTCGAGAAACAATCCGGACTTCAGGGCGAGTACGCATTTGAGATAGACGCTCCGGTCGGGTTCCGTTTCCGAGAGAACGATCTGCCCATTTTCGAATACAGCACCAAAGAGATGCCGGCCCGTCTGAAATTCACCCTGACCCTCGAAGAACTCTGAACATGAACATAAGAAATTTCGTGATCATAGCTCACGTGGACCACGGCAAAAGCACCCTGGCCGATCGTCTGCTCGAAGTGACCGGTACGGTGGAATCCCGGAGAATGCGCCCGCAATATCTGGATCAGTTGGATCTGGAGCGCGAGCGGGGCATCACCATCAAAATGGCCCCGGTCCGGATGCGTTATTCCTCCGGAGGCGAGGATTACATTTTGAATCTGATCGATACGCCGGGGCACTCCGATTTCGCCTACGAAGTGTCGCGGGCCCTTGCCGCGGTGGAAGGCGCGATCCTCTTGGTGGACGCGACCAAGGGTATCCAGGCGCAGACCCTTTCCAACTACCGGCAGGCCAAGGCCAGCGGTCTCGAGGTCGTGGGGGCGGTGAACAAGATCGATATCGCCGCCGGCCGCGCCGACCAGGCGGTCCTCGATCTCGCCGGTCTTCTAGAAACCGACCCTTCGGAGATATTTCGCATTTCCGGCAAGACCGGCGAGGGCGTGGCGGAGCTCCTCAAGGCCGTCATTCGGCGGGTGCCGCCGCCGCAGAAAAAGGACGGCGGCGGCCGGGCGCTAATCTTCGATTCCCTGTATGACGACCACAAGGGGATCTTGGCCTATGTCCGCGTGCGGGAGGGCACTTTCCGCCCCTTCGAGAATTCGCATCTGATGGCGGCGGACACGGACGTCCGCTTCAAGGAGGTGGGATATTTCCTGCCCCAGCTCCGGCCGGCCGAGGCGCTCGGCCCCGGGGAGATAGGATATTTCGCGACCGGCCTCAAGGAGCCCGCGCTGGTGAAGATCGGAGATACGGTCGTTTGCGGCTCGCGCGGGGAGGCGTTGCCCGGATATCGGGAAGCGGCGCCGGTGGTGTTCATCTCTTTCTATCCCGACCAGGCCACCGAGTTCGATGACCTGAAGCGCGCCTTCGAGCGGTTGCGGCTGACGGACGCGGCGCTGTCGTTCGAACCGGATGCGAACGAGGCCTTGGGCCGCGGACTCAAGGTGGGATTCTTGGGCAAGCTCCATTTCGAGATCACGGCCACCCGGCTCACGCGCGAATTCAATCTGGATTTCCTGACCAGTTTTCCCTCCATCGCCTACCGGGTGATGGAAAGGGGAGGGTCGCGCATCGTGAGCGACGCGCATGACTTTCCGGAGAATCCCGACAAGGTGTTCCAGCCGATGATCAAGATCGAACTTCTGACCCCTTCCCAATATCTGAATCCGGTGCTCAATCTCCAGCGGGTCTTCGATTTCACGGTGGAAGAGGTGAAGAATTTGGGCGAGCACGTGCTGCTCCTGGGCCGGATGCCCCTCATGGAGCTCATCCGGGATTTCGACGACCAGCTGAAATCGGCCTCGGCCGGTTTCGCATCCTTCAGCTACGAACTTGCGGAAGAAGCTGAATCCGACGTGGAGAAGCTCGAGATACTGGTGGCGGGGGAAGTGGTGCCGGCCTTGACCCGAGTGGTGTTCCGGAAAGACATCGAGCGGGAAGGCAGGGCCACCGTGGACCGGCTGAAGAAACTCCTGCCGGGACAGCAATTCTCGCAAGCCATCCAGGCCCGCGTGCGCGGGCGCATCATAGCCCGGGAGACGATTCCGGCGCTCAAGAAGAAACTCGGGGATTTCGGCAAGAACAGCGGCGACCGCACCCGCAAGATGAAACTTTGGCAGAAACAGAAGCGGGGCAAGGAAAAACTCCAGCAATCCGCCAAGGTTAATATTTCCGCGGAGGTCTTCCGGGAGATACTTAAAAAATAAGGCTTCTCCGAATGCCGGAGCAGGGTTATATTAGAATGAGATGACCAAGATAGTTTTGACGGCGATCCTCTCGGTGTTCCTGATATTCCTTTTCGGCCAGATCTGGTCCTTTTCCGGGAAAGCGCGCGAAGCCGAAGGCAGATATGCCGGCCTCAGAGAGGAGCTCGATCGCGCGCGAGAGGACAAAGAGGCCCTGGAACGCGATTTTGAGTTCTATCTGAACCCCGCCAATCTGGAGAAGGAACTGCGGGCCAGGTTCAACTACCGCCTGCCCGGGGAAAAGCTTATAATAATCGTGCCGGCCCCTTCGGCTTCCGGTACTCCTTGATCCATCGCATATGAACATCCCTTGGCTCGCGGGAATCCGCAATCATAAGACCTGGCTCTGGCTGGGTGTTTTGACTGCGCTGATACTCATCTTGTTGCTTTTGGCTTCGATCGACCTTTATCCCATCGCCACCGTGAACGGTTCGCCCGTGAGCGCCAGGCGTTTCTGGAAGAATTACCGCGCCGCAGGGGTCTATTACGAGAACGCCCTCAAAACATACGATCCGGAGAACAAGGAAATGAACGCAGTTCCGTTCGCGGAACTGGAAGCGCAGGTCTTGGACCGGCTGGTGGAATCGGAATTGCTGCAAAAAGGAGCGGAGCAGGAGGTGGGCGGAGATCTGGACTACCTGGTCGCAAGCAAGCTGTCCCGGCTGGAAAGCGATCAAGACCTGAGGCAGGCGAGCGAGGCGCTCTATAAAATGAGCTACGACGATTTCCGGTCGGAAGTGCTCGTGCCCCAGGCGGTGCGGGACGTGCTCGCCGGCCGGCTGTATCTTAAAGGCGAGAACATCGAGGAATGGACGCTCGCGGCCAGGAGATCGGCAGAGGTGACGATCTTGTCCAAGAAATTCGAGTGGGACGGCGAAAAGGTCGTGCCTAGGTAGCCGTATACATACATATGGCTTTGAGCAGGGAGTCTCTGGTATCAGGGCTGATTCGGGGCGGGTTCCTGCTCACCCCCGCCATTATCGCCGCCTTCCGGGAGATCGACCGGCGCGATTTCGTTCCGCCGGAATTTTCCGCCCTTGCCTATGAAGACCGGCCGCTTCCGATCGGCCTCGAACAGACCATTTCCCAGCCGCTTACGGTGGCTTTCATGCTGGAACTGCTGCAGCCGCGACCGGGGGACAAAGTGCTCGAGATCGGCGCGGGTTCCGGATGGCAGACCGCGCTTCTGTGCCATATCGTTGGTCCGTCCGGGAAGGTCTTCGCGATCGAGCGCATCCCGGAGCTCAAGGAAATGGCGGAACGGAACGCGGACAAGTACGGATTCATCCGCGAAGGTATCGCGCGGATATCGTTGGGAGACGGAGCCAAGGGCTTGCTGGCGGAAGCCCCCTTCCGACGGATAATCGCGGCTGCGGCCGGGGATCATGTGCGGGTGGCCTGGAAAGAACAGCTCAAGGTCCACGGTAAGATCGTGGCTCCGGTCCAGAACACCATCGAAGTTTGGGAAAAGACCGGCGCCAACGACTTCAACTGCTCCGAGTACCACGGGTTCAGCTTCGTGCCGCTCATCTCGGACGAGGGTGGGAACGGAGACAGAGGTTGAGAAAGCGGAAAACAGCGGGTAATATGTAGGGGCGACAAGCGGGATTAGTACAGCCCCGACGCTTCATATTACTCTCAGCCGAAGTCGGGGAGCCGACCAAAGGCATTCAGCCTAAAACCTCTGATAGGATATTCGGGCAGCTGCGAGAGTAGTACAGTGGTAGTACACTAGCTTCCCAAGCTAGGAACGCGGGTTCGATTCCCGTCTCTCGCTCCAATAATCGCAAAGTTGACGCGGGACCAAGCTATAGACGAGGGTTCGATTCTCGTATCCCGCTCCAACCGAAAAGGCTCTTCCATGTCGCTCACAGGAAGAGCCCTTCAAAATAGAGACCCCAGGCCCAGGCCAGGCAGTGCGCGCCCGAGAGGAAATTCAGCACCCACCAGGTCCAGTTCTTGCCGTGGGCGTAGATCGCGATGCCCAGCGCAACGGCCGAGGTCTTGAGCCAGGATAGGCCAAGGAGCGGTCCCCAGCCCCAGATCGCGAGTGCGACGAGCCGGTTCTCCTCGACGGCCAGGCCGTACCACATGATGCCGAGGTACGTGAGTCCGCCGTCGATCACCTGAACGAGAAGGAAGGCCCACAGGGGCCAGCCCTGTCTTTGGATCATGGCCCACCTCCGAGAGTTGTCGGGTTACCTGTCCTTATTATACAACTTTATACCGGCCCGCCGCGATCCGGACGGTCACTCTCCCAGAACGAGCAGTTGCACCTTCCGGTCCCGCGCGCGGTCCAGCTCCACGAAGAGGATCCTCTGCCAGGTTCCGAGCTGCAGTTTGCCGTGGAGCACGTTCAAGACGGCGTTCGCCGCGAGGTGCGCGGCTTTGCAATGCGCGTGTCCGTTCGCGCATTCCCCGTCGCACATATTGACCGTGCGCACCGAGAAGTCATCGTGCTTATAATCCTTTTCCTTGGAGCACAGCTCTTCGAGGTGCTTTCGGAAATCGTCCAGAAGCAGCGGCTCGTTCTCGTTCACGATGATGGCGGCGGTGGTGTGGAGGGTCTGGACGTTCAACAGGCCGTTCTTTATCCCGCTTCGGGCGACGAGTTTCAGGGCGTCGTCCGTGATGTCCAAAAACTGGAACTCGCCCGAAGTGCGGAGAGACAGGGTTTCGTGTTTCGTGGTCATGAATGTGATTTTCACTATAGTATAAGGTATAATCGCAATATCCACAGCGAATGCTTTTATCCATTTTTCTCGCCAGCATAGTCGGAAGCGTTTTTGCGCTCGTCGGAGGATTGGTTCTGCTCTGGCGGGAGGAGACCGCCAAGCGCTGGTCCCTGACCCTGGTCAGTTTCGCGGCCGGCAGTCTTTTGGGCGTAGCGTTCCTGGACCTCGTGCCGGAAGCGCTTGAAGAGCGTCCCTACGGCTATGTCGCTCCGCTCATAATCCTGGGCATCCTCGCGGTTTTCCTCTTCGAGAAGGTCCTGCATTGGTATCACTGCCATAATCAGGAAACCTGCAGTTATCATTCCTTCACCGGCGCGGTTCTTTTCGGCGATGCGATCCATAATTTCATCGACGGCATAACCATCGCCTTGGGGTTCGCGGCCGGAACGTCCGTCGGCGTTGCCACCACGGTCGCTATCTTTTTTCACGAGGTCCCGCAGGAGATAGGGGATTTCGGAGTCCTCATTCATCAGGGATATTCCAGGTCCAAGGTCATTCTGTGGAACGTCATAACCGCTTTGACCACTCCTTTGGGAGCGGTGCTGGGCTATTTCCTCTTGCCCTGGATATCGCCTTTCGTCGGGGCGCTCTTGGCTTTCGCGGCGGGGACTTTCATTTATATCTCCGTTTCCGACCTGCTGCCGGAGCTGAGGCATCACTCGCGGAACAGGGACTGGGTGCATCTTTTGATAATCATCGCCGGCGTGCTTTCCGTCTGGCTGATCGGCGCGTATCTGCCGGAATAGCCGGAGAATTTGCCTGCGCCGGGGTCCTGTTCTAGAATCCAAGCGTCGGTATTTTCATACTTGTATGGCCGCTTCCCCCGTCGAAGAAATCAAGGAAAAGATCGACATCGTCGATTTTTTGCGGGGATACCTCACCCTCTCTCCGGCGGGCAAGAATTTCAAGGCACTCTGCCCGTTCCACAAGGAAAAAACGCCTTCCTTCATGATCTCGCCCGAGCGGCAGTCCTGGCACTGCTTCGGCTGCGCGCTGGGCGGGGACGCTTTCTCGTTCCTGATGCGCTACGAGAATCTGGAATTCGGGGACGCCTTGCGCGTGCTTGCGGAGCGGGCGGGAGTGGAACTGCGCCGGCTGAATCCGGCGGAATACAAATTCACGGGCCTGCTCTTCGAACTCAATCAGGTGGCCAAGGATTTTTTCAGGGACCAGCTGGCCGGGTCGAATGCGGCCAAGGATTATTTGAAACAGCGCAAGCTGGCCCCGGGGACGATCGAGGCCTTCGAGCTGGGTTGGGCTCCGAACGAACCGGAGGCCCTGACCTTGCATCTTTTGAAAGCCGGCTATCGCCCGGAGGACCTGCTCGCGGCCGGGCTCTCGTTCAAGACCGAACGCGGGATGCAGATCGACCGGTTCCGGGGCCGGATCATGTTCCCCATCCACAATCATTTCGGCAAGGTGGTCGGCTTCACGGGACGGGTCCTGCCCCAGTTCGAGAGCGACAAGACCGGCAAGTACGTGAACAGTCCCGAGACGGCCATCTTCAACAAGTCCAAATTGCTGTACGGGTTGTGGCTGACCAAGAACGCGATCCGGGAAGCCGGGGAAGTGTTCATGGTGGAAGGCCAGATGGACATGCTCGCGAGCTGGCAGGCGGGAGTGAAGAACACCGTAGCGAGCTCCGGTACGGCGCTCACCTCCGATCATCTGCGCGCTCTGCGGCGCCTCGCGGACAAGATGCTTCTTTGCTTCGACAACGACGAAGCGGGCATGGCCGCGGGGGAGCGCGCGATAGATCTGGCGAGCTCCGCGGATTTTCAGGTGAAGGTCGTTTCGCTCAAAGGGCATAAGGACCCGGGAGAGGCCGCCGAGAAGGACCCGGAGGGCTTCCGGGCGGCGGTCAAGGACGCCCGGCCCGCGCCGGAGTTCTATTTCAGCCGCTATCTTTCGGGCACCGGCCGCGATCCCCGAGACAGGGAATTTCTTCGGAGCTTGCGGGTCGTCCTCGCCAAGCTCGGCGCGATCCCCAGCCCGGTGGAACGGGATTTCTGGATCAAGGAGCTTTCCCGGCGGGTGAGCATCGAGGAGAAGATCCTTCTCGAGGAATTTTCCCGCCTGGATCAGAAAGGCGTCCCTGCGCCGGCCGCTCCGGAGGATGCCGCCCGGGAACCCGCCCGGTTGCTGACCCGCAGGGAACTTTTGAGCCAAATGCTTTTATCTGCTATGCTTCCGGATAACAGGTTCGACCTTTTGGGCGATCACGCTCAATATCTCGCGGCGGAATACCGGGAAGTTCTCGCCGTCATGGCGCGAGGCGAACGGCGTTCGTCCGATCCGCGTTTGGATGGAGTGCTTAATCTGGTGATCCTCCGTTCGGCAGGATTCGCCCCGGAAGAGGTGGAAAAATTGAAAAAGCATCTGTATGAGGAGTATCTTAAGGAGCGCCGCAGGGAGCTCACTCTGGCGGTGAAGCAGGCGGAGCTCCGGAACGACCGAGAGGCCGAAGAGGCGGCTCTGGCGGAGCTTCAGAGCCTGCCGTCCGTATAAATAAAGTTAAAGTCCCAAATACATGGCCAAAAAGAACAAGCGCAAGAAAAAGCAGGTCCGCCGCAAGATCAGCCGGAAGAGATCCCGGCGGCCGGCGAAACGCGCAGGGAAGAGACCCGCAAAGCGCGGCAAGGGTAAGCTCCCGGCCAAAAAGGCCGGCAAAAAGAAGCCTGTCGCCGCGGGCAAGACGGACAAACAGCTGAACCAAAAAGCGCTCGAAGAGCTGATCGAGCGGGGGCGGCCGCGCGGGTTCGTGACCGATAACGAGATCCTTTATTACTTCCCGACCATCGAGCGGGACGTGAATTTTCTGGACGTGATCTACGAGCGCCTGGAGAAGGCGAACATCAAAGTGCTTGAGACGAGCGGTTTGATAGAGGTCACCAAGGAGGGGGACGTGAGCGAGAAGGAGCTCGAGGAATCCCTGGAGGTGGAGCGGGGCACGCCGGACGCGGTCCAGGTCTATCTGCGGGAGATCGGCAAGACCCCCTTGCTCACCAAACTGGAGGAAAGGGACCTGGCGAAGCGCGCGGTGCATGGGGACGAAGAGGCCAGGCAGCGCCTGATGAAAGCGAACCTCCGCCTGGTGGTGTCCATCGCCAAGCGCTATGCGAACCGCACCCCGAATCTTTCCATACTGGACCTCATTCAGGAAGGCAACATCGGTCTTTCCCGCGCGGTCGAAAAATTCGACTACCGCAAGGGATTCAAATTCTCGACCTACGCCACCTGGTGGATACGCCAGGCGATCACACGCGCGCTCGCGGACCAGTCCCGAACCATCCGCATCCCGGTGCACATGGTGGAGACCATCTCCAAGTACGCCCAGGCCCGCAGGGCCATGATCCAGGAACTCGGCCGGGAACCCTTGCCCGAGGAGATCGCGGCGGAGATGGGCATCGACGTGGACAAGGTCCTGCACATCCAGAAGATCTCCCAGGAGGTGCTGTCCATCGAGGCGCCGGTGGGGGATGAGGAGGATTCCACCCTGTCCGATTTCATCCCGGACGAAAAATCCAACACGCCCGCCCAACTCGCGGCGCGGGCGCTCCTGCGCGACCTTTTGAAGGAGATAATGGTGGATCTGTCCGAGCGGGAGCAGAAGATACTGAAGATGCGCTTCGGCCTGGAGGACGGCGTCTTCCACACCCTGGAGGAAGTGGGCAAGGTCTCCGGCGTGACCCGCGAGCGCATTCGGCAGATCGAAGCCAAGGCCTTGGACAAGATACGCGAGCACCAGAAGTCCAAAGCTCTCGAAGGGTTCGACAACCTCACCTGATGACCAGTTCGGAGGTCCGCCAAAAATTCCTGGAGTTCTTCAAGCAAAAGGGGCACGCCGTGGTGCCGTCGTCTTCACTCGTGCCCGATGATGCATCGGTTCTTTTGACCACTGCGGGCATGCAGCAGTTCAAGCCGTACTACACCGGCGACCTCGACCCCTTGAAAGATGTGCATCCCAACCTTGGCCGGCCACTCGGCTCGAAGAGCGTCGTCTCCGTTCAGAAGAGTTTTCGGACCTCGGATATAGATGAAGTGGGGGACAGTACCCACCTGACCTTCTTCGAGATGTTGGGAAATTTTTCCTTCGGCGGCTATTTCAAAAAAGAAGCAATCGAATACGCTCATGAGTTCATAACCAAGGAGCTTGGCTTGAGGATATCTTATGTGACGGTTTTCAGGGGTTTGGACGTCGTGCCCAAAGACGAGGAATCCCGCGCGGTCTGGAATTCGCTCGGGGTTGTAGATGTGCGGGAACAGGGAATGGACGACGTGTTCTGGGGGCCGACCGGTAAGTCTGGCCCCTGCGGTCCGACCACGGAAATATATTGCAAGAACGCTGCCGGAGAGGACGTGGAGATTTGGAATATAGTATTCAACCAGTATTTTTATCCCGGTTCCCGGGAGGAATTATTGGCCGGTACGCCGGGCAAGAAGCTCCAGCCACTCGAGGTGCCGGGGGTGGACACCGGAATGGGCTTGGAGCGGCTGATGGCGGTGGTTCAGAAAAAACCGACAATTTTCGAGACGGATTTGTTTGAACCGACCCTGGAATTTCTAGGTTCAATGCCCTACTTCTCGAAACGGATAGTCGCCGACCATGTAAGAGCCTCGGTTTTTCTAACGTCAGACGGAGTTCTACCCAGTAATAAAGAAGCGGGCTCCATTCTGCGCGGCCTTATAAGGAGAGCCATACCCCACTTGAGGGAAAGGCAATTTTTGGATGCCATTACCCCTGGGGGTGAAATAAAAAAATGGCGGAACATTAGTGATGTCGCGAAAAGAATCATTGAACAATATTCGCCGGTATATAATGAACTGGAGAGTAATCGAGATAAGATTTTAAGTATCTTTACAGATGAAAATACGCGATTCCGCCAGCTTTATGAAAAAGGCAAAAAAGTGTTGGACAAATTAATCGTGCAATCAATAACTGATGGTAGTCATCGGATTTCTGGCCAAGATATTTTCAACCTTGTTACTACTCATGGATTTCCTCTCGAGTGGATCAAGGATGAGGCCGGACGTTCACACGCAATTGAACTGGATTTGGATAGTTTTCATGTTAAGTTCAAAAAACATCAAGACCTTTCCCGCACCGCTTCCGCCGGAATGTTCAAGGGCGGACTTGCGGATGCTTCCGAGCGGACCATCCGGCTGCATACCGCCCACCATCTCCTGCTTAAGGCCTTGCAGATAGTTCTTGGTCCGGAGGTGAAACAGCGCGGCAGCAACATAACCGGCGAACGCCTGCGGATGGATTTCGTGCACGGCGAGAAAATGACCGAAGAACAGAAGTTGGAGGTGGAGCGGATGGTGAACGAGAAAATATCCGAGGATTTGCCGGTCATCCGGAGCGAAATGCCCCTGGCGGAAGCGGAAAAACTCGGCGCGGAACACGAGTTCGGCCAGAAATATCCGGAGCGGGTCTCGGTCTACTCCGTGGGGCCCAAAGAGGCCACGCCGGAGAGCCCGCGGTTTTCGGAGGCGTTTTCCCTGGAATTCTGCGGCGGCCCGCACGTGTCCCGGACAAAGGAGATAGGCAAGTTCAAAATACTCAAAGAGGAGGCGGTGTCGGCTGGCATCCGGCGCATCCGGGCGACGGTGGAATAGGACCGTTCCGCAGCCTTTTCCGTGCTAAAATAAGCGTGTGAAATTCGCGGCCGGACGTTCGTCCGGAAATATGGTCGTGGTGCAGATCCTGCCCGAAGGATGGGAGGCAACCTCTTTTTTCCAGGACCAGGATAATTTTTTCCGCTTCAAGAGGACATGGCAGGGAGGCGCAGGCAAAACTGTCCCTGCGCTTTCGCGCTCGGGCCAGGCCATTGCGGTGGCGGACCAGTCTCTGGCCTATAACGCGGTCGTGCCCCTGAGGATGGAGAGAGAAAATCCCGGCGAACCCCTCGCGCCCCTGGAGCTCGAAAACATGCTCGCCAGGGAAGCGGGCCGCAGCTTCAATCAATGCAGATTGGAGGCCGCGGGCGCGCTCCAGGCGGACGACCTCGACATGGTGCTCATGTCCAGCCGGGTGATCGGTTTTCGGGTGGACGAGCACAAGGTATTGAATCCCATCGGGTTCACCGGCGGGAAGGTGGAAGCGGTGTTGGAATTCGTGCTCGCCACCCGGCCGGTCCTGGAGCAGGTCCGGGCGATCTTCGGGAGGGAAAAAGTTTTTTTCACGGAATCCTCGCGCGCCATGCTCCGGGCGTTGGAGAAAGTGGAGACGCCCCCGCTGGGTTTTTTGGATCTGGGCGCGAAGAGCGCGCGATTCGCGATCCTCGCTCCCGCGGCCACGGGCGAGATGATCCTGCGAGGGCGCTTGGAATGGGGGACCGATCTCTTGTGGCAACCGATCGCGTCGGAGTGGAGCATAACCGAGACCGCCGCGCGGGATATATATGAAAAACTTTTGAGGCGCGAGGTCTCCGCCTCGATGGAGAGAAAACTAAGGAAGATCATAAAGCCGTCCCTGGACGAGCTCCGCCTGCGTTTGCGCGCCTCGCGGCTCAAGGGCAAGGTGTTCGTTCGTTCCGACGGAAAATTGCCGTTCGTCCTGCCCCACATGGAAAGCGGCCTGCGCCTTCTCGAGCCGCCCCTGCTCAAGGTTCTGGCCAATTTTGGGCTGGGCATCCGGCCGAGCGAATGGCCCTGGCCGGAATCCGGCATATTTCGGAGGCTTATGCCCGCCCTGGAATTCCTGTCCGAACGGACGGATTCCGAAATAAACCAATGGCTCAGGCGGCATCTGAACTGGCTTGGGCCGGCGGGATAATTGAGGTAAAATAGTCGGGACGGTTTCTTTGACGCATGAAAAAAATATTCATAGATCGAAACGAGCCCGTAGCCTCCGTGGTGGAGAAGATCCTCTCCGAAACGGAAAAAGACATCGTTCTCGTGGTGCCCCGGAACGCTAAACTGGGAGAATCCGTAGGCAATTTTCATTTGTTGAAGCGGGAAGCCGGTACGGCGAAAAAGGATCTCTTGATCGAATCCGTGGACGAAGAGGTTTTAGCGCTCGCGGCGGCGAGCAAGCTCGACAATGTCCACCCGCTGTTCTCCGGGAACAAGGCGAGGTCCCTTTCGGATATCGTGCCGGTCGAGGACGAACCCCGGCCCAAAACGGGCAAGCGGGCGAAGATAGAGCCGCCCGCGAAGCCGGCCAGGAAACAGGCCAAGAAATTCTCGTTCAAAGGATCCGAAGAGGAAGCGGAAGCCGAGGAGGAAGCCGTGCCGGAACCGGAGCCGGAGAACGATCCGGATGAAGAGCCGAAATTCGAAGAAGCCGCCGCGACTTATCCCCGCCGGTTCTCCAAAAAATGGCTGGTCTTGGGCGGAGCGTTGGTGCTCTTGGGAGCGGCCTGGTGGCTGCTCGGCACGGTTTTCGCCCGCGCAGAAGTAAGGATAAATTTCCAAAAGATACCCTGGCAGTTCGAGAACGAGATCACGGCCGCCAAGAGCGCGGCGAGGACGAATGCGGACAGCCGCATTTTCCCGGGGGAGGTGTTCCGGGACCGCAAGAACACCACCCAATTTTTCCCGGCCAGCGGCAAGGCTCAAACCTCCGAGAAGGCCAAGGGACAGCTGACCATTTTCAATGCCTACAGTTCCCAGCCGCAGTCGCTGGTGGCCACCACCCGCTTCGAGACCCCGGATGGCAAGATATTCCGGCTGGACGCCGCGGTGGTGGTGCCGGCCGCCCAGATCAAAGACGGCAAAATAATCCCGGCGAGCATAAAGACGCAGGTGACCGCGGACAAGGCCGGAGCGGAATACGATCTGAAGGCGGTCCCCAAGCTCACCATCCCGGGCTTCAAGGGCACGCCCAAATTCGACGGTTTCTACGGAGTGTTGGAAGCGGGAACGACCGGGGGTTTCATCGGGGAGAAAGCGGTTCCGACCGAAAGCGACATCTCCGCGGCGAAGGCCAAGACCGAGGAGATACTCCGGACCATCCTCGGGAGCAACCTGCTCGCCGGCCGGCCCAAGGAATTCCAGATACCCGAGGGGGCTTCCAGTATCGAAATCATCCGTTTGACCGTAAATCAGAATACGGACGCAAGCGGCAGATTCAGCGTTTTGGGCGAAGCGGAGTTCCGGGCCATCGGTTTCCGGGAGGAGGATCTGCGCAGCCTCCTTTTGGCGCTGGCCCAGCGCGAGAATCCCAAGACCGATTTTCGCAAGCTGGAATTCAGTTTCGAGGATGTCCGGCCGGATTACGCGGCTGGCGAGCTGCGGCTCAAGATCAAGGCCCACGGGGAGCTCACGACCGCTTTCGACGAGAGGAAGTTCCGGGAGGACGCCGCCGGCAAAGCGGTGGAGGAGGTGCGCAGCGACATCCTGAAGCTCCAGCTTTTGGAAAACGCGAAGGTCTCGCTCTGGCCGCTTTGGCTCTCCTGGCTTCCGGCCGATCCGGACCGGGTCAGGGTGACCCTGGAATGACGCCCGGCGTTGACAGAATCAGGCGTTTACGACTATAATTCCCGCGCTGGTTAGGACCGCGAGGCCAACCCCCTTGTTTTTTGTTTGAGGGGCGGGCCTATCGCTTTGACCGGGCAAGCAGCAGCAAATGACCAATAATCAAATTCCGCGCCAAGAAGGAGCGGTGGAGGAAGCTCTGCCGGGATTGCTTTTCCGGGTGCGGATGAAGGAAGGCCATGAGGTCTTGGGGCATTTGGCCGGGAAAATGCGTTTGCATCATATTCGGATATTGCCCGGCGACCGGGTGCTCATCGAAGTGGGCCCGGACGGGCGGCGGGGCAGGATAGTTCGAAGACTGTAATCAAAAAACATGAAGGTAAGGAGCTCGGTCAAAAAAATCTGCAAAGATTGCAAGATGGTCAAGCGCTGGGGGCGCTTGTATGTCATTTGCAAGACGCCGAAACACAAGCAACGACAAGGCTAACATGCGTTTTTTGGGCATCAACATCCCGGATCAGAAAAGGATCGAAGCCTCGCTGGGCTATATTTACGGCATCGGTCCGACCTTGAGCCGCCGGGCTCTCGCGGAGGCCAAAGTTGACCCCGATCGCCGCACTAAGGATCTGACCGCGGACGAAGTGAACCGCCTGCGCGGATGGATAGAAAAGAACTGCCTGGTGGAAGGCGAGCTGCGGCAATCCGTGCGCAAGAACATCCAGCGGCTGAAGGAATTGCAGGCCTACCGCGGCATGCGGCATGCGAAGCGTCTGCCGGTCCGCGGACAGCGCACCAAAACCAACTCCCGCACCGTCCGGGGCAACGTCCGGAAGACCGCCGGCAGCGGCAAACGCAAGGTGGAACTCAAGTAACGAACATGGGAAAAAAGAAAGTCGCAATTCAATCGGATACGGAGGCCCTCAAGCAGCAGGACGCCGTGGATGTCGCCGCCAAGACCGCCGCCGTCAAGAAGTCCAAGCGCTTGGAGAGCGGCCGCGTTTACGTAAGCGCTTCCTATAACAACACCGTGGTCACCGTGACCGATGAACGCGGGAACGTCATCGCTTGGGCCACCGCTGGCTCCCTCGGCTTTTCCGGCCCGAAGAAGGCGACCCCCTTTGCCGCCTCCAAGATAATCGCGGTCATCGCGGAAAAGGTTAAGAATTACGGATTGACCAACGTGGAGGTCCTGGTGCGGGGCATCGGCGGCGGGAGGGATTCCGCCATCCGATCGCTCATCAATCACGGATTCAATCTTACGAGCATTCGGGACGTCACTCCGGTGCCGCACAACGGTCCCAAACCCCCCAAGGTCCGCCGGGTATAAAAATCAGAAACATGGTCAAAGGCCCCAAAGAAAAAAAGGAAAGGTCGCTGGGCGTTCGCCTGCAGGTAAAAGGCGAGCGCTGCTTGTCGCCCAAATGCGCGATGGTCCGCAAACCCTATCGGCCCGGCGTGCAGGGCAAAAGCCGGCGCATAAAGCAGCTGTCCGATTTCGGCCGCCAGCTCAAAGAAAAGCAAAAGGCCAAGGTGAGCTACGGCATAAACGAACGGACCCTGCGCCAGGTTTTCGGCAAGGCCTTCAAGAAATCCGGTTCCACCGCGGCCAACATGACGGCCATTTTGGAACTGCGCTTGGACAATGTCGTGTACCGCATGGGCTTTGCGCCTTCCCGCTCCGCGGCAAGGCAATCCATAGTCCAGGGCCATATTCTGGTCAACAAGAAGCGGGTTTGGTCGCCCGGTTTCGAGCTCAAAGAGGGGAATACCGTCGCCATTCGGCCGGAATCGGCGGCCAAGGGAGCTTTCAAGAATTTGAAAGAGTCGCTCGCGAAATACGAGGCACCCAGCTGGCTCGCGCTCGATTTGGAAAAACTGGAAGGCAAGGTCATCTCCCTGCCCCAGGAGACGGATCTGCCTTTCGAAGTGAATTCACTGGTCGAGTCCTTCAGTAAATAAAAAAACATGGAATATACACATTTAAGTTCCACGGTCGGCATCAAGACCATCTCGGAGGAGAATCGAAAAGGCGTTTTCGAGATAGAGGGATTGTACGCCGGCTACGGTTTGACCATCGGAAACGCCTTGCGCCGGGCGCTTTTGTCCTCCCTGCCGGGCGCGGCCGTGACCTACGTGAAGATCAAGGGAGTTTCGCACGAATTCACCACCATCCCGGGGGTCAAGGAGGATATGGTGGAACTGACCCTTAATTTCAAGCGTCTGCGCTTCCGGATGTTCACGGACGAACCCCAGACCCTGCTCATCAAGGTCAAGGGAGAGCGGAGCGTGACCGGAGCGGACATCAAGCTCAACTCCGAAGTGGAGATAGTGAATCCGGAAGAGGTCATCGCGACCGTCACCGACAAGAGCACGGAATTCGAAGCGGAGATCACCGTGGAGCGCGGCTTGGGGTACTCGCCGGTGGAATCCCGCAAGGCGGAGAAGCTGGCGATCGGAATGGTGGGTGTGGATACCTTCTTCTCGCCGGTCGTCAAGGTCAACTATACGGTGGAGAACATGCGGGTGGGAGATCGCACCGATTACAACCGCCTGCGGCTGACCATCGAGACCGACGGCACCATCAGCCCTTCCGCGGCGCTGCATAAGACCGCGAGCATATTGAAGGATCATTTCGAGAAGGTGTTCGCCGTGGAGGCCAAAGAGTTCGAGGTCGCGGCGAAATCGGAGGAGAAACCCAAGAAAGCCAAAGCAAAAAAGTAGAAACTAGAAATTAGAATGTAGAAACCGGCAGACAGTGCGGCCAGGATCCGCTGCATTCTAAACGCTAAATTCTAATCACTGTTCAATGAGGCACGGAAAGAAAGGCAAAAAATTCAATCGCATTCAGGGCCGACGCAATTCTTTTCTGCGCAACTTGGCGAACGATCTTATCCGGAACGGCAAGATAGAGACGACCGAGACCCGGGCCAAAGCCATTCGCCCCTTGGTGGAGCGGATGGTGAGCATCGCCAAGAAGGGGGACATGCACGGCCGCCGGCTGCTTGTTTCCCGTCTGCAGAACCAGCGGACCGTTCGCAGGATGATGGAAGAGTTCGGCCCCCGGTATGCGGAGCGGAAGGGCGGATATCTGCGTATCGTGAAGTCCGGCAAATCCCGGAAGCGGGACGGTGCGGGCTTGGCCGTCATCGAATTCGTATAACATGACCATGACCGATTTTCACATCGACGCAAAAAACAAACGATTCGGCCGGCTGATCTCGGAAGTCGCCCAGATCCTGCAGGGCAAGAAGAGCGCGAAATACGATCCGCGCCTGCCCGGCGAGGACCGGGTGATCCTCAGGAATTATCGCGACCTTTACGTGACCGGCGAGAAGGCCGACCAGCGCATCTATTACCGCCACACCGGCTATGTCGGCCACGTCAAAGCGATAAGCTTTAAAGATGCCTTCGCCAAGGATCCTCGGAAGGTCATCCGGGAATCGGTGCGCAGGATGCTGCCCAAGAACTGGATCGCGGCGAAGCGGTTGAAGAATCTGATCTTCGAAGACAATGGATAAAAAAGAGACCAAAACGGAAAAAGGACGCTACTTTGAGGGTGTCGGCCGGCGCAAGACCGCCGTGGCCAGGGTTCGCATTTCGGAGGGCAAGCCCGAAGCGGTGGTGAACGACAAAGAGGCCGGCAAATTCTTTCAGATGGAGCGCCTGATGAAGACCGCGCTTTCGCCGCTCGAAGGATTGAAGCTTGCAGACAAGTTCGCGGTGCGGGCCACCGTGCGCGGCGGGGGAGTGAAAGCCCAGGCGGAGGCCGTCCGGCACGGTTTGGCCCGGGCGCTCGTGATCTTCGATTCCGGGCTTAAAACCCGTCTGCGGGTGATGGGATTCCTTACCAGGGATTCGAGAATGGTGGAGCGCAAGAAATACGGCCTGAAGAAAGCAAG
>CAZCTJ010000003.1:22090-26593 GCA_964501675.1 uncultured Candidatus Saccharibacteria bacterium
AATGGGCCAAGCGCTGAACAAAAAAAGACCCGCAAGGGTCTTTTTTTGTTTTAGTACCCGGTTTGATACGGATACTGGTAGCCGGGGTACCCGGAGTAAGTGGTGGGATACGCGTACGGCATGGGATAAGGGAAGGGTATCACGAGATACGCCGTGGTGTAGCCGGGATAAGGAAGAATGGGCGGCATGGGGGGCATGTAGCCGGAGCCCGCATAGTTCGGGGTGGTGGCGGCGACGGCCGCGGAGGTCTTTCTCTTGGGCGCCTTGGATCCGGCGATGCCGTCCAGGTTGAACGAAACCCTTCGTTCCTGCACGACCGACGTGTCCGAGTAACCGGAGGAATAACCTCCGGAGCCGGTGTTTTGGACCGTATAGCCCGCCATCCAACCGCCGCTGCCCGGTTCGTAGCCGGGGTCATAGCCTTGGGCTCCGACCACCGCCGGGATAAGGAAGACCAGCAGGAACGCGAAGGCGATCGTGAGAACGCCCGACAAGATATGGTTCATCGTGGAATATGACGTTATTTGACCTTGAATACCTAAAATACGCAGAAAATATGGGGATGGCTACAAATTCCGCCGGCCTGGTATAATTCCCCAATACGGGGCGAACGGCCCTTTTTGCATGGATTATTCCCAAAGATTCAAGGTGGTGCCGGCGGTCTATCTCCTCCTTATCAAAGACGGGAAGGTCCTTCTGCTCCGAAGGTTCAACACCGGCTACGAGGACGGGAATTACAGCCTGCCGGCCGGCCATGCGGACGGCGGGGAATCTTTTACGGCAGCCATGGTTCGGGAGGCCAAGGAAGAGATAGACGTCGAGGTGCGCGCGGAGGATATGGCGCTCGCGCACATCATGCATCGGAACGCTGCGGACGGGGAGCGGGTGGATCTCTTTTTCCGCGCCGACAAATGGGAAAGGGAGCCCCGGATAATGGAGCCGCATAAATGCGATGAGCTCAAGTGGTGCGGGATATCGGAGCTGCCGGCCAACGTCATACCGTACGTCCGGCAGGCGCTCGAATACGGCTTGAGCGGCCGGGTTTACGGCGAATGGGACTGGACAAGGACATGAACTCCGAACGGGTTTGCCAGAACTCCGACGCTCCGCTCCGGCGGAGATCGAAGCCCCGACCGGCACCCCGACGGTACCGTCGGGGGATGCGTCGGGGCTGCCACCATGAATAGCGAAACCCGCCAATGTCAGAATTGTAAGCAGGATTTCCGCATCGAGCCGGAGGATTTCGCGTTCTACGAGCGGATGAAAGTCCCGCCGCCGACGTTCTGCTGGCGCTGCCGGGCGCAAAGACGCCTGGCGTGGCGCAACGAGCGCTTTCTTTCCAAGCGCAAGAGCGACTTCAGCGGGAAAGACATTTTCTCCATGTACCCCGCGGAATCCCCGGTAAAAGTGTACGAGATAGAAGTTTGGACCTCCGACCAGTGGGACGCGATGGAATACGGACGGGAGTACGATTTCGGAAGGCCGTTCATGGAGCAGCTCAAGGAGCTCATAGACTCCGTCCCGGTCTTCAGCCGGTCGGTCCTCTACGACCAGAACAGCCCCTATTCCAGCAATTTCACCGGCTTCAAGAATTGCTACTTGTGCTTCAACGGCAACGATACGGAGGATTCCATCTATTGCACGGGCATAGATCGCAGCAAGAATTGCATGGACATCGCCCAGGCGAACGACGCCGAGAGTTGCTACGACTGCTTCGCGGTGGGGCAGACCTCCCGGAATTTCGGCTGCGTTTCCTGCGGTGAGTCGTACAATATCTATTTCTGCAAGGGATGCATCGGTTGCAGCGATTGCATCGGATGCGTGAATCTGAGGAACAAGAAATACCACATCTTCAATCGGCCGTATTCCAAGGAGGAATTCGAACGGAAGCTGAAGGAGTTCAACTTGAGCTCCCATTCCGGCTATGAGGCCCTGAAGCGGGAAGCGCGCCGGTTCTGGCTGGGATATCCCCAGCGGTTCATGGAGGGGCTGAAGAACGAAAAAGTAAGCGGGGCTTATATCGCCAATTCCAAGAATGCGGAGTACGGTTATTTCGTGATCAGCGGGGAGGACCTCAAATATTGTCAGTACGTGCTTTACGGCAACAAGAATTGCTTCGATTACAGCATCTGGGGCGAGAACAGCAGTTTGGTGTATGAATCCGTGGTGGTCGGACAGGGGGTTTCCAACCTGAAATTTTCACACGAATGCTGGCCGGAAGTGCGCGATTCGGAATATTCCTTCTTTTCCCAATCCTCCTCCCATCTTTTCGGATGTTCCGGCCTGAAGAACAAGCAATACTGCATCCTGAACAAGCAATACGCCAAAGAGGAATATCAGGCGTTGATCCCCAAGATAAAAGCCCACATGGACGCCATGCCCTACAAGGACAAGCAGGGCAGGGTGTACAAATACGGCGAATTCCTGCCCATCGAATTTTCGCCTTTTCCGTATAATCGGACCATGGCCCAGGACCAGTTCCCTTTGTCTGGGGAGAAGGCGGCGGAGCAGGGTTTTTTCTGGCGGGAGCCCGAGGAAAGGAAGCATGAACCGACCAAATCCCACCGGGACCTGCCGGAGAACATCGCGGACGTCCCGGATTCCATGACGGAGGAATACATCCTTTGCGCCGCTTGGGACGAGGACAACGAGGACGCCCGGAAACACAATTGCACCAAGGTTTTCCGCATCATGCCCCAGGAGCTGGCCTTTTACCGCCACTTCGGGATCCCCTTGCCCCGGAAGTGCTGGAACAGCCGGCATTGGGAAAGATTGAAGGACCGCCTGCCCTTGAACTTCTTCAAACGCGCCTGCGGCTGCGCGGGCGAGGCGTCCGGGCGGGGGACATACCGCAACGCGGCCGCTCATTTTCACGGCTCGGAACCCTGCCCGAACGAGTTTCAAACCGCCTACGCTCCCGAGCGGGAAGAGATAGTCTATTGCGAAGCCTGCTACAATGCCGAAGTCGTTTAAACCAAAAAGGCGGAGTCCCGCCGTAGCCCGAGGGGCGAAGGAGGACGAACAGTGCTATAACGCCGAAGTGGTGTGAATCGGGAGTCGAGGGTCGGATAAAAAGAAATGAACACAGAAACTCGCGATTGCCAGAACTGCAAGGCCACGTTCGTGATCGAACCGGATGACTTCGCGTTCTACGAGAAAATACAGGTCCCGCCGCCGACGTTCTGTCCGCAATGCCGCCAGACGAGGCGTTTGTTGTTTCGGAACTTCAAGACCCTATACAAGCGGCCTTCCGACCGGTCGGGTAAATCGATCGTTTCCATGTATTCCCCGAATTCTCCGTACAAGATATATGAACGGGACGAGTGGTGGAGCGACGATTGGGACCCGCTGGGCTTCGGCCAGGACTTCGATTTCAATCGTCCTTTCTTCGAACAATTCCAGGAGCTGATGAAAAAGGTCCCGCGGATCGCGCTGACCAACATCAAAAGCGAGAACTGCGAGTATTCCAATTTCACCTATGGCAGCAAAAATTGTTATCTGGTGTTCGGTTGCGTGGAGGACGAGGAATGCGCTTACGGGCATATCGTCTGGAAATCCAAGGATTCCGTGGATAACCTGTACGTCTACGAATCGGAGCTGTGTTACGAATGCGTGGATGTTCTCGGCTCCTATCGCCTGATTTATTCCCAGGAATGCGAGGATTGCTCCGACGGGATAGGGCTTTTCGACTGCCGGGGCTGCCAGAATTGCATAGGGTGCGTGGGCCTGCGGCAAAAGAGCCACCATATCTTCAATCAACCCGTGAGCAAGGAAGAGCATGAGCGGTTCTTGATGGAGCACCCCCTAAGCGATCCCAAGACCGTCCCGTTCATCTTGGAAAAGCAGAGAGAGCTTCGGAGACAATTACCCCAGAGGTTCTTTTTCGGGAGCCAGAACAGCAATGTTTCCGGAAATCACATATATAATTCCAAGAACGTCCATTACTCCTTTGACATAAAACAGGGCGAAGACGCCAAGTACGTTTTCACCGGCAAAGAACTCAAGGACGTCCGGGACGGTTCATTCTTGGGTACCAATTCGGAACTGGGATATCAGATACTGACCTGCGGCGGGAAGAACATATTTTTCTCCCATTTCTGCGTGGATTCCCACGATATTTATTATTCCGACAACTGCTACGGTTCAGGCGATCTTTTCGGCTGCAGCGGCCTGCGGAGCAAGAACTACTGCATCCTGAACAAGCAGTACACCAAGGAGGATTATCTCGCGCTCAAGGAGAGGGTGATCGAACACATGCGAAAAACAGGGGAATGGGGCGATTTTTTCCCCGTTTCTCTTTCGCCTTTCGCCTATAACGAAGCCATCGCCCAGGAATATTCCCCGCTCTCCAAGGAGCAGGCCTTGTCGCAGGGGTTGGGGTGGGCCGAGAATGTTCCGGCTACGAGCGGGCAGGAAACCAAGACATTCAAGGAACTGCCCCAGGACCCCCAGTTATTCACCGAAGAACTTCTGAAAGAAGTCTTGAAGTGCGATAAATGCGGA
>CAZCTJ010000004.1:0-6867 GCA_964501675.1 uncultured Candidatus Saccharibacteria bacterium
AGCCGTCGCCTGGACCTGCGGCGAGTGCGGCGAGACGTGCTGCGTGCTCGCGGATGGGATCAACAAGTCCCCCATCGGGTTCGGCGAGATCTACCCCGAACTTCAGCCGCATCCCCGCCGCGGCACGCCGAGCCACGGCAACCTCGACAAACGGCCCGAGGGCGGAGGCGAGTTCTTCGCCCCGCGCGGCATCGGGTACGACCGGACCCCCGGCTGCTTTGTGTGCGGCGGAAGCGAGGGGGTGCACCACAACATCGCCGCGTTCGTACACACCAAGACGGCCGGCGAGCGGGTGATCCGGATGTTCCCGCAGGGAGCGCGGCTCGACTACCGGCCCCACGAGCCCGACCGCGTGCAGGTGAAGATCGGCGCGTGCGAGGCGCACTTGCAGAACCTGCACCAGCTCATCGCGCTCGCCCGCGATGGCGTCATCACCACCCACGACGTGCGGGAGGCGCGCGGCCTGAAGTAGCGCGTCCCGCGTCCAGATCAGTCAAGAGCTCCGGCCATCGCGGTCGGAGCTCTTCACGTTCTCATGCATCCCCTTGACCCTCGTGCCCTTTCGCCTCTATTCTCAAGGCGAGAACCTCGTCAACAGAAGAGAAAGGACAAATATGGTTGTTTCCGTCATCCACGACATGCTCCGGAGGAACATCTCCGGCGGCAGGCTCGCGCAGGCGGAGGAGGCGACCGGCCGTCTTTGCCTCGAAGGGCAACGTGCGGTGGCGGTCCTCCTCGTGTCCGCGGAACAGGCCGGAAAGTTCGCAGAGGCGGTCCGGATGCTCAATGAGTATTGGGAGCGCCGCTGGCAGCGCCAGCATCCGGTCCACTGCGGCGACCCGGACTTCGCGGACAACGCCGTCTGCTACGGCATGATCTACGAACGCCTCCGGCTCCCGCTGCCCGGATTCTGAACGAAAGGAGTGAGCGATGGGATTCGTCGAGATCGGTTTCCTGGTCCTCTCGCTCGCAACCAAGTTCGAGTACGAGAGGACGCTGGGCCTCGCGAAAGAGGCCTTCTACAACGAGCGCTACGCGGAAGCGGACGCGCTCGCGGTCAAGGCCCGCGGGATGCTCTCCCGCGAGCCGGAAAGCTACGAGCTCCGGACGACCGTCCTCCTTTTCCGCCTGAAGCGGGAACTGGGAGTGAACGGACAGAAGGCGAACCGCGCGGGCATCTCGCACTGCGCCACCTGTCCCGGCCTGCTTGCCGCTTTCGAGGAGGACCTCCGAACGGGCGTCCGGGAAGCGGAACGGCTGCGCGGCGACATCCGCCATCGCAATCGCGCCGATTTCTTTCTGGCCAAGCTGCGCCTGAACCGGATCTGGCTCAATCTCCAGGTCCTGGACCAGAAGCGCGGCCTGGGCGACTACCGAGACGCCCGGCATCGCCTGCAAGAGATCCTCGCCCGCGAGCCGGACCACATCCGGGCGGTGACCGCATTCGCCTGGATCGATTACATCGTCGGCGACCGGAACTACGTCTTCCGCAAGCTCCTGGGCGGCGGGGACAAGGACCGGGCGATGGCGAGCCTGTATCGGGCGCTTGTCCTCTGCGAAGAGGGCGGGCGGAACGAGTTCGACTGCGCCGAGGCGCGGTTCGGACTGCTCGAGATACTGAAGAGCGAAGGCCGGACCGGCGAGGAGCGGATCCTGGCGAAGAAGCTCTTCCAGCGGTTCCCGGGGAACAGCGGCCTCGCGCGCCGCACCAAGGAAAGGTGACGCATGACGGAAATGATGTTCGACTGGCGGCGGGTCGCGGAGCGGGAGCCCAAGGGGTACCTGGAGCTCCGAACCGAGAAGATGGTCATCCACGGCCCGGTGGAAAGCTTGAAGGTGAACGAGGACGACATGGTCGTCATCACCTTGAAGTGGGCGGCCAGGTCGGCGCCCCTCGACAAGCCCGGTTTCGGGAAGTGGAAGAACTCCCCCGAAGACCGGGAGGTCATCTTCCCGAACGTGGTCGTCCCCTACGTCATCGAAACCACGCCGGAGAAGGGCGAGCGGGTGAGGTTCGGCCTCTCCATGCTCTACTTCGACCCGGTCCCGGGCCTTGACCCCGCGAAGGTGCAGGGGCTCGAGCTCGACGAAACCGGCCGGATGGAGGCCGGAGCCCCCGCGGCGCCGAGCCGGAAGCAGGCCAGGCCCCGGGCAAGAAAAAGGGCAAAGAGATGAAGAAAGGCGGCGGCAGGCACGAGGATCGTGCCTGCCGCTAATGATTTCATGGCGCGCACCGCGCAATTTTCGGGAAAATTTTCCAGTCCCGGCGGAGGGGCCGCGCTTTCTCGCTGTTCCGGACTTTTCCATAGCCATTCCACCTTTTGTTCACATTTTATGCAGTAGAACTTCCCTCCCGAGCTTTCGTCATATTAAGTGATAGCCTGCATCCCGGTCACCGGGAGGCTAAGCCCTGAAGAAGGGCTGGAGACGAAGATGGACTCCGGATGGGACGGCGGTTGCGCGTTAATATGAAAAAATAATAAAGCGCACGCCGGCTGCCCGTTCGGAACGAGGGTTCGACTCCCTCCGTCTCCGCCGGGCGGCGGCGCTCATTATGGGAGAGTGCCCCGTCGCCGATATTAAGATCGCAAAGGCCGCCTGACCCGCCGGGCGGCTTTTGCTTAAGAGCCCTTTTCTCTAGGCCGGACGCTCGCCGGGTTCCTTGGCGATCAGATGGATAAGCTCCATTATGAGATATACGAGGATGGGATAGCCGATCATGGCGGAGACGGCCACCACGTCGAAGATGCTCCCGTTGCCGAAGTTGACGTTGGAAAAGATGCCGGCGAACGGTCCGATAATGATGTCCGTCAGCCGATAGATGCCGTTCACTATCGCGGCCTGGGGACTCGCGCCCAGGAGCCGCAGGACCAGCCGCGCCGCAAGCAGGGCCTCGAACGCGCCCAGGAAATAATTCACGTACCTGACCACCGCATGTTTTCGCAGTTGCATACCGGTAATGGAAATTCGGCTTGGTTCGGTCCGGCCGCCCGATCGGGCTTCGCTGCCGGGCATAAGGAAAGATTAATACGCGGCTTCTTCTAAATCAAACCGCCCTTGTGGAAACCCGAAAAACGCCTAGACAAGCTTAGCCCGGCCGTGGGACAGAGCGAAAGACAGACGCGTTCCGAGGATGCGCCGCAGGCCGGCGGGCCAGGGAAACTCGCGTCCGGAAGTAAAGTAGGGATCGAGGTCGGAGCGGGAGGAAACCGCCTTTTCCGCGAGATACCTGCCCAGGGCGGCGGCCCAAGGCAGGCCGGTCGCACCGGCCACGTAGTAGGTCCCGGCCGCGCGGGGATCCTCTTCCGCGATGGGCAGGAGGTCCGGACTCGCGCCCAGGAATCCCGGCCATAGATATTCGAAAGCCAGACGGTGGCCGGGGAATTTTTCGCTCAGATACCGGTACAGCTTGCGGAAAGGGCCCTGGAGGTCCTTGGTGGTTTTGGCGTAGGTCTGAAAAAGATCGCCGCCGCCCACAAGGAGACGCCCGCCTTCCGCCACCCGGAAGTATTGGTATATAAGGTCCGTGTCCCAGACCATGAGGTGCCCGTCCGGAAATATCTTGCCGAGCGCTTCCGGGGCGAGCTTTTCGGTGAGCGCGAGAAAGGTCTGCAGATGGTAGATGCGCCGGTCGAGTTTCCCCAGGGCGGGGAGGAAGCGGTCCAGGCAGAGCACGATCTGTTTCGCCCGGACTATGTTCCGGCCGGCATATACGCTCCCTTTGGACATCCAAACCGCCGCCGTCTTCTCGTACACCGGCACGCCCTTGCGTCGGAGGATGTCCTTCATCCCCTGGCAGTAAAGATAGGAATTCATCCCGAAGGTGCCGGGGTAGCGCACCCCCGCGAAATAACCGGAGCTTCCCAGGATCCCGGGAAGCTCCCGGCGGGAATACATCCTGCTGGGATAGCCCAGGCGCAGGCGGGCGCGATGTTCCGCCTCTATCTTCCGGACCCCTCCGGGACGGTTCGCGACGTACAGGGAATCCTGCTCGCGGTAGTCGCAGTCGAGCTTGAAACGCCGGATGTTCTCCCGGATGAGCTCCACGCCGCCGGATACGAATTCCCGAAGCTCCTTGGCGCGTTCCGGACCGAACTTCCGGACGAGCGCGGAAAGGTCCAGCTCCGAATCCGGGGTGATGAATCCCGAACTTTTTCCGCTTGCGCCCGCCCCGCAGAACTCGCGCTCCAGAACCACCACCTCCCGTCCGGCTTCCCGGAGCGCCTGGGCGCAGGAAAGCCCGGCCATGCCTCCGCCGATGACGAGCACCTCCGCATCCAGGTCGGAAACGAGCGGCCGGACCTCGGGTTTTTTTCTCGTATACCAATATGTCTCGGCGAGCGGAAAGGTCATCGAGCGTAAAGGAGCGCGATAAGCGCCAGGAGCCCGAAGACGACGGCGAGGTCGCGCAGTCCCGTCTTCCAGCCTCCGTAGAAAGCGAAGGGTAGGATGCTCAGCCACCAGACGAGAGCGAGCCAGGCGCCGGCGCGCGGCAGAACCGCGGAGACGAGCAGGAGGCCCAGGAGAACGTTCCCCGCGCCGTGCAGGCGCATCTTCCCCGCCGGGGACAGAGGCTTCGGGCGCATAAGCCACTCGGGCATATATTCGAACCACGGCTCGGGACGCCAAAGCTGGTGCGTTCCGAAGGAAAGCATCACGAGCGAGGTCCCGATCCGGATGAACCATTCTGCCGCATCCATGCCCGATGGTACGCCCGCCCGTGAAACGAGGTTTCCGGAGAGCGTTTGCCTGCGGGAGGAACCGGAACTACTCTTAACATCATGAACGGCTCGCTGATGCATAAAACTCTGCTGGGATTGGGCATATCCCTGTTTTTAGCCGCGGCCGGGGGAACCGCTCTGGAGATCCGTTACGGACGGACTCCCGCCGCGGACCCTCTTGCGGCGGCGATCTCCGGGATCCCCGCGGCGAGAGAGGAGGCCAAGGAACCGGCCACGGTGCTCTTCACGGGCGATATCATGCTCGGCCGGTACGTGCACACGCTTTCCGAAATGTACGGAGCGGACTATCCGTTCCGGAAAATATCCGCGGAGCTCCGCGCGCATGATCTTACCGTGGGGAATCTGGAAGGCCCGGTGTTCGCCGGAGCCCCCGAGACGCCCATAAATTCCGTGAGCTTCTCCTTCCTGCCCGAGAAGGCGCGCCTGCTCGCGGAAGCGGGGTTTGACGCCCTGAACCTGGGGAACAACCACACTTACGACCACGGCCGGTCGAAATACGAGGAGACCAAGGCCTTGCTCTCCGCGGAGGGACTGCTTTCCTTCGGCCACGCGCTCTACGCGGACGCGGGCGGCGCGGCATCGGTCGGTATCCGCAACGAGCGGCTCGCCCTGGTCGGCATGAATGCGACCTATCCCAGCTTCGTCCTCGAAGACGCGGAGGAATTCGTCCGCAAGATCCGGTCGGAGGAACCGGAGGCCTTCCTTGCGGTCAACATCCATTGGGGCGAGGAGTATCAAAAAAAATCGAACGCGCGCCAGAGGGAGATCGCGCACGCCCTAGCGGATGCCGGCGCCGACCTCCTGGTCGGCCATCATCCCCACGTGGCGCAGGAGATCGAGGTCTACCGGGGCAAGGCCATTTTCTATTCTCTCGGGAATTTTATCTTCGACCAGTATGCGTCCGCGGATACCAAGGAGGGCCTCCTGGTGCGCATGAGCCTCACGCCCGGGGAGGTCCGCTACGAGCTTCTGCCCGCCGACCTCGGCCGCAGCCAGCCGGAGCTCATGCCCGAGGATAAAAAAACCGCCTGGCTCTCGGAACTTGCCCGAAGGGGAGAACAAGTTCTGGAAAGCCAGGTCGGAGCGGGATCCTTAAGGCTCCTCCGCTAAAGCCGCCGCTATTGTCCGTACGTGCCGCCCGGGTTCTGGTCCCCGTTCTGATTCCCGCCATCCAGAGGATTAGGGATCTGCACGTCGATGTCGTTCGATTCCTGGGCCTCACCGCCCACCGCCCCGCTCCACCAACGGAACATGAAGATGCCCACCAAAAGGACCAGCACGACGATGGCGATCACCGCCACCGAACTTACTTGGCCGTTGTCGCGATCCGCCATTGGTTCATGTTTTTTGATTTGCGACCTTTGGCTCGACACTTTGTGCGGATACCTACGGACAGGCCGGGATTGTGTTTCATTTCTTTGACAGAACTGCGTATCTTAAGTAGTATTACTCGGGCAAACTGGGCGCGGAACGGAGCCGAAAGGCGCATTCCGCCCGAGCGCCGCCGGAGGGCAAAACCCTTCCTGACCTCATCACTGCCATCCTTAAGCCACGCCTAAACAATCAAATAACCGCTCCCCGCTTGCGGATAATCGGGGAAAACGGCGAGAACCTGGGCATCATGTCCCGGGAAGAGGCCTTGCGGCTGGCGAGCCCCGAATCGGGACTGGACCTGATCGAGGTGGTGGCCAAGGCGGACCCGCCCGTGGCCAGGCTGATGAGCTATGACAAGTACCGCTATGAGCGGGAAAAGGCGGAGAAGAAGGAGCGCAAGGCGCATAAGTTCGCGGAAATGAAGCGGGTCCAGATCAGCGCCCGCGCCGCGGAGAACGATCTTTTGACCAAGATCAAACAGCTGGAGAAGTTCCTCACGGAGGGCCACCAGGTGGAAGTGTTCGTCCGGCTGCGGGGCCGGGAGAAATACAATCGGGATTGGGCGAACAAGAAATTAACGGAGTTCCTGCAGATGATAAAGATGGAATACAAGGTCTTGGGCGCTCCCAAGTTCGCGCAAGGGCTGAGCATCCAGATCGCCAAAAAATAGACAATGCTGAAGAGCCTGACCAAACGGATAAGGATAACCAAGCAGGGCAAGGTGGTCCGCCGCCCGATGGGCGTGAACCAT
>CAZCTJ010000004.1:6877-24659 GCA_964501675.1 uncultured Candidatus Saccharibacteria bacterium
CCCGCCGCTCAACCAAGAACAACCGCGCCAGGCGGCTGACCTTGGGCCTCAACTATCCGCTCAAGAACATGTCCGGAAGATAAAATACAAAAAATAAATGCCCAGAGTAAAGAGAGGCACAACCACGAGCAAGCGCCGCGCTAAGGTCTTGAAACAGACCAAGGGTTTCCGCTGGGGCCGTAAATCCAAGGAGCGTCTGGCCAAAGAAGCCCTGTTGCACGGGCTGTCCCGCAAATTCCGGGGACGCAAGGAGAAGAAGCGCGTCTTCCGTTCGCTTTGGAACGTGCGCGTGAACGCCGCCGCCCGGGAAGAGGGCCTCTCCTACAGCAAGTTCATCTCCGCGCTCAAGAAGAAGGGCATCCGCCTGGACCGGAAGATACTCTCCGACATCGCGGCGAACGAACCGGCCGTGTTCAAAAAGATACTGGAATCGGTGAAGTAATCCGGACCGAGAGAACCGCCCAGGCGGTTTTTTCGTTCCCCGGGATGCGCTTCCGAAACAAAACGGCGCGCAGTTCCTCACTGCGCGCCGCTCCAAATCATCCTGCCCGCTTCGACCCACCACTTGTTCACGTCGTCGAAGCCGGGCGGGACTACCTCTGCGGTCCCGTTCCGGACGGAACCGTTGAACCCGAACGAGCGGAGCTTCACGGCCACCCGTTCACTCGCCTTCTGGCCTGCCTCATCGGCGTCGAGGACCAGGACCACCTCCTTGGGGTGCGCGGCAAGCTCTTTCGCCGTTTCCCGCAGGATGGCGGAGTTGTCCACTCCGATCAAGGCCAGGGACGGGCGCCCGGTCTCTATGAGCGTCAGCGCGTCGATCACCGCCTCCGCCACGAAGAGCTCTCGGCCGTCTCCGCGCAGGATCTCCATGTTGAATCCGCCGTGGAGAACGCCGGTCGCCGCCGTGGACAGTTTGCGATGCGGGACCGGGCTGTCCTTGCGTATGGACCGCCCGTAGAAGTTGGTGATCTTCCCGTCGTACGTGAGCGGGAAGGTCACCCGGCCTTCCAGGACGGAATACGGAAGCCCGTACACCGGCTCTGCGTTCCGCCGCGCGCTGGGTATGGGACGCCGAAGGTCATCCGGTCCGAACCCCCGCCGCGCAAGAAGCCGCGGCAGACGGTAATCCGGAAGCATTCTGGGCGAGAGGCCCAGGATGCCGTACTGGATGAGCTCGTCCACATCTCTGCCGGCGTCCAAGAGCCCGTGGATCAGGACATCGCCTCCGAAACCGGCGCCGTGCTCCCGGGCGAGATCGGGGTCGAGGCCCCTTTCCTCCCGGAGGTATCTCGCGCCCGCTCCGCCCCCGAATTCCGACCGCAGGAGCTCCTGGACGAGGGACATGAACCCGTGATGCTCCGAGGGAACGAAGGGTTCCGGGAGCATCGCCGCGCTTCCGCCCACTCGCCTGGCTGCGCTCCAATCGATGTCGAAATCCGGCGGTACCGACCGGGGGTCGAACCAGCCGCTCGCGTTGCAGCCGAAGCAGTGGAACGAACCCTGGTCCAAACGCACCGAGCAGGAAGGCCTGCCTGGGTCCGCGTGCCCCGGCATGGGACAGCGGATGAGACCGCCGCGGTCCAGATTGAAACCGCGGCCCACGTCCAGCCTGCCGGACTCGATCGCCTGGATGAGGTGGTCGAGATGCAGGAAAAGCCGTCCCTCCGGCCGCCGCTCGATGATGCGGTTCTCGTCCAGGAAGCGATGCCTGTCGACGAGACTCACCACCTTGCCGCCGCCGTTCAGGTCGGTCTCCATCAGCGAGGGCTGGACCGGCGCCTTTTTCCGGCCGTCGGCCTTGCCCGACAGAAGCCGGACGAGATAACGGCCCAGGGCGCCGTTCAGGTGCCTGACGGAGGAGCGCCGTTCCGCGGAGCCCCAACGCTTCACCACCCACTCCAGGAAGGCCCGCTCCTTGTCGGAAGGAGCCATGCCGACCCGGTGTTCGATAGATTCCACGGTGGGCAGCAGGTAGACCAGGTCGGCCTGCTTCGCTCCGGAATCCGCGTTCCACAGTTCCCCCGCCCCCGCAAGATGGTTGCTCACGGAAGCGAAGGTGAGGTAGCGGCGCATCTGCTCCGCGTGCTTGGGGAAGGGAGCCTGCGCCACGTCTTCCGGCACGATGAGCTTGTGCGGCCCGTCGCCGATGGCGAACTTCCAATCGCGGATATTCACTTCCGCCCCCGCCCCGAAGAGCGTGAGGAGGTCGCGCAAGAGCTCCGTGAGGGAGCCGAACCGGTGGCGAGACATCTGGCGGAGCATCCGTTTCTGGGAAGCCGTCGGTGGCTTGCCCCGGACGCCCGTCACTTCGAGCGCATCTAGCCGCCCCCCGCCCAATCCGTGGATGGAGGGATCGAACAGCCGGAGTTCCGGGAAGTACGGCCGAGGGCCGGTTTCGAGGTACAGGTGCAGTGCCGTGACCCAGGTCATCACTGACAGGGCCGCGACATAGCCGCCTGCCACTCCGGGCTTGCGGTTGAGTTCGGCGAGATACTCGCCGAGGAAGGGGGCCATGCTCGCGTAAAGCTCGGCCACCTCCCTGCGGCTCACCTGGTACCAGTCCGCCCAGTTCCCGGTGCCCGCGATGCGTCCGCAGAGCTCCGCCCAGACAGCGTCCACCCGCGCGAGCGCTCTGTCCGTGGAGAATCTGCGGGACCGCAGATGGCTTACGGGAACCGCCGATTCGAAGAGGGGCAGCGAACGCTCTTCCGAGAAGAGGGTCATCTGCTCCAGGTCCGCCCAGCCGTTCCCGAACGGTTCCTCCCTGGCGAACAGCTGGGCCATCAGCTTATGGCCCAAAACGCCGCAGGACAGGAAGGGCTCCGCGTGCCTCGCGCGCTTCACTCCGAGCAGGTTTTCCAGCTCGGAGAAGAGCGCGTAGTGGAACCCGTCGTTCGCGAGATCGCCCCAGGAAACGTGCCCGTTCTTCACCTCGAAGCGCCTGCTCAATTCCGAGAGCCGAGCGAGCGCTTCCGGCTTGGAGGACACCTCTCCCGATTGGACCAACGCCTGGACGAAAAGGTCTATCTTCCCGCCCAGCATCATTTCCCATGCCCAGTCCCCGAAGGGAGCCGGCATGGTCATTTCGCTCAGGTCTTCCGGGGTGACCGGAAAGACTTCGGCCATGGCCGCTCCTTTCGGTTCTGACGCAAGTTAAGGTTCAAAAATATTCTGTTTTCGGGGTGCTCCTTCATATTTTATAACCCCTGCGGGGCGGGGTGTGTCAAGAAAATCGGTGCATAAGAACGGGACGGGTCGGAACGCCGATCTTAGGAGAATTTCCCGGCGATCCGGCCGTTCCGGAAAAGCACGCCCTCCTTCTTTAATAGGGCTATTTTCTTTCCGGTTCCCGGGGCGAATCCGCCGGGGCGCCCGTCGCTTTTGACCACCCGGTGGCAGGGCACCCGTTCGGACGGCGCGAGGCCGCGCACGAAGAAGGAACGGGGATTCCGGTGCAGGACGTTGCCGACCGCCCGGGACGCGCGCGGGCGGCCCGCGAGACGCGCCACCCGGGCATAGGTCATGACCCTACCCTTGGGGATCCGCCGGACGATGCCGTACACCTTTTGAGCGAAGGAAGTCATTGGCTTGTTTTAAGGCGCGCTTGGTCCCCTGATATCTCCCCAGGATATGGCAGGCATCCGGATATAGGAACCAGGCGAAGCCGCTGTGTTCCCGGGGCGAGATGCGGATATCGGCCTGCTTGGTCTCCGCAAGATACAGGATGACCGTGTCGTAGATGCGCTTGTCCCCGCGTTCGAAGAAAAATTTAACGTAGGTCTTGAAATTCGGGACGATGTGCAGTTCGGACCCCTTGAGGCCGGTCTCCTCCTCCGTTTCCCGGAGCGCCGTATTCAGGGAATTCTCGCCCGGCTCGAAATGTCCCTTGGGGAAATTCCAATAGGCTCCCCGCCGGTAGAGCAGCAGGAATTTTATGCCGTCTTCGGTCCGCCGGAAGATTATGAACCCGGCCACGATCTGTTTCTTCACGTTCTTGCCGTTGCCGGATCCGCCGTTCTGGACGGCCCTGTGTTCCGTTCTGTGCTTCATATTTTAGATCACCTTCTTGCGCGCCCGTTCTTCAGGAATGACAGCATTTTCTCCACCGGCCAGGCGTTTATCACGTCCTTCCGTTCCGCCCAGCCGCGCCGCGCCTGGCTCACGCCGTATTCCAGATAATCCAGGTGCGCGGGATGATGCGCGTCGGAATCCACCGCGAGCTTCACTCCCGCCCGAACGCATTCCCGAATGTGCTCGTCTTTGAGGTCCAGCCGGTCGGGATAAGCGTCCACTTCGAGCACCGTGCCGGTTTCCCGAGCTCCCCGGATCAGCTTGGCCATATCCAATTCGTAAGCCGGCCTGCGCTCGATCACCCGTCCGGTGGGATGAAAGACGATGTCCGCGTTGGGATTGCGCATGGCCCTGAGGAGCCGCTCGGTCTGTTCCTCCCGGGACAAATTGAAATACGAATGGACGGACACCCCCACTACCTCGAGCTTGCCGAGCGCTTTGTCCGGCAGGTCCAGCGAGCCGTCCTTAAGTATATCGCATTCGCTGCCCTTGAGTATCCGGATCTTGCCGCCCAGGCGCCGGTTCACCCGGTCTATCTCCGCCATTTGCTTCAGGAGGCGCTTTTCATCCAGGCCGCGGGTCATCTTGAGACGCTGGGTATGGTCGGTGATCGCGATGTACTTGAGGCCCTTGGCCATGGCCGCCTTGGCCATGGCCTCGATGGAGGCCTGTCCGTCGGTCCAGTCGGTCTGGATCTGAAGATCCCCCTCGATATCCTTATATCCTACGAGCGACGGCAACTTATCCTTCTTCGCGAGCTCGATCTCCCCGGCGTTCTCCCGCATCTCCGGTTCCACGTAGGCGAGGCCCAGCGCCCGGTAGAGATCCTCCTCGGTCCGGCCGGCCACTTGGCGCCGGCCCCGAAACAGGCCGTATTCGTTCAATTTCATGCCCTTGCTCATCGCCAGTTCCCGCAGGGAGACGTTATGGTCCTTGGAGCCGGTGAAATAGTTCAAGGCCGACCCGTAGGACGTCTCCGGGACCACCCGCAGGTCGACGTCGAGCCCGGAGGCGAGCTTCACGGAAGATTTGGTCCTGCCGTGGGCCTGGACCCGGACGACCTTGGACATGGAGACGAAGTTCTCCATGACCGCCCGGGGATGCCGGGACACGACCAGGATGTCTATGTCCCCGATGGTTTCCCTGCGCCGGCGGAGGGAACCGGCGACCGCAAGGCGGGAGACCTCCGGCATGCTCCGAAGATGCTCCTCTATACCGCGCGCCTCTCCGAGCGCGAAGGACAGGAGCCGCCGCCCTCCGGACCTCTTCAGGAATTCGATGCCGGCGAGGATGCGCTCTTCGGAGCGGGGCCCGAATCCGGCGAGCTTCCGGATGCGCCCCGCCCGGGCGGCTTTCTCCAAGCCGGCAAGATCCCGGATGCCCAGCTCTTCGTACAGCCTTTTCACGTTCTGAGGACCCAGACCCTCCACTGCGGTCAAGGCCGCGAGATTCACCGGAGTTCTTTTCTTCAGTTCGACATGCTCCCTTATCCGCCCGGTTTTCAGGAATTCCTCGATCTTCTGCGCGATGCCCATGCCGACCGCAGGCACGTTCCGCAGGCCCTTTAATCCTTCCTTTTCATAGATGCGGTCCAGGCCTTCCGCAAGCGAGGCGATCTCCTCCGCGGCCTTGATGTAGGCGCGCGGCTTGAAGGGCACCCGCTGCATCTCCAAATACTCCCCGATCTCCCCGAGAAGCTGGGCGATCTCCCGGTTAGGGTTCTCCTTGGGCATGATGATTTCTACGAGCGCGCGGCAACTTCCGCGGAACGGATCTCGAAACCGTCGTTCTCGTAGAACAAGCGCACCAGGTCGCCCTTCCCGACCTCCTTGCGCAGGATCTTCTCCGCCATCGCGGAACGCACGTGGTCATCGATCACCCGCCGCAAAGGCCGGGCCCCGAAGGCGGGATCGTAGCCGAGCTTGGCGATCTGCTTCACCGCCGAACCGTCGAATTCGAGCGAGATGCCCTGGTCCGAAAGCGTTCGGGCGAGATTTTTCAGATTGAGACCGGCGATCTCCTCCACCTCCTTGGGGGAGAGGTCTTTGAACACGATTATCTTGGAGAAGCGGTTCAAAAGCTCCGGCTTGAACACGTCCGTAAGCTTTGCCTTCAGGTATTCCGAGATCTGGCTCATGTTCTGGCCCTGGCGCAAGGCGTCGTTCACCAGGTCGGAATGGGCATTGGAGGTCGCGATGATGATGGTGTTCGTGAAATCCACCGTACGGCCGAGATTGTCGGTCAGCCGCCCGTCGTCCAGGACCTGCAGGAACAAGTGCAGAATGTCGGGATAGGCCTTCTCGAACTCGTCCAGAAGCACCAGGCTGTAGGGCTTCTGCATCACGGCCTCCGTTAGCGCGCCGCTCACGTTCCCGTCCGGCGAACCTATGAAGCGGTAGAAGCTCTGCTTATCCTGGTATTCCGTCATGTCGAACCGGAGCATGGCGGCTTCCGAGCCGAACTGGATGCGAGCGAGTATCTTGGACAGCTCGGTCTTGCCCACGCCGGTCGGACCGATGAACAGGAAGCTCGCGATGGGTCCCCCGGGGCGCGCGAGGCCGCTGCGGTACTGCCGCAGGGCGTCGGACACGGCCTTCACCGCCTCGGCCTGGTCCACGAAATTCTCATGGATCACGGACTCCATGCGCAGCAAGAGGTCGGCTTCGCCCTGGCCCGCTTCGTGGATGGGCACGTTCACCCGCTCCTCCGCGGCCGCGATCACCTGCTCGGGACCCAGGAACCGCTCCTTGCGGCGGCCTACCGACGCGAGCGCGCTCTTCAAAAGCTCCTCGGCGCTCGAAGGCAGGAATTTGCTCCGGAAGAATTTGCGGGCCAGGCGCACCGCGGTCTTGACCGCTCCGAAGGTTATGAAAATGCCGGTCTGCTTTTCCAAGAGGAAGCTCTGGTAGGCGAGCAGGCGCTCCGCTTCCTCCTCGGATATCTCGTTCACCCGGATGATCTCGAAAAAGTTGGCGAAGTCGCTGCGGGGCTCGATGGCGGATTTATATTCCCTGGGGTAGGTCGTGCCGACCACCGGGAAAAGATTGCTGCGGATGATGGGCATGAGTCCGTCCGCGGCGGAAAGATAGGCAGTGCCCGAGGTGGACACCAAATTGTGGACGTCCGGGATGTACAGGATCACGTTGCCCGCCGTGATGATCTCGTCCGCGATGATCTGAATGCGCTTCTGGAGCTCCTCCGGCGGCGCGCCGGCGACCAGGTTCGCCAAGCGCAGCCCGACCAGGCGCTTGTCGAAGAGCGCCGGCGGCACGCGGTCCTTGACCAGGTCGAAAGCCAAATGGGAGATGATGGTCTCCTTGCCGATGCCGGGTTCGCCCACGAGTATCGCGTTCGGGGTGGTCGGCCGGGAAAGCGAATCCACCAGGCGCCGGTATTCCGCTTCATGGCCGACCAGGAATCCCACCGACCGCTCCCGGGCGGCATCGGTCAGATCGAAGCCGTAATGGTCGAGCTGGGGAGTGGGCCGGCTGGTCCAGGCCCGGTTCATTATGCGATGGCGCAGTCCGCGTTCCGCGCCCAGGATTATCCCGGACAGCGCCTGGGGCAGCTGGCGCAGGCGGGAGTAATTCCTCTGGAGCGAGACCAGGACCATGGCGTGGGACACGTCCTGGGCCTCAAGCGAGAACGTGCCGAACAGGCGCTTGAGCAGCGGATCGGGCAGCTGGGGCAGGGCGGAAAATATGTCGTTCGGCTCCACGAAGCGCTGCTTGTCGGCAAGGGCGTTCCGCATCGCTTCGAGCATCAATGCCTCGATCTGGATCCGGATCTCCCCCGCGGTCTTTTTGCCGTCCTCCTCCGCGAGCAGTTCCTCCAGCTTCTCACGGAACTCGTCCGGCTTCACATCCAGGCGCTTCAGGCCGTCCCGGATCTCCCGGATGCCCATAAGCTGGCTCGTCATTTCCAGGTAGAAATTCCGGCGGCCGAGCAGGCTCCGATCCAGGGCCCGCTCGAGAAGCGAATGCGATGCGGGGCTCACATGGCGAGCCACGTTCACCTTGCCCGACTTGGGCATCTCCGAGATGGGCCGGTCCCCTTCTTTCAAATGGATGGCTCGATCGACGAGAAAGAGCGCGAGCAGGATCCCGGACAAACGGAGCCAGGCGAGATCGGAGAACAAAAAGGTAAAGGCGGCCGCGAGGAGCAAAAGATGCATCACGTAATTCGCGACGCGCACCGAGATGCGGCCGACGAAGCTCATCCGGAGCCGCGGGTCCCGGAAGTGGAATTCCAGATCAGACGAGGTGGCGGAGCACATAGAATATTAATACGGGCAGGACGGCGACCCATACGAGATACAGGGCCGCGAAAACGAGCGCGATGACCGCATATATCGCTCCGCCGATGAGCAGCCGGCCGGAGCGGAACACCACTCCCAAGATCCTGCCGATCACGGAATAGTCCCGGTAGAGCGGCTCGAAGAAATGCCGGAGGGTGATGCCCACCGCGAACGTGCGGTCCAGGTCCTCCAGCGCGGAGATGAAGCTGTGCCCCCAGCCGAGAGAAGCGTCCACGTACCAATGGTGGAAAAAATCCCCGATGCGATAGAAAAATCGCTGCACCAGATAAACCGCGGCGAAGTCCATGGCCTGATTATACCCCGCCCCCAACGGCCGGAAAAGCCGCCGGTCGCCTCAAAACAAGCTATTGGGCCTCCCGGAACTCTCCGGCCTGGCCTCCGGCATCTTTCCCAATTCCTCGCATTTTTTGAGCACCGCCGGCAGCTTGCCGAAGGACGCAAGGAACTGGTTCATGGCTTCCGTGCCGCGCAGGGCCGCGGCGGGATGAAGCATGGGCACGATGAGCCGTCCTCCGCGGCGGAAGACCTTGCCCTGGTCCCGGGTAATCTTCGCGTCCGGCAGAAAATAATTCATGGCGAACCTGCCCAGCGGCACGATGACTTTGGGGCCGATTGCCTCAATCTGTTTCGCGAGATAAGGCCGGTAGGCCTCGATCTCCTCCGGCAGCGGGTCGCGGTTCTCCGGCGGCCGCCTTTTCACGATGTTCGTGATGTAGACCTGGTCCCTTTTCCAGCCCAAGCCCTCAATGGCCCGGGTAAGGAGCTGTCCCGCGCGGCCCACGAACGGACGCTTCTCCACGTCTTCGTAGTAACCGGGCGCTTCGCCGATGAACATCACCTCGCAATCCGGGTCTCCCTCTCCGAAGACGAGATTCGTCGCAAGCGGCAGGGACGCGTCCGCCGCCATTTCCCCCTCCAACCGCGCGAGCTCCGTCCGTTTATCCATGCTCACATTAAGCTCCGGGCGACAAGACCGATGACCAGTATGCCCATCGCGTTCAAGGTGAAGGACAACGGGACGAAGTATTTGGTGGGCAGCTTGGAGAAGCCCCAGATGACGAGCCCCAGCTCGTCCGGCAGGGGCGAGGCGATGATGATCGCGCCCAGGAAGGGAGTGAGCCAGCGGAAAAGGCGCAGATGGAAAATGCGCGCGAGGCGGGTCCGGGCGGAGCCCTTGAAGAGAGCGATCAGGGCGTCCGAGACGTCGTCCCGGAAAAAACGGAATATGACGAAATCCGCGACGAGCGCGCCGAGCCCCCCGAAGAACGCGGTCCAGAACAGGGAATATTCCTGTGCTATCTCGCCCAGGGCGATGGTCGCCGGGATAGTGGTGAAAACGGAGGCGAAGAACATCCCCGCCAGGAAGCTCGTGAGTATCCGCGCTTCGCTTGCGAGCGAAAGCAGGCGCGGGATCGCTTGGGTCTCGATGAGCAGGAAACCCATGAGAACGCTAACCGCCACGATCAAAAGCTCCCAGGCGAGACCGGTTTTAGGCGCGACCTGCGCGATGTCCTTTTTGACCTCCGCCACGCTCAGGGTCTCGGTCATCTTCTCAATTATAGCAGAGGTCCCGACCGCCCGGCCGGGACCTGCTCTCCTTTCAGTTCGATATTCGCGGCACCCCCCGGACCGCAAGAGACCCGTTGCGGTACCTCTCGTCCCCGGTCACTTCCTTCGCGCCCGCCGCCCACTCCGGCAGAGTGAACGCGAGGGCGGCCGCCTGGGACGGGAACTCGCATTCCAGGACCCACAGCCCTTCGTGCTCGCCGCGGTACTCGTCCACTTCGCAGACCAGCTCCTCGCACGGGATGCGGTACCTGCGCTTCGCTATCCGCCGCAGACCCGTCTCGGCCCACAGGATCTCGTAGACCCAGCGGGGAATCTCCGTCTCCCACTCCTTCCGGACGGACGCGTTCGCGGTCAGGCACTTGGTCGTGAGCGTGCACTTGCCGCCCTCGTCCCTTACCCGCATCTCCGCGGCGTGGCTTAAAAGGACGTAGCCCTGGCGGATCTCCGCCGGCTCGGGCAGGAGGAGGTCGGGCTTGCCCGGCAGGACAAACTTCCGTTCAATCTCCATTTCTCACACCTCCTCGAAATCCAGGCTGACCCCCGTGAGCCGCCGGAATCTCACGAACCGGAAGAACTTCCCGTTCTCCTCGATGTGCGACTGGTCCTTGTGCGGGACCGGCCGCAGATCGGCGATGAGCGGCCGCACGCCGCATTCCGCGATCTGGACCAGGAACGACATCGGGAACGTTCCTACGAGCACCGTCTCGTCATGGTCCTTCGCCCGCGCCCGCCGGACGATCTCCTCGAGCGACTGGGACAAGCTCACGTCGCGAATGACCGCGACGTTGCCGAATTTGTCCCGAAGCGCCTTAAGGAAAACGTCTTGGGGCGGATGCTTCGCCAACCACAGGATCTTCATATGTGCCTCCAAGGTGCGGATTCAAGATAGCATAAAAACAGCCGGGGCCCCACGCGCTCGCCTGGCCGGTTTGCTTTTAAAAACCCTCGGTTTTTAACATTTTTCCGATTCACCCCGATGTACGTCGGGGCAGGCGGGAGGAATCTTATACTTCCCCCTCCCGACCCCTCCTTTCAGTTCGATTCCAATCTAAAGATACAGAAAAGCAAGAGAGCCGCCCCCTGCGGGGCGGCTCTCTTGCTTTTTGTGCTCCTGGCTGGAATCGAACCAGCATCGTCTCCTTCGGAGGGAGATATCCTATCCATTGAACGACAGGAGCTTTCGCGGGCTATCTTATAACGAAATAGTAGGCCTCGTAAACCGCGCCCAGAAGGAAAAGGGCGACGAGCGCCGCGCCGATCGCCTTCTCCCGGAAGGAGAGCGCGAGCGAGCGCCAGGCGATGGCGATGAGCAGCAGGTATTCCGAACCGAGGAAAATGCCTCCGGCGAGGCCCATCACCGCCAGAAAATCGTTAAGGCCCAGCGCGACCAGGGCCGGCGGCAGAAGCAGGACGAATGCGAGCGAGGCCGTCCTGGTCCAGCCCAGGTCCGTTCGGATGCCGTTCGCCACCTCGAGACCGATGGGCACGTAGGAGGTCCAGATCGCGAAAAGCCCCAGCACGGTGAGCAGCGCGAAACGCCAAGCCGGCCAATCCGCGAGGCCCTGGAGCGCATTCGGGAATATTTCCGCCGAGGAACCCAGCACCCCGAAGACGAAAAGCGCGTAAAGCGCGGCGGCGAAGAAAGTGCCGGCGGCCATGGCTCTCATCGCCCGCTTCCGCTCCGGCGAGCGGTTCGCGTCGAAAATGGGCTCCACCGCGGTCCAGCCGGCGAGCGAGAAAAGCACCGGCCCGAAGGGCAGGAAGAACCCGTCCCAGGAAAAGACCGGAAGCGATGCGAGCCGATCCCCGAAGCCGTAGAAGAAAACCGCGAGGATCATGCCCGCCATCATGACCGCGCCCAGGATCTCCGCGGCGATGAGCCGCCGGAGCCCGAAGACCAGGGGCAGCGAGCCGGCGAGCCAGAACAGGGCGAGACCCAGATTGCCGCTGCCGGGGAAAAGCATCTCCGAAAATCCCCGGGCAAGCAGAAGATAGATGACCAGCGCGAGGATGAGGCCGCCCTGGATCGAAAGCAGACCCCACAGGCGCCCGAAGCGCCCCAGGCGCATGGAGGCGAGGCCGAGCAAACGCTCATCCCCGCCTTCCTTTTCCAAGACCCGGAAATACAGCCGGTGCACGAACGCGAGCGCCGCGGAGAGCGCGGCAAGATAGAAAATGCCGGTGAGCCACCCCGAACGCAGGAAAACGTAGGGCAGGGAAAAAAGGCCGGCGCCCACCGTGGTCGCCGTCATTACGCCGGCCATACGAAAAAACCGCCGGTTAAGCATGAAAAAATCCTTCCTCTAATCCTCCAGATAGATCTCGTCCCCTTCCCGGACCTTGTCGCCCACTTTTATCCCGACCTCCTGGCCTTTCTTGGCCGCGTCGATCGGCTTATGGTCGTACTGCAGGGACCCGATCTTTTCCGCGAAATCGGTGGTCGCGCCCTTGAAGCGGACCTTGGTGCCCACCTTGACCGGCTCCTTGAACTTCGCGATCGCCACTCCCAGGTGGCCGTAATAATGGGTTATTTCCCCTATCGGTTTCGGCTCTGTTTTTTTAGCCATTCTTTTGGAAATTTTTCGACCTTTATGATACCGGAACCACTTCCTTCTCGTCCGCCAAGACCATGGCCATAACCTTGTCCAGAAGTTTCGCCGGATCGGTGTCGAAAGCAACCTTGCCCGGACCGCGGTGCGCTTCGTCGATTATGTCCGGCAGAAGGTCGGTGGTGCCGCCGGAACCCAGGAGCACCCCTTGCGGCTTCTGGTCCTCGAAGGCGTCCGTGAACTCGTTCAAGGTCCCGATCCGGCCGCCCACCGAGATGACCGCATCCGCCGAGCGGGTCAAAAGCAGGTTCCGGCCGGAATAACCGAAGCCGGTATAGATGATGAGGTCGTGATAATCGGTCGGCAGGCGGTAGCCCCGGACGTGCTGCAGCTTGGAAGATGCCGGAGAGATGCCGATCACGATGCCGCCGGCCTCCTTGGCCCCGCGCGCCGCCCACAGAGGCGCGCCGGTGGTCGCTCCGGTCACGAGCACCATGCCGCGCTCCGCGACCAGGCGCCCGATCTCCCTGGTCTTTTCCAGGGACTCCGGATTGATATGGGAGGTATCCGCCGCTCCGGAAATGCAGATCTTAAACCGCAATTCGCAGACCTCGCCCGGCGCGCAGATCGCGGAGAGGGTGTTATGGCCGATCTTTTTGCCGTTTCCGTTCTTCTTTACCGGGGTTTTGGTGGGCATATTAAGGGTCTCTTTTTGAAATTATAGCACATGCTTCGACCCCTGCTCCGGCACCACCGTCTCGACCGCAAGCTCGTCCCGGACCGCCGCCGCAAGCGATTCGCTCGCCTCCGGCTCCCCTTGCACCACGAACAACTTCTTGGCCGTGAGCCGGAAGGGGCGCAGCCAGGCGATGAGCCGGGGCCGGTCGGCATGGGCGGAAAAGGCGGAGATCATGCGCCTGGCGCAGCGTACCGGGACCTCCTCGCCCATGATCCTGACCGTTCGGGCGCCGTCCAGGATCTGCCGGCCGAGCGAGCCCGCGCTTTGATAGCCCACGAAAAGAATGAGGCTCTTGGGGTCCGGCAGATACCGCCGCTCATGATGCAGGATGCGCCCCCCGGTGGACATGCCGCTTCCCGCGATCACGATCTTGGGCGGGGGCACGCCGTTTATGGACTTGGATTCCTCGGTGGTAAGCGTGAGGCGCAGACCCGGGAAATTGAAGATGTCCTCGCCGGATTTGACCAGGCGGTAGGCGTCCTCGTCGAAATATGTCTCGTATTTTTTATAAACCGCAGTGAGCTTGATCGCGAGGGGGCTGTCGATGAAAACCGGCACCCGGGGAATGCGGCCCTTCTCCACGAGCTCGTTCAGGTGGTACAGAAGGTCCTGGGTGCGTTCCATCGCGAAGGCGGGAACGATGAGCACGCCGCCGCTTTTGACCACGTCCTCCACCGCATCTTCCAGCTCCTCCTCGCGCCGGTCCTCCCGCTCGTGGACCCGATCCCCGTAAGTGGATTCCACCACGCAATAATCCGCTCCCGCCATCGTTTCGGTGTCTTTGATGATCGGCGCGGGGGAATTCCCCAGGTCGCCCGAAAAAACTATGCTTTTGCCTTCCGCTTCCACCTTGATAATCGCCGAGCCCAGGATGTGCCCGGCATCGTAAAAAGTGACCTCAAAATCGCCTATGCTGAACTTCTGGTGATAGGGCAGGCCTTCCCAAACGGACATGGTCGCGGCCACGTCCTCGGAAGAGTAGAGCGGCGGCTTGCCCTCCCGCACCGCTTCTTCCTTCAAAAGATGCTCGGAGTCGAGAAGCAGAAGCTCCGCGAAATCCCGGGTGGGCGGGGTGGAGTATATCTTGCCGTAAAAACCGGATTTTTTGAGCTTGGGCAGGAGGCCGATATGGTCGATGTGCGCGTGAGTGATGCATACCGCCTGGATGCTCTCGGCCGGATAGGGCAGGTCCTCGAAGTTTTTGCGTTCCGCGAAGTGGCCGCCCTGGTGCAGGCCGCAGTCGATGAGTATCCGCGTCCCGCCCGATTCCAGAAGATAATTCGCGCCGGTCACGCTGCCCGCTCCGCCATGGAAGGTCAATTTCATAACAAAGATTATACCCTAAAACCCGGCCGGATCCTTTACGGATCGACCGGGAGGGTCTATAAAGATATAAGAAAGGAGCGGTTCCATGAGCCTGATCGCATTGGTCCTGTTCCCCCTCCGGCTCGGGCTGTTCCCGAAACGAGCCGCGCTCCCCGCCCCGAGATCGCTTCCGTTCGTTCTCCCGCCCCGGGAAAATGCGGAGGCCTACGCCGTGTCCCGGGAACGCCTGGCCCTCTGCGAGTCCCGCGGCTGGCCATACCAGCAGGCGGGCGGATCCTGCGCCGGCTGCGGCAATCCGCATTCGCAGGAACTTCGCCTGGCAAGCGACCCGTCCCTCCCGCCCGGAAGCTGCGTGCCGCTTTGCCGGACGTCGGCCGGGGCGGCGCGGAATTGCCGGCCTGTTTTCAGAGAATGAAGGAGCCTGTTCAATGAACAGGCTCCTGCCGCGTCCAGCGGCCATTATTTGACAAACTCCTGTTTTTATGCTGTATTTAAAAAGCTGGTTTTCGTACCTCGTAATCCAACCCGGAGGGGTCTATGAATTTCCCGTCGGAGCGCATCTCGCGGGATCGCGTCCGCATCACCGTGGAGGACGTGGCGCTCACGTTCGCCAACACGACCCGCGGCGTCCGCGTGGTCGCCCGCGCGAACATCTCGGGCGGACGCAAGCGGGCCGTATCCAATTCGGACTTCTGGAGCGCGCTCGGGCAGGCAAAGGCCTTGCTCGGGCAGGCTCCGGAGTCACACCTCTTCACTCAGGGTGCACCATGACCAGAATCTCGCTCGTCCTCGGAGCCGTCGGCGTCCTCTTGCTCATCGCGGTCGCGGGCGGCGGCGACTGCGCCCGGGCGCGCCTCCGCACCCGCTGAGCGGAGCTCGGCGGGGAACAGTGTTTAAGGCCAGCTGTGTTCAGCTGGCCTTTCGCGTTTTAAAGAAATCTTCGGCCACTTCCCGGTCGCTCCAGGGGATCGTTCCTCCTTTGACGCACATGGAAACCTCCCCGCCCTTGCCGGACAGGACCACCGCGTCCCCTTCCTCGGCGAGCGAGAGCGCGGTACGGATGGCTTCGCCCCGATCGGCCAACCGCCGGACGTTGGCCTTGCCGTCCCGGGTCCCCTTTTCTATATCATCCATGATGCGTTCCGGGTCTTCGTCGTAAGGATCCTCGCCGGTCAAAATAAGCTCGTCGCAGTATCTCGCCGCTATCTCGCCCATGGCCGCCCTTTTCCAAACGTCCCGGCCGCCGCCCTGCGAGCCCAGTATGCCTATCACCCGCCGGGGGCCGAAGATCTTCGCCGCTTCATAGAGCGCGGCCAGGCTCGCCGGCTCGTGGGCATAATCCACGATGACCGTGAAGGGCTGGCCCGCTCGCACGAGTTCCAGCCGGCCGGGCGCGGGCTTCGCCGAGGCGAGCGCGGATCTCGCCTCCGGGACGGAGACCCCCAGCGCGAGCGCCGCGACCAGGGCCGCCGCCGCGTTATACACGTTGAACCCGCCTACGAGCGGCATGCGGTATCTCTCGCCGCCCAGGGAAAATTCCGTGCGGTCCGGCGCCAGGCGCACGTCCTCTATGCCGAAAAATTCATGGACCTTTTTCGCCTGCGCGGCATCCCGGCCGAAACCGAATTTGCGCCGGAGCGGAGGCGCCAGGAACTTGTCCGCGTTCGCGTCGTCCAGATTGTATATCCCGATGCCGTCCCGGTGGCGGGCGGTCCGCGCGAAGAGCCTGACCTTCGCTTCGCGGTAATTCTCGAAACTGCCGTGGCGCTCGATGTGCTCGGGAGAAAGATTGGTGAAGATCGCCGCCCGGTAATCTATGAACCGATGGCGGAACTGCAGGATGCCCTCGGAGGAGGTTTCCACCACCGCGTAGCGGCAGCCCTCCCGGACCATCCGGCGCAAAAGGCCCTGGAGGGCGAAGCGGCCGGGCATGGTCTGCTTGGTCGCGTTCACCCACTCCCGGTCCCCTATGCGGAAAAGAACGGTGGTCGCAAGCCCGGCCGGGCGGCCGGAGGATTGGAGCAGTTGGGTGAGGAGGTGGGCGGTGGTGGTCTTGCCCTTGGTCCCGGTCACGCCGATCACGATGAGCCTGCGGGACGGAAAGCCGTAGCGCAATGCGCCCAGGAAAGACAGGGAATAATGATACGCCCGGGAGAGGAACGGCAGGCGGGCCAAACGGCCGAGCAGGGGGAATTTTTTGAGCAGCTCTATCATTATCCTTTTCCGGACAGGATCCGGAGCGCGGCCTTGAGGCGCGCTTCCGTGCCGGACACTTCCCTATCCAAGGCGCCCAGGGCGGACTTGGCCTGTTCCCGCCGGTAACCGAGACCGATCAGGGCCTCCAGAATGTCCGCGTCCGATTCCATTTTGGCCACGGTCGCGGCGGAGGCTTCCGCTTTGACCTTGCCCCGCAGGTCGAGAATGATGCGCTCGGCGGTCTTGCGGCCGATGCCCGAAGCCCGGGTCAGGAGGTCGGCGCGTCCTTCCTCGATCGCGGCGGTGAGCTCGGGGTAGGCGGCGACGTCCAGAATGGCCAGGGCGGAACGGGGTCCCACGCCGGAGACCGAGATCAGCTGCTCGAAAAGCTCGAGCTCCGCGGCTCCCGGGAACCCGTAGAGATCCAGAGCGTCCTCGCGCACGTGAAGATGACAGAAGAAGCTCACCTCGCCGCCCGGCGCGGGAAGCTTGGCCAGGGTCCGGCCGTGAACGTTCACTTTGAGCCCGGCGCCGCCCAGGTTCACCACCACGAATCCTTCCGTGACGCGTTCGAGCTCTCCCTTCAGGCTGTAGATCATGCTCCCATTATATCCGCATTAACGGACCCGAGGTAGGGCTTGAATTTTCCCGGGGTTCGGATATACTGCCTACCACGCAACCATGCCGATCACCCGATCCGCCAAAAAAGCGCTGAGGCAGAACGTCCGACACCGGGAGCTCAACCTGGGCCGCAAAAAGGACCTGAAGACGGCGGTCAAGGCCTACCGCAAACTTATCGCGGAGAAAAAGACCGAAGAGGCCAGGGCGTTCCTGCCCAAGGTCTACCAGGTGCTCGACAAGACCGCGAAGAACAACGTCATCCGCAAGAACACCGCGAGCCGGCTTAAATCGCGCCTGTCCCGCCTGGTCGCGGAAGCCAAAAAATAAACATCGCCCCGGCCGATGCGCGAGAACGCCCGTTGGGCGTTTTTTGGTCGCGGTCAGCCGAGA
>CAZCTJ010000005.1:0-2370 GCA_964501675.1 uncultured Candidatus Saccharibacteria bacterium
TGGAATATCTTGTCCTGCATGCGCTCCGGGATGCCGTAGCCGGTGTCCCGCACTTCGGTAAGCGCCAGGCCCCGGCCCGGCTCACGATAGGAGCTCACGCCCACCGAGCCGCCGGGGCGGTTGTACTTCAATGCGTTGCTTATGAGGTTCATCAGTATCTCCTTCAGCTTGTCCCGGTCGCATACGACCGGGACCCGTTCATCCGTGCTCACGGTTATGCGGACGTTCTTTTCCTTGGCGAGCGGGGTAAGTTCTTCCACCACCGACTTCAGCACCGGGACTAGATCGTTCTCCGTGACGTTCACCCGCAGGGTCCCGCTTTCGGAGCGGGCCACTTCCAGAAGGTCCGCGATGAGCTTGTTCAGCTGTTCGCTCGCCTGGGAGATGGAGTCCAGGTCCTCCCGCAGACCCTTGGGCAGGCGCTTCGCGCCGTGAGCGAGCGCGAGAAAGCCCCGGATGACGTTGATGGGAGTGCGAAGCTCATGCGCGGCCAGGAACACGAACTCGTCCTTCAGGCGTGCCACCTCCTTAGCCTGCAGGAGCTCCTTCTCCTGCGAGGCCTTAAGCTCCTTGGTCCGCTCCGCGACCTTGCCCTCCAATTCCGCGTTGAATTTCCTTATCTCCCGGAAGGCCTTGGCGTTCTCGATGGCCAGGCCGGCTTCCGAAGCGAAGATCTGAAGCGTCTGGAGGTCCTCCTCGAAATACGCCTGGCCGGAATTTTTGGGTCCCAGTATGAGCAGGGCCACTTCTTTTTTCTCCACCCGGATGGGTATCGCCACTTCGATATCCAATTCCCGGAAGAGTTTTCTCAAACTCTCATCCTCCAGCTCGTTCCAGGCGAAGCGGGCCGGCGCCGGATCCCGGTGAAACAGTTCCTCCAGTTCTTTGTATTCCGCGGAGCGGGGATAGCCGGAAGATTCCACGCCGGTTATCCGGTGCCCGTCCGTGAGAAGGAAGGCGCCTTTCGCAATGCGCATTTCTTCGAGCAGGGTTTTCAATACCGCCCTGGTCAGGATGTCGAGCTCGATGGTCTCGGCCATAATGCGGCTTAGGGCGGAGAGCAGGTTCTGGGGCTCGTAGCTGTTCTGGAAGAAAATGCGCTTGGTGAGACGGGAGATATAGCGCTCCAAGGGCTGGAAGGCGAGCGCGGCCACCACGGTCAGGATGAGAAAGACGGCGAATTCCGCGGTCTGGGTCCGGATGCCCGAGGCCCAGGGTAGGAACCAAAGCACCGCGACCGCGTAGAGCGCGGCGAAAACGGTGATGAACACTAGATAAGAGGCCGCGCGCAGAACCAATATCTTCAGATCGAAAAGCTTGTGCTTGGCAATGGCGTAGGCGGTCAAGGCCACGAGCAGGGTAAGTCCGTACAAACCGATGCGGGAAACCTCAAGGCCGATGGGGTAGAACGCCTGCAGGAACAGATTGATGAATATGGCGTTCCCGACCGAAAAGAAAAAGCCCAGCAGGATCAGGTTTATCTGTTGGACCCGCAGGTATTTTCTTTCCCGAAGCGCGTTTCGCCTGCCCCGCAGAAGAAGGACAAGGCCGCCCAAGGAGAACAACACCAAGGCGGCGGCATAGACGACCCAGAACGGACCGGGTTCGAAATGAACTATGTTTTCCGGAAAAGAGACGCGGGTGAGTATGAGGTCGCCCCATAGGGACAGAACGGCAAGTCCCCAGCCCAGGACGAGAGCCAGAGAATAGAACAGGCGCGGGAATAAAGCGCGGGTCTTGCTGCCGGAAAAGACGGCGCAGAAGCGGAGCCAGAAATACAAGGCGACCGCGGCGGAGGCGAAGTCCAGGCGCAGAAAAGATTCGAGCCAGCCCGCGCCGACGAGCTCGGGCGCGTTCTCCAGGTAGTTGCTAACTATCCAAAGATCGACGAAGGTGACGAAAAGCACGAAAAGCCGGTTGGCCTTGTCGCGAAAGCTGCGCGCCAGGATGCCTACGCTTAGAAGAGTGTTTATGACAAGGACCAGGACCACCAGGGAATCAAGAAGAACCATGGGCTGATATTTAATTCTATCACAGCTCCGGAAAAAGAATCGGAGCGGCACCGCATCGGCGCCGCTCCGTACTGGAAGCGAACTAGAGAAACCACGACGGACGGCAGGAGCACTTCGGCGGCGCGGCGAGCGCCGCAGGATCCATCGTCCGGCGATACGCGTCGAGCATCGCGTGAAACTCGAGATCGCATCCCCGGGCGCCCGCGAGGTCCTCGGGAATGCCCCTGGGAACGTGATTGGAGGGCACCGCGAGAAGAGGCGGTTCATCCCGGAACGGCAGGAGATGGACCCTGCCCGAATGGCCGCCGGTGTGGCGCAGAACCTCGAGCACCATCCAGAGATTGGCCGGGCAGAATTC
>CAZCTJ010000005.1:2380-19742 GCA_964501675.1 uncultured Candidatus Saccharibacteria bacterium
GGTGCCCGGGCCGACGTTGGCGCTCGAGAAGTAGGCCTCGTCCATGCCCAGGTTGCCGGGACCGCTTCCGAGCACCCAGCGGATTGTGGCACAGGCCTCCGCCACGGCCATGCTCGGCTGCATGCCGGGCACCGGACCGAGCAGGACGTACCCGCCGGAACAGATGCCGAGTTCCCGAAGGAGCGCCGATGCTCGCAGGAGTTCCTTGCGCGTATGTCCCTTCCGGAGAAGGGAGAGACGCGTCCGGTCATCCTGGGTCTCCACGCCGATGCGGACGGTGAGCCGGTCGCTCGGTATGCCCCGGAGCACCGGCTCCAGGTTCGGGATGGTGATGAGCTCCGCGCGGGATTCGACCACCAGCCGTTTGACGGGGGAGCGGCCGACCTCCGCGGCGACAGCTTCCCGTAGCGAGGGGCTCATGGCCAGGAAGCTCCCGGCGTTGAACACCATGAGCGTGTGTACGGAGTTCTTGCGCAGGGTGCGGGCGAAGGTCTCCTTGAAGAACGCCAGGTGGTCGGTATCGGGCACCGGCGCTCCGCCGTAGAAGCCGTCGCGGTAGCCGATGACCGCGTTCGGCAGGGGACAGAAGGTGCAGCGCGAGTTGCGCTGGCCGCCCGTCTCGCCCCAATCCGGACAGCCGAACGGGATGTAGAGCGTGGCCGCCGGGACCATGCGTCCTTCGCGCACGTCCCACCACAGGCGCCGTCCTCCCTGAAGCAGGGAGATGCGCGGATCATTCTTCTTCATGGCGAGCCTCCTTGGTTCGGGCGCCGTGCCGCGTTCCCGAACGGTGAACGTGTTCCGCGGAAGCGAGCAGGGCCCGTTCCGGATCGTTGAGCGCGAAGAGCACGCCGTGGCCGCCGGATTCCTCGTCCGGCGGGAAGCCGTCCCGGAGCAAACGGACCGGCCATACTCCGCCGCTCATCTCCCAATAGAGATGCAGCATGGGATCGCGCGGCCCGCCGTCCTCGCGTTCCAAGAGCCAGTAGTCCTCCGGATCGATGCCCGTTCGCCGGTTCGTCTTCGCGAATCCCGGCATGCGGGAACAGAAGATGAAAAAGCTTCCGGAGCGGAACCCGCAGTGCCTGGCCCAGCGGACGAGCGAGGCATGCATCAGAAGATCGGAAGTGCCGGGGGGCGCGGCTGCCGGAACGGCGAGCGAGACCACGTAGACGTTGGGGCCGACGGGATCGAAAGTCCCCCGCATGGCTCCGTCGTCCGTTGCCGCCGCCCAGGAAGTGCATTCTTCGGGCGTGAGCCGGGTCGGCTGAAGGATCATATCACCCGCCACGGCGCAGGCGCCGTAGGAAGTGTTCTCTGCGACCAGGAACCAGCCGTCCCCGCAGAGCTCGATCCTGTCCGCCAGCATTTCATCCGACGCCGACATTTCCGGACCGAAGGTTTCGAGCTCGATACCCATCAGGACCGGAAGATCACCGGCGCGCGCGGGCCGGATCTTGATCATGGCGAACCTCCTCCTCAAAGACCGCCGAATTGACGGATTTCAAGAACCTATCATCAGTTTAGCAAATCAGGCGCTTGCCTGCGGAGCCGGAAGATCCAACGCTTTGCGCAATCTTTCCTCGAACACTATGAAGTCCTCGCCTTTGTGCAGGTATTCCACGCCGATCTGCTTCAGGCCGCTCTGCGCGTCCGGGCTTAGATCCTCGTTGGTCAGGAATATGACCGGGATGTTCTTGGTCTCGTTGAATTCTTTGAGCCGTTTGGCCACCTCCAGGCCGTCCACCTCCGGCAAATGGTAATCGAGCAGGATGAGATCGGGGGCGAACTTTCTCGCGTTCGCCATGCCCTCCACGCCGTTCACCGCGTATATCGCCTCGAAACCGAGCTTGGTTATCCAGCCGCCGAAAAGCTTGCGGCTCATCGGATCGTCCTCGATCAATAGGATATGAGTTTCGGGCATTGCGTGAATTATATCAAATAATCGGCAGCGCCAAAGTGTGGAGAAATCACTGCCGGAACCAGACCCAAACGACATACAAGCCGAGCATTATTCCTATGACGAAAAGCGCGAGCGCGTAGGGAAGCAGCGTCTCGCTCCAATATGCCCCAATGGCGATGCCTATGGCCAGTAAGGATATCTTGAATATGCTCATCTGCCAGAACGTGAAACGGGCGCTCTTAAAGATATCCATATGGAAATTATACATCAAAGCATCCCAAAAGTTGATTTTAGGCGCTTTTACTATATAATTGGAACCGCTCGATATTGCCGGATCCGCCTGGCCGGCGAGGTCGGTCGTCTAGCGGTCTCGATAAGTTCAGTCTTCAAATGAATTGCCGGATCGTCTAGTGGTAGGACGCCGCGCTCTGGACGCGGAAACTGGGGTTCGAATCCCTGTCCGGCAGCCCTTCTTCGCTCCGCTCATCAGGGCCTTCGGCCCACTCGCCCACAAAGGTCTCCGGCCCACTCGCCCGCAAAGGTCTCCGGCCCACTCGCCCGCAAAGGTCTCCGGCCCACTCGCCCACAAAGGCCTCCGGCCCACTCGCCCACAAAGGCCTCCGGCCCATTAGCTTCTTCGCTCCGCTCATCAGGGCCTCCGGCCCACTCGCCCACAAAGGTCTCCGGCCCGCTAGCTCTCATAAAGGTCTTCAGCCACCGGCTCATCAAAATGTATTCCGTTTATATCCTTGAGTGCGTCGATAAATCTTTATACGTTGGTTGCACCAATGACCTAGAGAGGAGATTGAAACAGCATAATGGCTCAAAACGGGGTGCACACTACACAAAAATTCGCAGACCGGTCAGGTTGGTATATTCGGAAAATTTTAAAACTTTAGTTGAATCGAGAAGACGAGAACAGGAAATAAAAGGTTGGCGCAGAGAAAAGAAATTGGCTTTAATCAAAGGATAGCGACGCCTTTCTCGCGGATTTCTGCCGCGAATATCCGAGGAGAACGATGCCCGCCAAGACGAACAGGATGACGCCGAAATAGCCATAGCCGGCCCGGATGCCGTAAGCGGAGGCGAGATAGCCGAGCGCGAGCGGTATCCAGAGCCCGTTCAGGGCCTTCGTGAAGGCGAGCGTGGAAAGATAGGTGGCTTTGAGTTCCCTGGTCGGACATCTCCGCAGGAGATAGCTTTGGGTGAGCGTGATCTCGTTGCGGTTATAGACCACGAGCAGGATCATGCAGGCCGCGCCGAGCCAAAGTCCTCCTATGCCCGCGAGGATCGTGAGCGAGACGAGCACGGCCGCGCTAAGGCCGTAATACGCCCGTTCCGGCAGGAATTCCAGTTTGTGGATGTTGAAACTCGCGAGCGCAGCGATGAGGCTTGAGATCGCGAGCAGGAAGCCGAAGTAGATGACCGGCATGCCCTGGACCTGGAGATATATCTCCCGGAATTCCGGGACCTTGTCGCTTGCCGCGCCCGTTACGCCCAGAAAGAGGAAAAGCAGATGCGCCCGGCTGACGTGCAAACTGCGCATCAAATTCATAAAGCTCACGCTCTCGAGCTCGGCCACTTCGCGCTTGGATCTTCGGGGCGTGGTCAGGAAGAAGCTTAGGCAAAAGCTTGCGGTCATCAGGAGCGAGCCCACCAGGAACGGAAGGCGATGGTCCAGAGGATAAAGCAAGGGAACGAGGGAGACGAGAACCACGTTGCCCAAGAGGGACACGGCCTGGGCGCGGCCCACCACCCGGCCGTATTCTTTTTCCCGGTCGAGTTCGAGCAGGGATTCATGAAGGAAAGCGTCCAGGGTCCCGGAGATGAAGGCATACCCCCCGAAATATCCGGCGGAGCCCAGCAGTACTCCCGTGAAGTTGGGCCAGATCACGTAGGCGAGCGGCGAGAGCGCCATTATGAAGCAGCCCAGGATGAGCGATTTCTTGTGTCCGATGCGGTCGGAAAGATATCCGCTGGGTATCTCCAAGACCAGGGAGGTGAGCGCGGTGAGGGAAGCAACCAAGCCGAACTGGCCAAGATCGAGACCAGCCACCGAGACGGCGTAAACCGCGATCAAAGGCAGATAGGCGCGCTTATTGAGCGTGCGGAAGAGGGTGTAGCCTTTGATGTTCCAGGCCAGACCCCGCTCGTACGGCGACATAAGAAGATTCCAGAACCCATTTCAATACCCTCTCCGCGACCGCGTTCCTGCGAGTTTGGCTGTTCCGGTAAGGCAGGCCGAGGAGACAATACCTCCATAGGTAGGCTCCGAGGCCTAACGCAGCCGGACAAGCAAACTCGCGGAACCCGGAGGGATATGGCTGATTTTAACATGAACTGCGTCGCTCCTCCTCGGAGTACGGAAAAAGTACACCTTCGTCGTCGCTCCTTGTTCCTCATGAAATCAGCCGATATCGCGGCCGGAAGAGGGTGTTGAAACGGGTTCGAAGAGAAAATGATATAATTCAGGCGTGCACGACATCAAATCTTTGAAATCCGCGACAGAGAAGCTCCTGACCGAGCCGATCCAGACCCTGTCGGTGGTCAAGCTCGTGGATCTCTTCGTGGAGTACGCATACAGCGCCCACGCCTCGGACATTCATATCGAACCGACCGAGGATTCCCTGCGCATCCGGTTCCGGATAGACGGCATCCTCTACGACGTTTTTGAAAAAGTGAAAGTGGAGAGGGAGCTTTCGAGCGAGATAATCTCCCGCATCAAAGTCCTGTCCGGCCTCCGGACGGACGAGCACGTTCTGCCCCAGGACGGGAGATTCAAGGTCAAGGTGGGGGACCTGGGCGGCATAGACATCCGGATCTCCATCATGCCCACCTATTACGGCGAGAACGCTATCATGCGCATACTCGCCGAGACGCAATCCTTCCATATGGAGGACTTGGGCTTCGTCCAATCCGACCTGGACAAGGTCAAGAAGGCCATCAAGAAGCCGTACGGCATGATACTCGCGAACGGTCCGACCGGCTCCGGCAAGACCACCACCCTTTACACCATCCTGCGGGAATTGAACCGGCCGGAGGTTTCCATCATCACCATCGAGGATCCCATCGAATATTCCCTGCCGGGCACGACTCAGATCCAGACCAACTCCGCGGTGGGCCTCACTTTCGCGAACGGATTGCGCTCGATCTTGCGCCAGGATCCGAACATCGTCATGGTCGGAGAGATACGCGACCAGGAGACCGCGGGCATCGCGGTGAACGCGGCCTTGACCGGACACTTGGTCTTGAGCACCCTGCACACGAACGACGCGGCGACCACCTTCCCGCGCCTCATCGACATGGGCGTGCCGCCGTTCCTCGTGGCATCCACAGTGAACATCGCCATGGGACAAAGGCTGGTGCGGACCATCTGTCCCGACTGCCGGAAGGAACGCAAGCTCTCCGCGGAGGAAGAGAGGAGCTTAAAGGAAATACTGCCGGAATTGCCCAGCAGTAAATTCTACAAAGGCGAAGGCTGCGCGAACTGCAACCATACCGGCTATCAGGGACGCATCGGCGTGCGGGAGGTTCTGGAAACGAACGACGAAATAAGAAAATTGATAATGAACCGCGCGGACGCGCGAGAGATAAAGAATGCGGCGGTCCGAAACGGAATGATGACCATGATCCAGGACGGCGTGAGTAAGGCCGCCCAAGGCCTGACCACCCTGGAGGAGGTACTGCGCATCATCCATGAATAATGCCGGAACGCTGTCCAAGGCCATTCACATCCGCCTGCCCGGGCGGATAAAAACGGAGGATAAGATAAATTTCGCGAGACACCTGTCGATAGTCATCAAGGCCGGTCTGCCGCTTCTCGAGGGTCTGAAGATAATCCGGCGCCAAACGGAATCCAAGGAGCTTGCGCGGGTCATCGACCAGGTCGTCGAGGACGTGAACAACGGCCAATTTCTGGCGACCAGCCTGGAGAAATTCCACCGCCACTTCGACGACTTCTTCGTGAACATCATCCGGGTGGGGGAAGTGAGCGGAACCCTGGCGGGAAATCTGGCGTACCTCGCGGAGGAGACGAAGAAATCCAAGGACCTGCGCGGCAAAGTTCGGGCGGCGATGATCTATCCCATGGTGGTGCTGGGAGTGATGATGGCGGTGGTCGGGTTCCTGGTCTTTTTCGTGTTCCCGAAGGTACTGCCCATTTTTGAGAATCTGAAGGTCAAGCTGCCCCTGGCGACCAAGGTGCTCATCTTCACTTCGCAGTTCGCTTTGAATTATTGGTTCTATATCCTGGGAGCCGTCCTGCTTCTCGTCGTCGGATTGCGGCTCTTGCTCAAGCTGCCTGATTTCCGCATGGCGTACCACCGCCTGCTTCTGCATCTGCCTCTCATATCGGGATTGATCCGCGAGATGAACGCGGCGAATTCCGCCCGGATCCTGGCGGTGCTCCTAAAAAGCGGCATTAAGATAGTGGAGGCGGAGAGCATCACCGCCAATACCTCGAACAACCTGGTCTATCGCCGCGCCTTCCTGGAGGCGGCGGAGGATATCCGTCGAGGCGAGCCGATGGCCAAGTATCTTTCCGCGCATAAGAGAATATTCCCTCCGCTCATGAGCGGGCTCATCGAGATAGGCGAGAACACCGGCAATCTGGAATCCAACCTGAACTATATCTCCGAATATTACTCCGAAGAGGTGGATCTGCGCCTGAAGAACATGACCGTTCTTCTGGAGCCGCTCCTGCTGCTCATTCTGGGGTTGATCGTCGGATTCGTGTCGCTCGCGATAATCCTGCCCATTTACCAGATCACCCAAGGCGTGAGATGAGGAGAGGATTCACTTTGTTCGAGCTTCTGCTCGCGATCGCCCTCATGGCTCTCATTTTCGCCATGGCGCTGCCTTTCGGCCTCGAATTCTACCGGCGGAACACGTTGGATGCGGAACGCGAGAACCTGGCCGCCGTTCTGCGCCAGGCCCGGGGGCGGGCAATGGCGAACATCCGGGAAACGCCTCACGGCGTGCGCATCGCCCCGGAAGGATACACCGTCTTCGAAGGGGATTCCTACGCCGCACGGGACCCGGCTTACGACACGCTGTTCCCGAAGGATGCGGCCATCGTCGCTTCCGGCCTCGCGGAGGTCGTATTCTCGGAGCTTCAAGGGAACGCCAACGCTTCCGGAACGGTGAGTTTGGAATCAGGCGGCGGGCGGGCCGAACTGCATATCAATTATGAAGGGCGTATCGACTGAACAAGGACGGGCGGGGCAATCCACAGTGGAGGTCCTGGTGGCCATCCTTATCCTGGCCACGGCTTTTTCGGGAGCGATACTCGTAATTTTCGGAGGCCAATCCTTGATCCAGGATGCTGGCGAAAGCAGCCGGGCCCTGCGGCTCGCCCGGGAAAATCTGGAGGAGACGGCCGTCTTGGCGAAAACCGGCTTCGCCGCCATCGCATCCGCGAGCAGTACCAGGGACGGGTTCGTTCTGGAGACCCTGGTCGAGGACATAGCCGAGCGCACTAAAAGAATAACCAGCCGGGTGAGCTGGGACGCGAGCCCGCTGCGGGTCCGGAGCGAGGAACTGGTCACGCTGGTCACGGACTGGTATGCGGTCGTGCAATCCGGCGGAGATACCGGAGGCGGCAGCGTTTCCGGTGACTGGCAGAATCCCCGGACCCTGGGTTCGGTCGATCTCGGCCCCGGCGTTTCCGCGACCGATCTCGATGTCATGGACAAGATAGTGTATCTCTCCGCGGATGCCTCCGACCCCAAGAAGCATGATTTCTTCATCGTGGACGCCACCAACGGCCTCGCACCCGCCATTATCGGTTCGTTCAGCACCGGTCCGGGCTTGAACGCGGTGGACGCGATACAAGACTACGCCTTCGCGGCCGGGCAGGAAACGAACAACGAATTGGTGGTGATAGACGTTCGTAACCGGAACGCTCCGGCCCTGCTCACCTCCTTCGCCCTGCCGGGAATATCCGGAAATTCCGAAGGACGGACGGTCTTCTATCTCGGCGGAAAAATCTTCATCGGCACGAACAAGGCCACCGGACCGGAATTCCACGCGGTGGACGTGAGCGATCCCGCGAATCCGTCCGCCCTCGGAGCTTATGAGGTGAATGAGAACGTGAACGACATCCACGTGGACGGGAACCTGGCATATCTTGCCACCGACAAGGAGGGAGCCGGGCTCCTCATCCTGGACGTCTCCGATCCTTCGAACATAACGCTCGCCGGCCAGAGCTATTTGGACGACGCGAACGCCGTCTGGAACGCCGTGCCGGGACTGACCCTGCTCGGGCCAGATTATTCCTTCGCGCTCGCGAGCACTACCGATCCGGGGGCGATCGTTCCTTTGGGCAGCATCGCCGCGGGCGGGACGGTGAACGACATCGTTTCCCGCGATTATTTGGCGTTCATCGGGACCTCCGACAGCAACCGCGAGTTCCAGGTGGTGAACATTTCGAGCAGCACTTCGCCCGTCCTGCACTCCTCCTTCAATTTCCCGCAGGTGGCGACCGGCGTGGATTACGAGGATAACCTGGTATACGTCTCGGTCCGGTCTAACGACGCCTTGCGCATAATAACCTCCAGCCCATGACGAAGCATTCGAGGAACGGATTCACCCTGCTCGAGGCGGTCATCTACGCCGGCCTTTTCGCGGTCATACTGAGCGCGGTGCTCGGGATGTTCTACAGTCTCATGGAAAGCGAGCGACGCAATCGCGAGCGCCTGGCGGTGGAATCGGAGGCCAATTTCGTGATGCAGAAGATCGCCTGGGCGCTCACGGGCATCGAGAGCGTGAATTCGCCCGCTTCCGGCGCGACCTCCACGGCTCTGTCCGTGGACAAATTCGGGTTCGATGACGACCCCATAGTCTTCGAGCTGGGATCCGGACGGATCACCATGAGCAAAGGGAGCGGGGAGGCTGCGGATCTTTTTAGCTCCCGGGTCCGGGCGCTGGACCTGGTCTTTGAGAATATGCCGGCCGCGGCCGGACGTCCGCCGGGAGTGGCGGTGAACATTTCCGCGGGGGACGTTTCCGGGCGCGCGTCCACCACCTTGAGCGGTAAATTCTATCTGCGCCAATGAACCGTTCCGGATATATCGCCATAGTTTCCGCGCTGCTTATCGCATTGGGCATCGCGGTGCTCGTATCGGTGGCCGGCATCGTCTCTTTCCTTGGCCGGCAGGAGATATCGGATGCCTCTTTTAAGGAGCGAAGCAGGGGACTCGCGGAGTCCTGCGTTCAGATCGCTCTCCTGCGGCTGGCGGAGGATCCGGCTTACGCCGGGAACGAGACCGTGCCGGTGGATGACGAAGAGTGCCGGATAGTCTCGGTCCTGCCCGGAACGGAGCGCATCATCTCGGTTCGGGCCGGCTACGAGGGCGCCTGGACCAGTCTTCGGGTTGCGGCCACCGCGACCGAGATCGTAGAATGGGAAGAACCGAACGAACTCTGATGCGCAAAGGATTCACATTGGTGGAGATATCCATCGCCATCGCGATAGTCGCGATCCTTTTCGGTTTGGGCGTGGCCATCATGGATCCCGGCCGGCAGTTCGCGCGCGGCCGCAACACCGAGCGGACCTCGGAGATGAGCGTCATCCTGAACGCAATCGGCCAGAAAATGGCGGATAACCGGGGCAGATTCGAATGCGCTTCCGGCGAATTGCCCACGAGCACGGCCAAGATGGCTTCCGCGGCCGGTTATGACATCGCTCCCTGCCTCGTGCCCGTCTATCTCTCCGCAATGCCTTTCGACCCGCGCGCGGAAGGGGCCCATTATACCAGCGGATCGGATTACGACACGGGATACGACATCGTGCGGGACCCGGTCTCCGGCCGGATAACCGTTAGCGCTCCCGCCGCGGAATTAGGGGAGGCCGTTTCCGTGACCCGCTGAAAAGCGGGGGGAACGGGATATAATCAAGTCATGGCCCCCCTTCCCGCTCCAAGTCCCCGGGCTTCCTTCACCCTGATCGAGCTTCTGGTGGTGATCGCCATCGTGGCGATCCTTAGCGCGGTCGTGATCATCACCTTGAATCCCGCGGAGCTCCTCAAACAAAGCAGGGACAGCAACCGTCTCTCGGATCTAAACACCCTGAACAAGGCCCTGGCCCTCTATGAGGTGGACGTGGTGGGGGGTACGCTCGGGGCGACAAGCACGGTCTACGTATCCCTGCCGGACACCTCCGCAACCTGCGCGAACCTGGGGCTCCCGACCCTGCCTGTGGGCTACCAATACGGCTGCGTCACGGAGGCGAATCTCAGGAAGACGGACGGCTCGGGCTGGATACCCGTCGACCTGACCCAGATATCCTCCAATACCCCCTTGGGTTCCCTGCCCACCGACCCCGTGAACGCCACCTCCTCCGGCCTCTACTATACCTATGTGCCGGGAGGGTCGTACGAGGTGAACGGGAGCATGGAGTCGAATAAATACAAAATGGCCGGTTCCTCGGACAAGGTGAGCAAGGATGGAGGCGATGCAACCGCTCTTTTCGAACTGGGTTCGAACATACGGCTCAACCCCATCGATTACGGGGACACGTCCCTGATCGGTTGGTGGAACTTCGAGGAGGGGAGCGGGAGTTCGGCCGGAGACGGATCGGGCAACGGGAGAACGGGGACGCTCACCAACGGACCGAGCTGGACATCGGGAAAAGCGGGCGGCGGGATCGGCCTTGATGGAAGCAACGACCACGTATCCGTTCCGGATAACGCCGCCTGGTACTTTGGAACGGACCCCTTCACCATCTCGATGTGGGTGCGGTGGAATTCTCTCGTGGATCGGGAAAGCATCATAGGACAATCGTCTGGACCCGGAAACGTAATAAAATGGGATTTGGTCGGGGGCATGGATACCAGCTTCGCCTACGACAGCACCAAGATCACACTCCACATCTGGAACGGTTCCAACTATTTCGCTTCTTGGGCTTGGACCGCGTCTTCTGCCACCTGGTACCATCTTGCCATTACGAGGAGCGGAACCGACTGGATCTTATTCGTTAACGGTGTTCAGACCGGAGGGACGCAGACCTTGTCGGTCACCGTGCCGAATGTTTCAAGCGACCTGAGGATCGGCAGCGACGGGGAGGCATGGAACTTTCTTAACGGGACCATGGACGATGTGCGGATATACAATCGCGCCCTAAGCGCCTCCGAGATAGGGAGTGTATATAACGCGACCCAATAGGCGGAATCGGGGGATCGGGTTAAAATTCAGACATGCACGGCTTCATTTACCGCCATCATCAGAAGCTCCGCAGGGAGGCGGGGGAGACCAAACTGAATTTAGGCGTCCTTTTTATGGACCGCCTGATATGGCTGGTCGCACTGCTCGGACCGCTCGCGACCATCCCCCAGGTCATGACCATCTGGGCGGGCCGCGAGACCGAAGGATTGTCCCTGTTCTCCTGGTCGGCCTACAGCTTATTCTCCGTCGTCTGGCTCGTTTACAGCCTGGTGCACAAGGAAAAAGTGCTTCTGTTCAACTCCATCTTGTGGATCATAATGAACAGCCTGGTTCTCCTGGGAATACTGACCTACAGCTGAGCCCGCTATTTGCTTTTCAGATTCTCCACCAGAACCATCTCCAGGGGCACCATCGCGAACGGGCTGTAGCGCATCTCGGTATAGGCCCGGATGAGTGCTTTGATGAGCGCCACCCCGCGTTCCGGTTCCATCAGGGCGCCCAAGGATTTCACCCGGGCAAGTTCTTCGCCGGTGAGCTCTCCGTGAAACGCCTCCTCGAGCGCCGGCGCGAGCTTCAGGGCCAGGATCTTCCGCAGGTAATGAATGAGGTCCCGGGTCAGCTGAACGAGATTGTGGCCCTCCTCGTTCACTTCCGAAAGATATTTGAGCGCCGCTTCGAGCTCATCCTTGAGCAAGAGCTCCGCGAGCCCGTCCACCTTCTTAAAACCCACCCGGCCGGTCAGCCGCTCGGCGGTCGCGAGATCGATCTTGCCCTTGACGCTCGAGAGCTGATCGAGCAGGGACTCCGCATCCCGCAGGCTGCCCTCCGCCGCCGCCGCCACGAGCTCCAGGGCCGCCGGTTCGATGTCTATCTTTTCCTCCGTCGCGATCAGGCGGAGCTTGGAGAGTATCTTGCTCTTGGTGAGCTTTTTGAAGATGAACCGCTGGGTGCGGGAAGTGATGGTGGCAGGCAGTTTCTCGTATTCGGTGGTCGCGAGCACGAAGACCACGTGCGCGGGCGGCTCCTCCAGGGTTTTTAAAAGCGCATTGAAGGCGGGACCGGTCAACATGTGCGCCTCGTCGATGATGTAGACCTTGAACCGCCCGCCGGTGGGCGCCGATTTCAGGTTCTCCTTCAGATTTCGGATCTCCTCGATGCCGCGGTTCGAAGCGGCGTCGATCTCGATGACGTCCAAAGAAAAGTTGCGGTCGATCTCCTCGCAGGAGCGGCAAGCGTTGCAAGGTTCGCCTTTTTTGCGGAACTTGGCGTCCTCGGCGCGTTTTTCGCAGTTCAGGAGCTTGGCGATGAGCCGGGCGGTCGTGGTCTTGCCCGTGCCCCGGGAGCCATAGAAAAGGTAGGCGTGCGCGAAACGGTTCTCGCGGGCCGCGTTCCGAAGGATCTCCACGTTGGCCTCCTGGCCCAGGAGATCGTCCAAAAGCCGGGGTCTGTATTTGCGATAAAGCGCTAATGACATCGTAATTCGCCTGGATCAAGGCCCGCTCCGACGCGCCATTTTATTCGTGAAGCATGGAAGCCGGGGTCCCGATCTTACGTCGGGATATTCGAGATATAAAGCGAGGGGCATGCCGGTGATTCGTTGAAATTATCCTTGATTATCCTATAATAAGCAAGATTTTACATGAATCAGTGAGAGACATGCTTCGCATCCCGAAACGAACCGGCCAGAGAATACAGATGGGGGGCGGAGCTATGCTTGCGGTCCTTTTCGCCGCCGGCCTGTTCGGCCTTTTTTCTTTCTCGATCTTCATGCCCCACGAGGTTCAGGTCCTGCCCGGTGCGGATATGGATGCGGGCGTCCTGGCCGGTTCCGTTTCTTCGACGCTGGTCTTGGCCGTTCCTCTCCCCGAAAAACCGCGGCCGCTCGCGGACCCGCCCAAAGAGGTGCGGGGGATATACATTACGAGCTGGGTGGCGGGGACAAAAAGCAGAATAGAGCCGCTTAAGGCGTTCTTGGATTCCACCGATCTGGATGCGGCGGTGGTGGATATCAAGGATTATTCCGGTTATGTCGCTTATCGGACCGGCCTCCGGCAGTTCAAAGACACCGGCGCGGAGAAACAGATCCGGATCGGGGATATCGAAAAGCTCATCCGCGAGCTGCATGATAAGAACATCTACGTCCTCGCCCGGGTGAGCGTGTTCCAGGACCCGGTGCTCGCCAAGGCCCACCCGGAGTGGGCGCTCAAAGATGCGCGTACCGGCAGGATCTGGCTGGATCACAAGGGACTGGCCTGGATGGATCCCGCGAGCCGGGAAGTTTGGGATTACAACCTTGCTCTCGCCAAGAACGCATTGGACCTCGGTTTTGACGAGATAAATTTCGATTACATCCGCTTCCCTTCGGACGGGGAGACCGCCGATATCGTTTATCCGGCTTGGGATAAGGTCCGTCCCAAGCGGGATGTCCTGCGCGAATTCTTCAGCTATGTGCGGGAGGAGCTCAAGGGCGCGCTCATCTCCGCGGATATTTTCGGGCAGGTGACCGTGGATGCGGGAGACCCCGGCATCGGGCAGGTGCTCGAGGACGTCTATCCCTATTTCGATTTCGTTTCCCCGATGGTCTATCCTTCCCACTACCGGACGGGTTTCCGGGGGTACAAGAATCCTGCCCAATACCCTTATGAAGTAATAAAATATTCAATGGACCGGGCGCTTGCGCGCCGGGAGACGCTCCTTGCTTCAAGCACCGTTCCGCTCGGAGAACTGCGCCCCTGGCTCCAAGCGTTCGATCTCGGCGCTCCGTACGACCGGCGCATGATCGACCTGGAGATCCAGGCGGTCGCGGATTCCTTCCGGAGCGCTTCGACCTCCGCGGAATGGGCGGGCTGGCTCTTGTGGGATCCGAACAACAGATATCAGGGATATAAGAATTGATGTCCTACGAATTGAATCTGCCGCAGTACAGCGGTCCGCTCACCAAGCTTCTCGAGCTCATCGAAGAGCGCAAATTGGGGATCAACGAGATAAGCCTGGCGGAGGTCACCAACGATTTCCTCGTCTATCTGGAGAAGATCGGGAAAGGGGACATGGCGGACCGGGAGAACCTCCGGGTTCTCGCGGATTTCATAGTTATCGCAAGCCGGCTCATACTCATCAAATCCCGTTCGCTTCTGCCCGATATCGCCTTGAGCCCGGAGGAGGAATCCCAGATAAAGGACCTGGAACACCGGCTGGAGCTTTACCGGCAATTGCGGCCGATGATGAAGCATGTGGCCCGGCTGTGGCACGGAGGCGAAAAAGAGCTTTCTCGTCCGTATCTATCCCACGTCGGGCGATGGCTCGCTCCCGCCTATGCTCCCGGCCGTCCGGACGAAGAGCCCCTGCGCCTGTTCTTTCCCGGCGAGAGGTTGAGCGTGACGGTCCTGGAGCAGGCGCTCGCTAAGCTTACCTTGAGTCTCAGCGCCTACATCCAGGAGACCCGGGTGGTATCGGACGGCGTCATTAGCCTGGAGGAAAAGATCCAAGAGGTGCTCGCCAGGTTCACCCGGATCCGGGAGGCGAGCTTCGGGAAATTGTCAGAGACTCAGAGCCGTTCCGAGGTCATAATCACCTTCCTGGCTCTCCTGCATCTGGCCCGGGAGCAGCTGATTTTATTGGAGCAAAAGGGCGCTTTTTCTGATATAATCGTGAGAAAGAACGACTGATATGCCGGAGAACACGGACCCGCATAAACTGGCGGAGCTTGAAGCCCTGCTCTTCATCCACGGAGAGCCGCTTCCGCTTGCCAAGGCCGGAAGGATGCTCGGCGTTCCCGAAGAAGAGCTCGCCGCGCTCGCTTCCGAACTGGCCGGGAACTTGGAATCCGCCGACCGCGGGCTTGCCTTGCTCCGGGATTCCGAGAAACTGCAGCTCGTGACCAAGCCGGCCTTCCACAAACTGCTGGAATCTTTCGTACGCGGCGAACTTTCCGAGGATCTCACCCCCGCCAGCCTGGAGACGATGTCCATCATCGCGTACTTCGGTCCCATCTCCCGCAGCCGCATCGAATACCAGCGCGGAGTGAATTCTTCCTTCATACTTCGGAACCTCATCCTGCGGGGATTGGTAGAGCGGTTCCAGGATCCCGAGAGCGCCCATTCCTTCCTGTACCGGCCGACCTTTGATTTTTGGAAACATTTGGGCGTGAGCCGGCCGGGGGACCTGCCGGAATTCGAGAAGTTCAAAGGCCTGCTTTTGCAATTCGAATCGGCGGATTCCAACCCATGAGGAAAACATTCAATTGGGCGGTCCTGTTGGCCCTGCTCGCGATCCTGGCCTGGGTGGGCATCGATGCCGGATCCGGACGGAGCGGATCCGCGATGCTCGCGGATAATGTCATGCCGGCGGTCGCGGACAGCGATCCTTCCCGGCTCTCCAATTCCGGCTCCTCGCCCATCGATCCCGATTTCGTGGAGACCCGGAACGGCGACGTTTCGGCCGGCGCCTTCTCGGCGGGGCCGGCTTTGAGCACGCCGGTGTTCCGGAGAATATCCATTGCCGGTCCGGATCCGGTCAGCGCAGAATCGGCCCTGGTGGCCGACCTTCAGACGGGGGAGGCGTATTACGAACTCTCTCCGGACCGGCGCTGGCCGATCGCATCCGTCACCAAGCTTTTTACCGCCTCTTTCACCCTGCGGAACATGGACCTTGACCGGGCCGTCACCGTTTCCGAGGCGGATGCCGCGAAGAACGGCGGAGATTTCGAGAACGGCCTCAAGGCGGGGGAGAGCTACCGGGTGAGCGACCTTTGGAAAGCGCTTCTCATATTTTCGAGCAACGAGGCGGCGGAGGCCTTGGCGAACGATTACGGACGGGATGCCTTCATCCTGGGCATGCGGGAGCTCGCGCAGGAATGGGGATTGGATTCCACGCACATCACCGACCCCACCGGGCTTTCCGCCGCGAACCAGTCGAGCGCCAACGATCTTAAGGCGCTCGCGCGGTATGTATACCAGACGTACCCGGGCGTGTTCGAGACCAGCCGCCTGCGGCAGGAGACCCTGGTCGAGCTCGGCACCGGCCGAGCCAAGCTCATCAAGAACAATAATCTCTTCGCGGGCCGGGCCGATTTCATCGGCGGCAAGACCGGGTATACGAGGGATTCCGGAGACAATCTGGTTTCCGTGTTCCGGATGGGCCGCCGGCCGGTGGTGGTCATCGTGCTGGGGGCCGCGGACCGCTTCGAGGAATCGGAGCGGCTTTGGGATTGGTTCAGGGACACTCACGAACTAACGCCATGACCGCCGCCCCTCTTTTCTTGATAGTCAAAATGCTCACTCTGTTCATTCTATCCTTCGGAGTGGCTTTGGCCTCCGCGCCTTTCTTGATCCGGATGCTCTATAAGCACAAGGCCTGGAAGAAAAAACCGCGCGAGGAAACGTTCGGCGGCGAAAAGACGCCCATCTTCACGGCCCTGCACGGGGAGAAAGAGGTGAGCACCCCGCGCATGGGCGGGATACTGATCTGGAGTTCCGTGCTCATCGTGACCGGGATAACCTATCTTTTGAGCGTCCTCTTCCCGGATACGCTCGTCGGCAAACTGAACTTCGTGTCCCGTCCCCAGACCTGGCTGCCGCTCTTCACTCTCGTTTCCGCATCGCTCCTGGGGCTCATTGACGACGTCCTGGTCATCAAGAACAAAGGCGGCTACGTGGGCGGCGGCATCCGTTTCAAAGTGCGGCTGGCGCTCATTTCGCTCATCGGACTTTTGGGCGCCTGGTGGTTCTACGTGAAGCTGGAGTGGTCCACGCTGTATATACCGTTCTACGGGAATCTGGAGATAGACGGCCTGTATATCCTGCTTTTTCTGCTCGTCGTGCTCGCCACTTTCTCGAGCGGAGTGGTGGACGGATTGGACGGCCTGTCCGCCGGAGTGCTCTCGCCGATCTTTTTGGCCTACGGGGTGATCGCCTGGAGCCGCGGGCTTTACGATCTGACCGCCTTGATCGTGGTCATCATCGGAGCGCTCATAACTTATTTATGGTTCAACGTGCATCCCGCCCGTTTTTACATGGGCGAGACCGGGATCATGGGACTGACCGTGACGCTCGCGGTCATCGCCTTCCTCACCAATTCCGTCTTTTTCCTGCCGGTCATCGCTTTCGTCCTGGTTCTGGAATCCGCTTCGGTCATCATCCAGCTTCTGTCCAAGCGTCTGCTGGGCAGGAAGATATTCCTTTCCGCGCCGATCCATCATCATCTGCAAGCGCTGGGCTGGCCGGAATCCCAGGTCACCATGCGTTTTTGGATCATCTCCTCGGTATCGAGCGCTTTCGGCCTGGTCATATATTTTTTGGC
>CAZCTJ010000005.1:19842-22207 GCA_964501675.1 uncultured Candidatus Saccharibacteria bacterium
CTTCTCGCTTAATCCAGAGCACAAGATGTGACTCCGGCTGCATTCCAGTGCCGCACAGCGGACCGAAATGCCCTCAAGATTCTCTGACCTCCCTTGTCGGGGAGCGATCCTCCGGGGTGGATTAAGTTCGAAGATCGGGATCTGCTAGGTGGTGAGCGCGACCTCGCGCTCGGTTACGCGCAGTTCCGGATGCGCTTCCATGAGATGCCGCCTGCAGTTGTGCTCCATGACCTTCCGCTCGGCGCAGAGAGGGCATTTGTAGTAGGCGGCACGCTCCGTGGGATTTGCGGCATCCGGTTCGAAGGAGTGAAGCTCGAACGCATACGTCTCACCGTTCGGGTGGGAGACCCGGACGGAGCGCGTAAGGACGAGCTTGTCGCGGGATCTCCTGCGCCACAGGAAGGCTCCGGCTCCGGCTCCGATCAGGAGCCCCAGCAGAAAACCTCCCAGAAGCGACGGCCAGAGGCTCCCGGTCGGCGGTACGGCGGCCAGTTGCTTGCGCAGCCCGGCGACTTCCGCATCGAGCGACCTCCTCGCGCTTGCCGTTTTCTCGAGCTCCGCCGCCAGCGTTTTCGCTTTGTTTTCGGCGGCCGAGAAGCCCTTCCGGAGCTCGGCGAGCTCGCCTCTTGCCGTATCGCGTTCGCGGCGCAGCCCGGCGATCTGCCGCGCGAGGCCCCGGCTCTCCGCGAGCGTACGGTCGGTGCGCAGGATGAACGACGTGAGCTGGGCAACGAGCGGCGGCGGCTCCTTGGCGCAGTCGCCTTCGATGAAGAGCTCCTTGCCTCTGGGCAGACGCCTGGTCTGCGCGGGGTTGATGTTGCTGTCCGCCATGACCTGGGCGAGCCAGCCGATCTTGCAGCCTGCCCCGACGAGCGCCTGGGAAGGCCCTTGCCCGGCCTTGAGCTCGACGACACGGAAGTTCGAACGGTTCGCGGTCTGCCCGTAGGCGGGCAGCGCGAGAGCGAGAACGAGCATGAACATGAGCGGCAGGGCCGCCCGGATGCGTTCCGTCATTTCCTATTCCTCCCTAGGCGCCGACAACTCGGCTCGAGCGCCAGTTGGTGTTCGGGTCGGGCAGCATGCCCGATTCCCGCTTGATGTCCGCGCAGACGTCTTCGTAGTCGGCGGGATTGGGATAGCTCAGGCTGGTGATCTGTCTCCAGCGCTTCGCCGTTTCTTCGGACACCTTCGCCGTGACCATCTGGCCGTCGCAGCGGAAGTTTATCGGTGCGGTGTGCACCAGGACGGGACCGGTCGGAACGGGCACTTCCGCGACTTCCTCGGCCGGTTGCGCTTCGAGAGCGGGCGACTCCGGCGCCACGGCTATCAGGCCGACCCATTTCTCGTCGTCGGTCCCTTCGTGGACGCCGCAGTGAACCTCGATCTCGTCGCTCGTACCGTTGCGCACGGAGGTGCGCATTTCCGTCTTGATGCTGGAAATGACGCCCTCTATCTCGTCCACCAGCCAGGGACCGTGGAACCACAGGAGGAGCACTTCCGCCTGGGTGATGATCTTCTGGTCCTGGAAGGGGTTATGCAGCAGTTCCGACGCGACCTCGTCCGGCTCTTTGTCGCCGCTCTTGGCCTCGCTGTAGCCGAACAGCACGTAGTTGCCCTGGCGGAGGACCGCGGTCCAGTCGGCAAGGTCGGTGTTGATGACCTCGCCCACGCTCTGGATGATCTCGCGAAGTACCCGGAGCATCGGCTCCAGGCAGCTGCCGTTGATGCGCCGCCAGGCGGCGCTCATGCGGATGTTCTTCTCCGGCAGGTTCTCGTTGTAGACCGTGATGGTCGGCACGAGCCGCACCAGCCGGTCGCGGGCCGCCTTGGCCCTGAGCATCCTACGGCCGCCTTCAGCAGCGAGCGGCATGGTGATTATGGCGAGCGTCGGCAGCTTCTGTTTCAGCGCCTGCTCGGCCATCACGGGCAGGGCTCCGGTCGCGGAGCCTCCGCCCAATCCGCCTGTGAGGATCAGCGAATCGAGGTCCTCAAGGAACGCGCGGAGCTTTTCCAGGCTCTCCTCGGTGGCCCGCTTGCCGACCTCGGGATTGCCCCCCGCGCCCATCCCCTTGGTGAGCTCGAATCCGAGCTGTTCCAGCTGAAACCGGTCCTTCGGCCAGCGTTCCGAGTTGCCGCCAGCGAAGTGGTGTTCCAGCTGGTTGCCGTCGGTGTTCGCGACCAGGATACGGATGTGCGGATGGACCTGCGGGTCCAGCGCATCGACGACCAGCTTGGCGTTGTTCGCCCCGCAGCCGCCGAAGAAGGCCAGTCCCAGTCTTACGTCAGTCGTTCGGTTGATCATGCGCGGTTTCCTCCGGGTCAGTGAAGTTGAATCTAAGTTCCACCAGATACGGCGCGTTCTCCG
>CAZCTJ010000006.1:0-21304 GCA_964501675.1 uncultured Candidatus Saccharibacteria bacterium
GCTGGACCGCGCGACCGATGTGGATCTTCTCGCCGGTCGGGTCGATGCCGTGCTTGACCCTCAATTTCCGGCCGGACCTCAAGGCCGCCGCGAGATGCTTTTTCTCGATGACGTCCTCCACGTTCCGGGAGAGGAGCTCGTTTATCCGGGCGTTCAGGTCCTGTCTCATATATGAATATGGTATCAGCCGGGCGGCCAAAATCCAAACCGCTGTTTCCCGCGTAATACCCCGTGGCTCCCCTTAAACCCGCTTCGAGGAGGGACAATGTGAAGAGCAAAAGGATACTTTACGCGGAAAGCCATGCGGACTCCGGACGGCTGCTCACCGCGCTCTTGAAACTGGAGGGCTTCACGGTGGTCGTCGCGCCCACCGTGGATCTGGCCGTGGAATGCGCGGGCAAGGAGAAATTCGACCTTTTTCTTCTTGCCGGCCGCTTCCCGGACGGCGACGGCGTGGAGATCTGCCGAAGGATACGGCTCACGGACACCGTGACCCCCGTCATCTGCTACTTTGCCGCGGATCTGCCCCGGATACAGGCGGAATGCTTCGCCGCCGGCGCGCAGGAATTCCTGTCAAAGCCCAAGGAGTTCCCGGTGATCCTGAACCGCATCGCCTATTGGCTCGCCCGCCGCGCCAAGGGCGAGAACATCTTCTGTTAACCCGCTCCTCGCAAAAAGCCCCATAAGGTTCGTCAAAGCCGCCTCGTTCGGAGCGCGGCTTTGCCATTTTTGACAGAGGGCCTAGCGGAGGTTATAACGAATCCACGGCAACCTTGTCATCAACGCAGTCAACGAGGGAGGACTCGCGATGGTAGTTGAACAGCTTGACATCGGCTTCGGATGCATCTCCCCCGAGGGGGATATGCAACTGCCCCGGGCATACCTGGAAGCGGAACCGCAGGACGTGGTGTCCTGGTCGGAGACCATCCGGCTCCGGCTCGGCTTTCCCGACGCGGACCTGGATGAGCCGGCCGCTTTCGAGTTCGCCCCGCCCCTGCCCAAGAATCTCGTCCCCAACATCGCCGTCCGGCTCCAGGCCCTTTTCGGCTGGGAGGATGGGGACGTCACCGACGCACTCACGCTCGCGGTGGAAACCGCCATCGCACGCGAGGCGCGGCTCGAAGCGCATCAGGAGGAGAACGCGGTCCATTTCGTTCTCCGGCTTCGGGAATGGAGCGGGGCCGTGTCGGTCCCGCGCGAGAAACTTCCGACCATCGACAAGTGAGGTGAAGCCATGTTCAATCCCGACACCCCGGTCGCGGCCTGTCAGGCGGTGGTGATCGATCCCGCGCACCAGCGCTTCGGTCAGGTCGCCGCGATCAGGTACCACGACTGGCAAGAATACGGCGTCCTCGGGCTCACGTTCCCGTGCGGCGAAACGGGCGAGTTCCGGGACGGCTTGCTGAGCGACGACCTGGAGCTGCCGCAGGCGACGGTCTTCCACCGCAAGGACGCGGCGGACATTCTGCGGCTGCAGGCGAACCTGCCGCAGATCCGTCCGACGCTCGCGGCGTTCACCGCGGTGGTCGGCACGGAGGACCTGCCCAGGGAGTTCAGGCAGTCGGCCAAGTCCGCCTTCTGGGAGGTGATCCGGAAGGCGACGGGAGAGCAGCGCGCGGCGGCCTGACCCCCGCGCCGGCGCCAGCACAAAAGACGCAAAGGGCCTGTCACGTAGGACAGGCCCTTACGCTTTTTCGGTCTTTTTATTATCTCACCTTGACTATCTCATCCACCAGGCCGTAATCCTTGGCCTCCTGCGGAGTAAGGTAGAAATCGCGGTCGGTATCCTTCTCGATCCTGGGGATGCTCTGGCCGGTGTGCTTGGCGAGTATCTGGTTCAGGCGGTCCTTCATTTTAAGTATCTGCCGCGCGGTTATCTCCACTTCCGTCGCCTGGCCTTCCACGCCGCCCATGACCTGATGCAAAAGTATCTGCGAGCTCGGCAGCGCGAAGCGCTTGCCCTTCTTGCCCGAGCCCAGAAGCACCGCGCCCATGGAAGCCGCCATGCCTATGCAGATGGTGGACACGTCCGGCTTCACGTACTGGATGGTGTCATAGATGGCGAGTCCCGCGGTGACCACCCCGCCGGGCGAGTTGACGTAAAGCTTGATGTCCTTCTTGGGATCCTCGTGGTCCAGGAACAGGAGCTGGGCGATGACGGTGTTCGCGACCGCATCGTTGATCGGTCCGCCCAAAAAGACGATGCGCTCTTTGAGGAGGCGCGAATAGATGTCATACGCCCGTTCCCCGTACTGCGATTTTTCTATTACCGTCGGTATCAGGTTCATTTTAAGTATTCGTCTTTTCCCCCTTCATCTTAGCTCCTAGAACAGGGGCAGGAAAGGCACGAGAAGCAGGGCCAGGATGTTTATCACCTTGATCAGGGGATTGATGGCCGGACCGGCGGTGTCCTTGTAGGGGTCGCCCACCGTATCGCCGGTCACCGCCGCCTTGTGCGCCTCGGAGCCCTTGCCGCCGAAATTGCCGGCTTCGATGTATTTCTTGGCGTTATCCCAGGCCGCGCCGCCGGAGGTCATGGACAAGGCGACAAAGAGCCCGGAGACGATGGTGCCGATCAAAAGCCCTCCCACCGCGCGGACGCCCATCGTGAAGCCCACCAAGAGAAGTACGGCGAGCGCGAAGAGCGCGGGTGCAATCATCTGCCGGATGGCGGCCTTGGTCACGATGTCCACCGCCTTGCCGTACTCGGGCTTGCCGGTCCCTTCCATGATGCCCGGGATCTCCCGGAACTGGCGGCGGATCTCCGTGACCAGGACCGCCGCGGTCCGGCCCACCGCCTTCATGGCCATGGAGCCGAAAAGGTACGGGATGGCCGCGCCGATCAAAAGCCCGGCCAGCACCAACGGGTCTTCCAGCTCGAAGATCGTGGATTTGCCGTAGCGCACGAGCTCTTCGGTGTAGCCGGCGAAAAGCACGAGCGCGGCGAGCCCCGCGGAAGCGATGGCGTAGCCCTTGGTGATGGCCTTGGTGGTGTTCCCCACCGCATCCAGCGCGTCGGTCGCCTGCCGGACGTTCTCCGGAGCGCCGGTCATCTCCGCGATGCCGCCGGCGTTGTCCGTGATCGGCCCGAAGGAATCGATGGCCACGATGATGCCTGCGACGGAAAGCATGGAGGTCGCGGCGATGGCCACGCCGTAGAGTCCCTGCAGATAGAAGGCGCCCAGTATCCCTGCAACGATGGCCAGGATGGGCAGGAAGGTGGCTTCCATGCCGACCGAAAGTCCCAGGATGATGTTCGTGCCGTGTCCGGCCTTAGAGGCCTCCGCGATGCTTTTGACCGGCCGGTATTTCTGCGCGGTGTAGTAGTCGGTGATGACCACCATGAGCACGGTCACGCCCAAACCGATGAGCGAGGATAAAAAGATGGGCATGGGGTCCGACGGGAAAAATCGGCCGGCCGCGAACCAGAAGAGCACGCCGGAAGCGACGAGCGCGCCGGCCAATCCTTTATACAGGGCGCCCATGATGGACTGCGAACGTCCGAGCCGGACCAGGAAGCTGCCGAAGATCGAAGCGAGTATCGCGAGACCGCCCAGCACGAACGGGAAGGACAATTGTTCCGGCGAACCGGACACGGTGGCCGCGCCGCCCAGAAGCACCGCCGCGGTCAAGGTCACCGCGTAGGTCTCGAAAAGGTCCGCGGCCATTCCGCCGCAGTCCCCCACGTTGTCGCCCACATTGTCCGCGATGACCCCCGGGTTCCGCGGATCGTCCTCCGGGATGCCGGCTTCGATCTTGCCCACCATGTCGGTGCCCACATCCGCGGCTTTGGTGAAAATGCCTCCGCCCAGGCGGGCGAAGACGGAAATGAGCGAGCTTCCGAAAGCGAGGCCGGTCAGAGCCAGCGGATCACGGAACCAGGCGTAGAATCCCCCGGTCACCAAAAGCCCCAAGCCCACCACCAGGAAACCGGTCACGGAACCGCCCAGGAAAGCCACCCGGAACGCGCGGGAAATGCCGGAACGCGCGGCCTCGGTCGTGCGGGAGTTCGTGTCCACCGCGGTCATCATGCCGAAATAGCCGGCGGCCGCGGACGCCACGGCGCCGATCAGGAACCCCAGCGCCACGCGCCAGTTCATCGCCGTCCACAGAATGAGGGCGATCAGGACCGCCACTCCGGAAACCGTCATGTTCTGCCGGCGCAGGTAGCTTTGGGAGCCTTCCCGGATGGCATCGCGGATCGCGAGCATCTTCTCGTTCCCGGCCGGAAAACGCTTCAAAAAATACATCAGCCCCAGGCCGAACAGGATGGAGACGGCCGCGGAGCCCAGATAAAACCAAGTGATCATGTTCATGGATCAGCTTTTTGCGACGATAAAATTGATTTTAGCCCTTTCCGGTATAAGTATCAACCACATCCTCGCCGCCGAAATCCGCGTCCGGATCCGCCGGTTGGGTGCCGGAGATGCCGCCTTCCTGCACTTCTTCCGGCCGGGCTTCCAGGCGAACGTCTATTTTCCAGCCGGTGAGCTTGGCCGCCAGCCGCACGTTCTGACCGCCCCTGCCGATCGCGAGCGACAGCTGATCCTCCGCCACGTACACCCGCGCCTCCCGGCGCGGCAGGATCTCCACGGATTTCGTTTTGGCGGGCGAGAGGGCGCTCGCGATGAATTTCTCCGGATCCTCGGACCATTCCGTGATGTCGATCTTCTCCTGGCCGAGCTCGTTATTGACCGCCATGACCCGGGTCCCGCGCTGTCCGACCAGCGCGCCCACCGGGTCGACCCCTTCCGCGTTCGAGGCCACCGCCACCTTGGTCCGGCTGCCCGGCTCGCGCGCAAGCGTTTTTATCTCCACCGCGCCGTCCGCGACCTCCGGCACTTCCATTTCAAAAAGTTTGGCCACGAATTTGGGGTGCGAGCGGGAAAGGATGATGCCCGGCAAGCGGGTATCCTCCTGGACCGCGAGGACCAGGAAGCGCAGGCGTTCGCCGGTGCGGTAATGCTCCCCCGGTATGGATTCGTTCGCGAACATCACTCCGGTCGCCCGGCCGAGATCCACGTAGACGTGGCCTCGTTCGAAACGCTGGACCGCGCCGCTCACGATCTGGCCTTCCTTGCCGCGCCATTCCGCGAGGATGGACTCCCGCTCCGATTCCCGCAGCCGTTGGAAGATGGCCTGCTTGGCCGCTTGCGCGGCGATGCGGCCGAAATCCTCGTGCGTTTCGAGCGGGAAGGTCAGTTCCTCTCCGAGCGTCGCATCGGCTTTGATGTTCTTGGCCTCTTCGATCAAAATGTGGCGATCCGCGTTGAAGCGCGGCAGGCGGTTCTCGGTTTCCGGTTCCACGAATTCCTCGTCCCGCCGGCGCTTGCGCGCCTCCCTTTCCTCCCGCTCCTCCGCTTCCGCTTCCTCCTGGCCCACGAAGCGGACCGTGCTTGCGTCAACCACGGTCTTCACCCGCCAAAATTTAAGTTCCCCGGTCTTAAGATCGAGCTTCGCGCGAATGACCTCGCCGCGCTCGCCGTACTCTTTTTTGTAGGCCGCGGCGATCGAGGATTCGATGGCGTCCAAAACTTTTTCCGCAGGCAATCCCTTTTCATCCGCCACCTGCTTCACCGCCCGGGAAAGATCTTTTAGGTTGAGCATTTATTTTTTAAAAAAGTCCGCTCGAAAGGCGGACTCAACACTTTGAACGATACTCCTCGATCTTTTTTTGTCAACCCTTCAACCGGGGTGAACGTTGATATAGTGCCTTATTTCACAATCTTTTAATAAATTTGTCAATCCTAATTCCTTTGCCGGAATCGCGATCAGATCTATCCGCCAGCCCAGACGCTCGTCCATCTCTTGGGGATGTTTGGCGACAAACATCTCGCAGGCGCGGGAGATCTTCCTAAATTTCGAACGGCTGAAATTATCCTCCGGCGAAAGACCTTCCGGATCCGACCCCATAAGGGTCTTTACCTCCACGAAGACCAGAACGCCTTCGGGGTCTCGGGCAATGATATCCAATTCTCCATGTCCTTCCCGATGGTTGCGGAATAAGATCCGCCAGCCGTTATGCAGAAGATGATCACAGGCGGCATCCTCCCCGGCGCGCCCCAGGTTTTTCGCCATAATTCCATAAAAACACATTGTTTGTCGACAAACAATGTGTTTCTGAATTTATCAGTGTTTAGCGCTAAACATCGTTCAAAATGCCACGGGGATGTTTGTCGACAAACATCCCCAAAACCATTGTTTAGCGCCAAACATCCCAATTTTGGAATAAAATGTTTGTCGCTAAACATTTATATTTTTGACAAACAAAAATGTTTGTCAGCACCCCTTGATTTATATAGCTTTTTGACATATCAAGGGAATAAATCTAGGAATTCCGGAATCCGGCAAACATATCCGGCAATTGCAGGATTCATTGCCGGATTATGGAACCTTGCCGGTTCTGGTTCGATATTTTACGACAGTTCATTTGTTCCAAAATCACGGTTGGGGCGTTTTGCGACATATGCCTTTAAATTGACTTGGCTCACCGTAAACATTAAGCTCAATAGTGTCGTCGTAATTCAAGAAAAAGATGCTTGACCAAAACAAGATAGCGGAGATCAGGAAGCGGCTCGTCGCCGAGAAGGAACGCCTGATCTTGGATATGAAGGAAAAATCTCCGGACTTCGGCAACGACGTGGATGACCTGTCCGAAGAGGGCGACGAGGCCGAGGAGTTCGCGAACGAGGCCGCGTCGCACCAGGCGCTCCGGGACCGGGTCAGCGAGATAGATTCCGTCCTGCTCCGGATGGACGGCGGAACTTTCGGCAAATGCGAAAAGTGCGGGATGGATATCGAGGCCGAGGAATTGGATAAGATGCCCGAAAGGACCCTCTGCCGGCACTGCGGAAAAACCTAGGGCAATATCCATGCGCAAGAATCTCTCCAAGGTTTTCTCCGCGGAACTGGAAGGGATTCGGGCGAAACTTATCGAAGTGGAGGTCGACCTGAACGTCGGCCTTCATGCGTTCAATATCGTGGGACTCGCGGACAAGGCGCTCAATGAAGCGAAGGAGCGGGTGAATTCCGCGCTTAAGAACACTGGCGTGAAACCGCCCACCCGGGAGAATCGCAAGATCACCGTGAATCTTGCGCCCGCGGACGTGAAAAAGACGGGCTCGCAATATGATCTCGCGATCGCTCTCGGATATCTTCTCGCGACCAAACAGATCAAAGAATTTGAGACCGGCCGCCGGATATTCCTGGGCGAGCTGGCATTGGACGGCAAACTCCGTCCGGTATCCGGCGCCCTGAACATCGCCCAGCTCGCCGCGGAGAAAGGGTTCGACTCCTTGTACCTGCCGGTCGAGAACGCTCCGGAAGCTGCGGCCGTCCCGAACCTGCGGGTGGTGCCGATCGGCGATCTGGATCAGGCGATCGCGGAACTCGAGAACCGCGCGAGCGTTCCGCCCGCGATCTTCGCTGGGCTTGTTCCGGAGCGCGGACAAAGCGTGGATTTCTCCGAGATCAAAGGCCAGGAGAGCGCCAAGCGGGCGCTCACGATCGCCGCGGCGGGAGGCCACAACCTGCTTATGATCGGCCCGCCGGGAGTGGGCAAAAGCATGCTGGCGCAAGCCCTGACCGGCATCCTGCCAGACCTCCAGCTCTCGGAAGCGATGGAGATCACCCGGATATACAGCGCTGCGGGCCTCTCGCCGGGCGGCCTCGTGGGCAGCCGTCCGTTCCGCTCTCCGCACCACACCGCCTCTTCCGTCTCGGTGATCGGCGGAGGTGGCATGCCCAAGCCGGGAGAGATAAGCCTCGCCCATCGGGGAGTGCTGTTCCTGGACGAACTTCCCGAATTCCAAAAGAACCTTTTGGAGGCCATGCGCCAGCCGCTCGAATCGGGCATGGTCCACGTCGCCCGCGCCCGGGGCACGCTGGCCTTTCCGGCCAAATTCACGCTGATCGCCGCGATGAATCCCTGCCCCTGCGGATTCCACGGCGACCCGGAGAAGGAATGTCGGTGCTCCGCGTACGAAGTCATCCGTTACCAAAAGAAGATATCCGGCCCGATGCTTGACCGCATCGACCTCCAGATCAAGGTTCCGCGGGTGAACATCCGGGAACTGCGGGGCGGCAAGAAAAAGCCCGCGGAGAATCCGGTCATCCGGCAGAGCGTGGAGCGGGCCCGCGAAACGCAAAGAGCCAGGCTCAAAGAATACGGCCTGCAGACCAATTCCGAAATGAGCTCCAAACAGACGGAGGAAAGTCTCGACCTCGATCCGCGTTCGGAGGATTTCCTCTCGACCTTGGACCGTTCCCGGCTGTCCCCCCGCGGTTTTTTCCGACTCTTGAAGACCGCCCGGACCATCGCCGATCTCGAACGGTCGGAGAAGGTGAAGCCCGAACATTTAGCGGAGGCCTGGAGCTATCGCCTGCGAGAGGAGATCTAAAAAAACGCAAAGTCCCGCCTATGCGGGACCTCGCGACCGCCTCTCTTCGCTCTAGCCTCCCTGCTTCTTGCGCTCTTCCTCGCGGCGCCGGCGCTCCTCTTCGGTCTCGCCCTGGGCTTTCATTTTCATCTCTTCCATGTTGTTGTTTTTTTGTTATTTTATGCCGGGGGCCAGCAATTTCGACCTTTGGGAAGTCTTGCCTGCCTCGCCCCCGCTCTAAAGAAACGTACCAGAATTCCGAATGTTGCAGGGCCCGCATACGCAAAAAAAGCCGGCGGGTTTCACCGGCCTTTGCGGATCGGGTCTTGGCGTGACTAGTATTTCGCGAAAGGATTCTGGGCGCCGCTCACCTCGAAGTGAACGTGGCAGCCGGTGGCCTCGCCGGTGCGGCCCATGGTTCCAATGATCTCTCCCTGCGCAACGTAATCTCCGATCCCGACCGCCTTGCCGTCGAGATGCGCGTAGCGGCTCTTGGTCCCGTTGGGGTGTTCGATCGTGAGGCAGGTCCCGTATCCGCTGTTCCAGCCGGTTTCGCCGCTGCAGGAACCGTCCGGAACTATCAGGCCCTCCGCGGCGGCTTTGATGTCCGTTCCGCAGGAATTCGCGATATCCACCGCATTGCGGCTGTGCAGCTTGCCCCAGTTGAACCCTTCCGCGGGCTTAATGAAATAAGCTCCGAGATCCGGCAGGGAAGGGACGCTCATAGGAGCCTCCCGGTAAGCGGCGGCCGCGCCGGGGATGAGCAGGCTCATGCCGGGGGCGAGAGCGGCGAGATCCATCGCGCGGTTGAAGTCCCGCAGTTGGGCGGAGGTCAGCTTGAACCGGCGAGAGATGCTCTCGGCGGTCTCGCCTTCTCCGACCCGGTGCAGAACGCCCGAGACCGGGAGAACCGTGAGCTCCTGTCCGACCTGGAGCGCCCGGCTTCTTACCTCCGGGTTGGCGGTAATGAGCGTTTCGACGGAAACCCCGAATTTGGTCGAAATGGAGGTCAGCGTCTCGCCCTTGTCTACCTTATATATAGTAGCCGCAGATCTGGAGCTGCCGGCCCCCAAGGAAACGCCGGAAAATAAGGCGGCCGGGATGGAATCCGCCTCTTTCGGAGACGACGGCAAAGAAACCAGGCCTTCTCCTTCCAATTCCGGAACGTTCCTCAGGAACCCTTCGGCTTCGTTCGCAAGCAGATCGTCGGGTTCGGCCGCGTCGGCGGGACCGCCCCAAACCCCGTCGGAACCCCGGGAACCATGGCTCCCGGACCAGGAACCAAGCAAAATAAGCGCGGCTAGGAAAAAAAGGGCCATTCCCAATGGCTTCTTCCTGCTATATAGTTGGGCTGCGGGAGTACTGATGCAAATATCCTACCAAATAACGGTTTCGAACTCAATCCAAGGCGGCAGGCGGCCTAAAAAGTAAAAAATGAAAAGCGACCAAAAAAAACCCCTGCCCCAAGCGGCGCGGGCGAAAAAAGAAACCGACGGCAAGGATGCGGAGGGGCTGAATCCCCGCCAGAAACAGGCGGTGGAGGCGCCGGACCGGCCCCTGCTCATCGTGGCCGGCGCGGGAACCGGCAAAACGCGGACCCTGGTAAACCGTCTGCGCCATTTGATCCGGAAGGGCGTGCCTCCGGAGCGCATTTTGGCGCTTACCTTCACCAACAAGGCCGCCCGAGAGATGGAGGACCGGCTCTCCGACGTTCTTCGCTCCAAGTACAAGCGGCCCTATCTGGGCACGTTCCACTCCCTGGGTGCCCGCATCTTGCGGGCGGAGTGCGCCGCCTTCGGCAGGAACCGGAAATTCGTCATTTTCGACGATTCGGATTCCCTGCAGGTCATGAAAAAACTGCTTAAGGCGCAAAAAACCAAACCGGAAGAGGGGGCATCCTGGTTCCTGGGCCGGATATCCGAGATCAAGAACTCCATCATGGCCCGGGACGACCTCGCGGCGGGCTCGCCTTCCGAACGTCTGGTTCCGAAGCTCGAAGCGGAATACGAGCAGGCGCTCCGGGACAACAATGCGTTCGATTTCGACGATCTGATCCAGAAACCGGTGGCGCTGTGGAGCACCCGGCCGGAAAAGCTCGCGAAGTACAGGAAAATGTTCTCCCACATCCTGGTCGATGAATATCAGGACCTGAACAACAAGCAATACGAGTTCGTCCGGTTCCTGTCCGGAGAATCCCGGCGGATCTCGGTGGTGGGCGACGATCAGCAGACCATCTACAGCTGGCGGGGATCGAATTTCGAGATCTTCCTGAATTTCGAGACGGACTGGCCGGAAGCGTCGGTGGTGGTGCTGGACCAGAATTACCGCTCCTCCGGGAACATCATCCAGGCGGCCGCGGCGGTCATCCGCAACAACCGCAAACAGAAGCCCAAGGAGCTCTGGACCGAAAATCCGGAAGGGGAGCCGGTGCGCCTCCGGGAGTTCGGCGACGAAGATGAGGAAGCGGCGCAGGTCGCGGAAGATCTCCGCCGCAATCTCACGGACGACCCCCGGAGCGCGAACGCGGTGCTTTACCGGGTGAACGCGCAATCCCGGGCGATCGAGCAGGCGCTCATCGAGCGCGGCGTTCCCTATCGCGTGTTCGGCGGACTCAAATTCTACGAGCGGCGGGAGATCCGGGACGTGGTCGCGGGGTTGCGGTTCGCGCTGAATCCGCAGGACGAGGTGAGCCGGTCCCGGCTCGCGCGCACCTTTAATCGCGCCAAATTTTCGGAGTTCGCGGAAGCGTCCCAAAACCCTCCGGATGCTTCGCCGGTCGCCTTGATCCACATGTTCCTGCGGGTGTTCGATTATATGACCTATTTGGTCAAGAACTTTCCGAACGCGGCAGAGCGGCGGGAAAACATCGCGGAGCTCATCCATTTCGCGGGCCAATTCCGGGAACTGCCGGAGCTTCTGGAACGCATCGCGCTTCTGCAGGCCACGGATGAGCTGAAACGGGGAGAGGAGGAATCCCGGCCGGTGGAGCTTATGACCATCCACCTCGCCAAGGGCTTGGAATTCGACCGGGTGTATCTCTTGGGCGCCGTGGAGGGCATTCTGCCTCACGCGCGGTCCATGGAAAGCGAGGCGGAAGTGGAGGAGGAAAGGCGTCTGATGTACGTCGCCATGACCCGGGCGCGGCGGGAGCTAATGCTTTCCTTCTATGATCTGCCTTCACGCTTCCTGTCGGAGATCCCCTCGGAGCTGCTTCGCTTCGAAAGCGCGAAGGACGGCGAGACGGAGTTCTCGGACGACGAAGAAAGATACATCACCCTGGATTAAGACCGATCAATTCGTCGGCGCGCTGGTCCCCGCGCTGATCACGACGGGAAAGAGAACCGGGCAGTAGGGGGGCGCGTTGCAGGGCGCGGGAACCGTGGCCACTCCCAGGACAAGCGAGCCGATCCGCGGCGATCGGAAGGGAAAGAAAAGCGGCGAGGCCAGAAAGGGTATCGTAAGATAGAACATCCCTCCCTTGGGCGGACCCACCGCGACCGCGAGACCGAACGGAGGGCAGAAGCAACCCACGGTGGCGGTGACCGGCCCGCCGAACGGGATATATGCCGCCCGGGCCATCCCTCCCAGGCCCAGGCGCTCGGCAATCTTCACCCATCCCGGCTCCGAGCCGGAGGCGGGTCCCATGGCTTGGAGCGAACGGTTCTCGCGCGCCGCGGTGGCCTTGAATTTATCCAAAAAATCCTGGAGTTCGGCCCGGGACAGGTCTCCCGCGCGGAAGGATTCGAATTTACCGATCAATTCGACGGTCAGGCGATCCACCGCGATCGCCTTGGCCTTGATCTCGGCGGCCTCGCCTTTCGCGGGCACCGCCTTGAAGAACTCTATTTGCTTCTCTAGAACGGTCCGATAGACCGCCGCGCCTTCCGCATACTGCGGCCGAGAGCTCAAAAGTCCGGCCTCCACGAGTTCCGTCGGCAAGAGCGGAATGCCCTGCTCATCCTTGGGTATCTTGGCGTATTCCTCCCCGGAAACGGAGAGTTCCCGCTGGTGATTTCCGAAGTGATCCAAAAAACCGGATGCGTCCGATATGCCGGCGGGATCTTCCTCGCCGGGTTCCAATTCCAGGACCAGATATTGCGGCTCGGAGCGGGGCACGACCCGGTCCAAAATATTCTCACCCCAGGATCGGATGGAGAAATCCCCCGCCGACGGGGGATTTTCCGCCGGACGGGGCGGATCGGCCGGGGCGGGGTATGCGGGAATAAAAGCGCTCGCGGGACGAGAGCTTTCCGCCGGGGGAACCGGACCGGAAATCGCCGGCCCAGAGACGGGCGGAGACTGGGGATTGAAAACCGCCGCACCGAGAATCAAAAGCGCTAGGATGACTCCCAAAAAAGACAAAAGGGGCGGGCGCATTTCTTATGTATAATACCAATATGCCCAAACTGGGACAACATTTTCTGCGCGATGCCGGGGCGCTCCGGCGCATCGCCTCCGCCCTGGAGATCGAAGCGGGAGATTCGATCGTGGAAATAGGTCCGGGACACGGAGAGCTTACGCGGTTCCTGCTGCCCCGGGCCAAGGAAGCGGGCGCGGAACTCGTTCTTGTCGAAAAAGACCGCCGGCTGGCGGTCTCGCTCCTGGGGTCCCTCGGTTCGGAACCGGTGCGGATCGTACACGAGGATGCGCTCCGAGCCATACCCGGGATCGCGAAAAAAGCTTCCGCCCTGAAGTTGGCCGGGAATCTGCCTTATTATTTAAGCGGCCGCTTGTTCCGGCTGCTGTACGCCCTTGAACCCCGGCCGGAACTTTCGGTTTTCACCCTCCAGAAAGAGGTCGCGGAAAGGATCGCCGCGAAGCCGCCGCGGATGAACCGGCTGGCGGCTTCCGTCCAATTCTGGGCGGAGCCGGAGATATTGGGGAACTTGCCCGCCCGCTCGTTCCTTCCGCCGCCCAAGGTGGACTCCGCGATCATCCGGCTCAGGCAAAAGCGGGAAGTGGCGCCCGTTTCTCCCGAAAGATTCGATCGCATTCTTGGCCTGCTTTTCCGGCAGCCGCGGAAAACCGTTCGGAACAACATCTCTTCCGGAACGGACCGGGAAAGGGCGGAGAAGGTGCTGGGGGAGGCGGGCGTTTCCGGCGACCAAAGACCTCAAGATCTCGGCATGCCGGAGATGTTCAAGCTGGCCCGGGCTTATCCCGTTAAAGATCGCGACGGGGCCGCGAACCCGGAGGACCGCGGCGAGTCCGCTTCAAGCGGGGCTTATGGGACTTCCGCGGATGATTTATAATCAAGGCAAGGGATCCTCACACATGAATCCGCAGCGGCTAATCATCGTCTTTCTGACTCTTTCCGGAGCGGCGGTTTTGGCCGCCTTCCTGCTGTCCGGCTCCGATCCGGAGCCGCTCATTCCGGGAACACTGCCGCTCGCGGCCGGACCTTCGAGCGCTTTCACGGAAGCCCTGCCCGCCGACCTGGTCCCGGCGGAAAGGAACGACCGGAATCTGACCGATAAGCTTGCCCGGACCTTCGCGGAGGGGCTTTTGATCAACAATCCCGAAGGTCCGCGCACGGTGGTTAAGGAAGACGTGCTCTTAGCGCCGTCTCCCGAGGCATACCTGGAGCAGTTCCTGTCCACCCCCGGAACCGTGACCGCGCTCACCATCGCCCAGGCGGAAACCATCTCCCGCGGCACCGCGCCGGGATCCGTTCCGGTCCTGGAAAAAACGAGCGAAGAGGAAAGATCTGCCTATCTCCGGAAATTCACGGAAATATTCGATGCCAACCTTTTGGTCCCCGAAATCCAAGCCCTGCTCGAAGAATCGCCCTCCCCGGAGATCTTGAACTCCGTAAGCGGGGTCCTCGCCCAGTCGGCCAAGAGGCTGGACGCGCTCAGACCGCCCAAAGAATTCCTTTCCCTGCACATCGCCGCCCGGGAATCGCTGGTCCGCCTGGACGAGATAATCTCCCTTTCTCCGGAGAGCTCCGACCCTCTGAAGGCCCTGCTCTCGCTCGAAGAGAACCATCGGGCGGTCTTAGCCGCCGCGGAACGGCTCGCCGCGGAATCCAAAAAACTGCCGAAGAGCATCTCCGCCCTGCCGGCCGGAGGCGGCTTCTTCCCCACCGCCCACGCGGTGGTGGTGCCCGTGAACGACCCGGCTCACACCGCGGTCACCTGGGGCAAGTTGGGCAAGATGCTCGCGGACTGGGCCAAGGACTATTTCAAGGAGAAATTGAAGGACCTGGTCGTGAACCGCTTGACCCGGGCGATGGTCGGCTGGGTGAAGGGCGAGGGGCTAAGCGCGGGCCAGCCGCGGTTCGTGACCAATTGGCAGAGATTCATGGACGACGTGGTGAACGAAGCGGGAGGCAGCGTCATCGAATCGGTGGCTCCGGAGCTCTGCCAATCCTTCGGGCCGCTGGTGCGGGTGGCGGTGGAGCCCATCGGCGCCCGGGGACCCAGATTCCGGACCAGCTGCACCCTGGACCGGGTGGTCTCGAACATCCAGGATTTCTACGATGATTTCGAGAACGGGGGCTGGCTCGCCTACGGGGCGGCGTACCAGGAACGCAACAATTATTTCGGAAGCCTGCTCGCGGTGAATGAGGAGGTGATGAGCGCGATCTCCAAGGCCAAGGAAGCCAAGCGGGACGAGACCGTGGCGGCCGGAGGCTATCTGGGATCGGTGGTCTGCGTGAAGTGGGGCTGGAAAGAAGCGCCGGGAACCACCACTTCGAACGGCCTGCCCGTCCTGCCCCGGGGCAACTTCGAATGCCTGGAGCGCAAGACCACCACCCCCGGTTCCACGGTCGGCAGCGTGGTGAACCAGGCGCTCCTCGCGCCGCTGCACCGCATCGTGAACGCGGACCGCCTGACCGAGCTCATGAACGCGCTCGTGGATTCCGCGCTCTACAAGCTTTTCCAAAGCAAAAAGGACGCCAAGGGCGACCAGGGACTTTTGGGCGTCGACGTGAGCACCCAATCCCTGGTGAGCTTCGACAATCCCTGCAAGGGCATGTCCAGCATGTTCTTCAGCGGTTGCGAGGAAGAGATGCGCCGGGCCTGCGAGCTTCTGCCGCCGGAATTGAAATCGGACTGCCTGCTCGCGGGCGGCGGAGGAGGGACCGGACCGGGACCGGGCGAGACGACCAGTTCCACCATCACCATGGTGGCACCGAATCCCGGCTGGACCGGAGCCATGACCATGATCCTCGGCGAGAATTTCACGGATGCGACGGTCAATCTGACCAGCGCGGAGGGCCAGGTGATCGTTCTTGATGGCGGCGGGCCTTTCCGGGAAGGCACCGAGATCTGGGTCCGAATGCCCAGGGACATTCCGGTCGGCCAATACGCGGTGCGCATCGGGGATCCGCCTTCTTCCAATATCGCTTATCTGCAGATCCGCGCGCGGATGCAGGAGGAAAAATTCCTGGTGGAGGCCACTCCCGGATGGAACGGGGGCCTGGCCCATAATCCCGGGGATGATCAGTGGCTCATAGCCAGCCAGGGGATAAGCGGGGGCAGCGAGGAGATCCAGACCTGGGGAACATTCGTCCGCCGGAACGCGGCGGGGGACTACGAAGGTTCGTCCATTTTCATGCTCAACCCGACCGGCCTTTTCCAAGGCGCGCCGCGGGTCGCTTTCGCTCCGAATGTCGGAAAGTATCTGGTCGTCTGGGCGCAGGAATTCGATGCGGTGGGCGCCACCAACGAGATCCACGGACGGTTGGTTTCTCCCGACGGCGCAATGGGGTCCTTGCTCAACATCACCCAGGGCCTGTCGGGAATGGGCCGCTTGGTCTCCGGCCAAAGTTTGACCTACGATTCCCTGAACAAAAAATTCGTGCTGGCCTGGGAACATCGTTCCGGGGGGATATTCAGCTATCTGCGGACCATCGACGCCGAAACGGGCGCCTTGGGACCGGTGGTGCGAGTGGCCGACAACAGTCTGATCTTTTTCCAGGGCGAGCCGGTCGTGGCGGTGAACGAGAAAGAGAACGAATACTGCGTGGCTTACACCGTGAACCGGGACGAGAACCTAAGCTCCATCGCCTTGCGGCGAGTGGATGCGTCTACTCTGGACGTGGGTCCGGAGAGCATCCTCGCCACGGACGCGCTGGGTCAGCCGAAACTGGCTTTCGGTTCGAAGGATGAGCGCTACCTCGCGGCTTGGACCTCGGGCAAACAGAACCTGGTCGGGGCGATGGATGCGGCATTCCTCGGGGGCTGCGACGCCGCGGACAAGGAGGATTCCTTCATCCTCGAACCGGGCTGGGGGGTGATGGCGTACAACCCCGTCTCCGACAGCTTCGGCCTGACGTCCATGGCCCAAGACAACATCTTCAATTATTTCCTCGCGCTCGACTCCTCCGGCCGCAAGATCCCGAACACGGAGCAGACCGTGTTCGTGGACGCCGAACACGGGAATTACGTCCCGAACCTGGCGCCGAACCTCAAGAACGGCACCTTCGGCGTGGTTTCGAGCAAGGATTATGCCACCTACCGGCTGGCACCGGATATGGGCGGGAACTCGTTAAAGACGCGGTAAAATGAGATAATTCATGAGCATGCCCGGAACGCGGAATGAAAATCCGAACGCTTCCGCCCTGATCAAGGGATTTTTGGCCATCGCCGCCGTGGCTGCCGTGGCGGTTTGGTTCTCTACGGGTTCCGAAGAGAAACCCGCGCCGGGGATCGCGGATGAGCCGCTTCCGGCCGGTTCCGCTTTCACCGAAGCCCTGCCTTCCATAGATCCCTCCGGCAGCGAGAATCTGACCGACAATCTGGCCCGGACCATCATGGAGGGGATGCTCGTGAACAACCCCGACGGCCCCTGGGTGGACGGCGAAGAATTCGTGCTCACCGTGCCGGAAGCGGACATATATATGGAAAGGTTCCTGGAAAAACCGGGGACCTATGCCGCAGGTATATCGAACGAGATCCAGATACTTCCCAATACGCTCAAGCCGGACAATGTCCGGACCTTGTCGCGCGCGACCCGCGAGCAAAAGGAAGAATACCTGTCCCAGGTGCTTGCCATCCTGCGGGGGGAAGTTCCGGAAGAACAGATCCGCGGGCTCATCTCCGGACCGGCTTCCCCGGAGGCCTTGAGCGCGCTCGAGACCACCTTCAGCGCGTCGCTCAAAAGACTGGACGAGCTTGCGGTGCCCGCGGACCTCGTCGATTTCCATCTGGCCGCGCGGGAATCGGTGCTTAGAACGAAATTCCTGCTCGGCCTGCCCTCGGAAAGCGACGATCCGTTGAAGATAATGCTCGCAGCGGAACAGAACTCGGCGGCGGCGACGCGCGCCATGACCGAACTTGCCGCGGAAGCCGCCAAGATACCCGACCTCCTCGGCCGGACCCCGGCGTCGGGACGCTTCTCTCTCGGCATTCCCGTCGCGCACGCCCTGGCCCTGCCCCTTTTCGTGCCGGTGACCGACATTCCGAACACCACCGGGACCTGGACCACGCTCGGCAAAATGATAGTGGACTGGGCCAAGGACTATTTCAAGGAGAAATTGAAGGACCTGGTCGTGAACCGCTTGACCCGGGCGATGGTCGGCTGGGTGAAGGGCGAGGGGCTAAGCGCGGGCCAGCCGCGGTTCGTGACCAATTGGCAGAGATTCATGGACGACGTGGTGAACGAAGCGGGAGGCAGCGTCATCGAATCGGTGGCTCCGGAGCTCTGCCAATCCTTCGGGCCGCTGGTGCGGGTGGCGGTGGAGCCCATCGGCGCCCGGGGACCCAGATTCCGGACCAGCTGCACCCTGGACCGGGTGGTCTCGAACATCCAGGATTTCTACGATGATTTCGAGAACGGGGGCTGGCTCGCCTACGGGGCGGCGTACCAGGAACGCAACAATTATTTCGGAAGCCTGCTCGCGGTGAATGAGGAGGTGATGAGCGCGATCTCCAAGGCCAAGGAAGCCAAGCGGGACGAGACCGTGGCGGCCGGAGGCTATCTGGGATCGGTGGTCTGCGTGAAGTGGGGCTGGAAAGAAGCGCCGGGAACCACCACTTCGAACGGCCTGCCCGTCCTGCCCCGGGGCAACTTCGAATGCCTGGAGCGCAAGACCACCACCCCCGGTTCCACGGTCGGCAGCGTGGTGAACCAGGCGCTCCTCGCGCCGCTGCACCGCATCGTGAACGCGGACCGCCTGACCGAGCTCATGAACGCGCTCGTGGATTCCGCGCTCTACAAGCTTTTCAACAGCTTCAAGAACCAATGGGGCGACAAGGGCCTCCTGGGCGTGGAGGTCGGGAACGTCACTCCCGGGAACCCCCTTAAGAACTGCGAAGGGCTCTCCGGCGACGCCTACGCGTTGTGCGTGGACGAGATGCGCAAGGCGTGCCTTACCTTGCCGCCGGAGCTCCAGCAGGAATGCTTGGATTCCATAGTGGAGGAAAGCGTATGCAACCTCGGAGAAAAGGAGATGGATTCGCCGAACGCCTCCGGAGCGGATCCTTCCGGCACCGAAGGCTGGTGGTGCGACAACGATTCGGTCATGTCTTCGCTCCCGGAACCGGCCACGGTCCGCTTCCGCTGCACGAGCGACGGATTCGCCGGCATCACCCGGAACATGCAGAACTGCAACGTGCGCGAGGACCAAGGCACGCTGGGATGGACGTTCGACGAGGCGGGAACTCCCACCGACCTCGACGGCAACCCGGTGACCTTCGAGGTCAAGCTGACCTGCCCGGACGAAACCTACGTGGACCTGCCGGCCGGGGATTGGAACGTGGTGGCCTGGACCAGGAATCCTTCCAATGCGGCCATCGCGTGCGCGGTGGGCGAAGGAGGCATCCTGGGCGGGTCCTGCATCGGCAACGACGCATCCTCGCCGCCGCCCATCGCGGACGACCTGGGCAATGTGATCTGGGACGATACGGACGTGAGCGGCTGGGAGGAAACGGGGACCTTAAGCTCCGTCACCGTCCGGGGAGAAGAATATTGCCTGGATTACGACAAAACGAACACTTGGCCGGCGGTGGCGCCCTTTCCGGAATGGGACGCGGTCATCGTCGGCAATCCCTGGATATTCGCCTACCGGGGAGGGGCCTGGCACGGGGCGACCACGGAATGGTTCGGGGAGGGCCGCACCTGCAAGGGAACGGACACCTTGAATCCCAGTTCCAACAGCATCGGTTTCCTTAAGAACTTCATCCCGGTGCCGGGAGAGAAATACGGATTCATGGTGAGCGCGGTGGCCAGGCAAACCTCTTCCGTGCGAAGCGTGTCCGAACGCACCAACGTTCTCATGAAAACCTGGGATGGTCCGGCCGGGATATGCACCTCGGCCGCTCCTCCCTCCGGCGTGGGCGGAGGCGGCGCGGGAATTTCGGTCTCTCCGTCCGCGCCCGTACCTAGATCTTCGTTCACTCCTCCGCCGGGAGCCGCGCGGACCTCGATCCAAAAAACGGATTTTCTGACCGTCCCCGACGGGCGGGGCGGATATCTGCGCACGCTGACCTACGCGGGAGAGGCCGTCGCCAAACGCAACGAGATCCGGCAGGCCCTGCGCGACCGCAACTACACCCAGGCGTACCTGGCGCTGGCATGGGAGAACGGCGGAGTGAAATTCAATTTCTACGAAGACCCGTCCGGATTTCAAAACCGTCTCGCGGAGCTTTCGAACGCCGGCTTGAAACCGGTGGTCTGGCTCGCGCCTTCGGATGCGCCGGATTTCCACGGGGCCTATTCCCCGACCCGGGTCAAAACCTCCTGGGAGAGGATAATTCCGGCCATAGACCCCTTGGTGGACTCTTACGTGCTGGGCCGGGAGTCGGACCGGTATTGGACCGATTCGGAGATGGAGGAATTGGGACGCGCCCTGGACGGCCTGACCGGCAAGCCGATCTTCGTCCACTTGAGCGCGGGCTATTCCGCGGGCATCACGGCCAACTGGTGGGGCCTCTCCAAGCCCTGGCTCAAAGGCGTTCTTTATAACTTCGGCACGGGTTTTGGACAAAAAACGGAGGCGGAGGTCGCGGCGCGCGTGAAGACGATCGCCCCCCTGTTCCAGGCCAAGAGCAAGTACTTCATCGCCGGCGAATATGCGGCGGGGGTGGGGGAATCGATCGCCAAGGGCCTGGGAGGCGCGGCCGTAGCGGCGGGCGCGGACGGCTTCGGGAACGGCGGCTCCGCTGGCTCGCGCTGACTGGGGATTCCGGCGGAGGATAAATAGGTTAGAATATATAGGAAGCTCGGACCGAAACGGTCTAATGTTCCTGCGCAATAAAAAGATCCTCCTGGCCCTGGCCGCCTTTGCCCTGCTCGCGGCCGTTTTGCCGCTGGCGGTAAGGGGCCAAAGTTCCAATACTCCCGGATTCCTGGACTGCGCCAAATCCTTGCCGCAATGCGGCATGATATACGCGGCTCATTGGGCGTCGCGGGCGATGTATTTCTTCATCGCCTTGGGCGCCGCTCTGATCCACTATATGCTCGTGCTCACGCCGAAGATACTCGACATGCCCGTGGTCAAGGTAGGCTTCAGCGTGTCTCTGGCCATCGCGAACCTGGGTTTCATCCTGGGCATCATCGTGGTCGCGGTCATGACCATCCTGCGCAGTCAGACCTACGGGGTGAAGCAAATGCTCTGGAAGCTGATGCTTATGGCGGTCGCGGTGAATTTCGGATTGGTCGTCGCGGGCGCGGTCCTCCACTTCACCGATTCGCTGTCCATGTACTTCATGGGCCAGGTCTCCCCGGCCGCCGACAACTGGTCCGAGAGCTCCAAGGAGTTCGCGAATCGCCTGACTGGCGCGTTCGATCCCCAACGGGTCATGAACGGCGGTCCCAAGACGCTGGCGCAGGCCATGGACGAATTGGACTGGGGCTCTTGGCTGGTGGTCATGTATATGCGCCTGGATCAAATGTCCAGGACCGGCACCGATCCGCTCGGAGCGGATCCGATCAAGGTGTTCGTGAATATGATCTTCACGGTGGTCTTCCTGTTCATC
>CAZCTJ010000007.1:0-4688 GCA_964501675.1 uncultured Candidatus Saccharibacteria bacterium
GAGGTTGTCAGGAAACCGCGAAGCGGTTTCGTTCGATTACCTCGTGGGGGCGCACAGAACGAAAACGCTGAATACCGGCGTTGCACGGCTCAACTTCGCCGCTTGTGATAAAATTCATCTGGATGAGATTATTTTTGGTCGGAATCCTGCTTACGGCGATACTCGGGCTGGTTTTCTTGTCCATCCTCATGGACACCTTGGATATCGGCGTCGGATCCGATTCCCGCGCACCGGCCGGGCCGGAACCTGCGGTGAATTCCAACGGCCTTCCGCCGCTCGCTCCCGCCTCCGTACAGTCGGCGTCCGGCTCCACCCCCGCCTCGCCGGCCAGCACCACTTTCAGGGGCCCTTCCGGACCGCCCCGGGTGATCGGCCCCGCCGAACCCCCGTAGGCGGATTGAATCGTCTTGAATTAGCGGAGCGCATCGGGTAGGATATTCTTGCTTTCGCTTCGAGCGGGCTTGCCTCGCTGAAGCCCTAGCGAAAGCGGGTGTAGCACAGTGGTAGTGCGTCGCCTTGCCATGGCGAAGACGAGGGTCCGATTCCCTTCACCCGCTCCCTTACGCGAAACAGGCCTTTGGGCGCAAAGCCCGGCCTCTCACGCGTAAAGCTTAGCCGTTCCGCCGCAAGGCAAAAGGCGGGGAAATGTGACGGAGGCGGCAAACTCTTTGTGTACAACTGCCCTTGTACCGCCGTACCTGTACGGTACATTCCGTACATGAAATTCAGCGAAGAGGAACTGAAGGAATTCATCGAGATCTGGAAGAAGGAGTTCGGGGAGGAGCTGACGCTCGGTCAGGCCGACATAAGAGGCGAATAAGCTGATGAACTTTGTCGCCCTCGTGTCCCGGCCGCTGCCGAAGGGGAATGAGCCCGTGCGAGGGAATTTTCTCGAATAGCCGATTCTTTTGGAGAGTTTAGCTCTCCTTGGCTCGACGAAAGCGAATCGCACCATCGGGCCCCACGTCGTGCAGGATTTTGTATCTTTCAGAATAGAAGTTCGCACCACACTCCGAACATTTTAACCATCGCTCAAAGTGGAATGCTCGCTTGATTCTTTTTGCATTCATCTTATCGCTTGTTTTCCATGACAACGTTCCGGGACAATCACGATCTCGCCGGTCGCATTTATCGCCTTCTTGTAGTTCTTGGGTTCGTTTGGTAGGCCCGGCGGGAAATTCAACCTCATTCCCGCAGTTTTCGCAGGTAGCATGTACAATTCTATCTCGGACCCGGTAGGCCCACGCATTTTGCGAGCATTTTTGGCACGGGCTCATCATGCTTCGATTGTAAGAGCCCCTGAGGGCGTGTCAATCGCCTACGGCTCGTTTATTGACAGTATTGCCTTTTGGTCGCTTTACTACATCTGTAGTAAAGCGATGGAATACGTTGTCCTAGACATCGAAACGACAGGCCTCGACCCCCAGAATACCTCAATCATCGAAGTCGGGGCTCTTCTAATCGAGGGCAAGGCAATTAAGAAGAAGTACAGCTCCTTTGTTGCCTATTCCGGCGAAATCCCTGAAGCCGTAAAGCGGTTGACTGGTATTACCGAGGACATGCTTCGTGGGGCACCTCCCCTAATTCAGGTTATCGCCGATCTCGATGCATTTATCGAGAAACGGCCAGTTGTATCCCATAATGGTTTTGCGTTCGACTTCCCGATTCTAGAACGGGAAGGACTCCGGTTCGCGTCCAAACACGACTCCATGGAGTTCGCGTTTTTCGTTCTCCCGACCAACTTATCGGGTCATTCAATGTCCGCTCTCGCGGAACAGTTCGGTTTTCTGACCGTCCAGCATCGTGCCTTGACGGATTGCGATATGGAGTTCTCTGCCATTGTAAAGTTACAAGAAGAGTACAGCAGAAAGCCGAAGAAGATCCGTGAGGCGCTCAAGAGTCTCGCGGAGCGTACTGGTTGGTGGTGGGCATCGTTTCTTCCCGGAGGATCCAAGCAAGTCGACCTCATCTCCAGCCTAGTTGCTGATTACGAGCCGTATCGCAAAAGCAACGTAAAGCAGGAGACGATCGCCTTCGAAACCCAACGGCTCGCACCCGACGACGTAGAGAAGCAATTCCGGCCGGGCGTCGGATCAAGCGGGGATTACTCCGAAGACCGCCCTGAGCAAAGAGCGATGGCGGCTCTCATTGCGGAATCCTTCAATAATCATCGGCACGCTGTTATTGAGGCCGGGACAGGAACGGGTAAGTCGAAGGCTTACTTGGTGCCATCACTTCTCTTTGCGCTCAAGAACAAAATCCCGTTGATTGTGTCCACGCATACGAAGGCCCTTCAGGATCAGCTATTCGTAAAAGAGATTCCGCATCTCAAGGAAAGCATTCATCCTGAGCTACAGGTGGCGGTTTTGAAAGGGAAACGAAATTATGTGTGTCTTCAAAAGTTTGATGAATGGGGCGATGAACTGTCTCAGGAGCTGTCACAGCGGTCCCTGTACACATTTTATGAGAGTGGTCCCAGGTTTACACCGAAACTGGTCTATCTCCTTCTCTCCTCCTGGATCACTGATACAAAGCGTGGCGATTGGGAGGAACTTCCATACTGGCTTCGCGACAAGATGTCTAAGGGAATTGAGGCAGAAGTTTGCAACACCGACGAACTGTGTGGCGCGGGAACGTGTGATCTCTATAGCACCCAAAAGTGTTTTCTCGCAAAAGCTCGCCTCCGAGCCAGGGATGCCGATTTGGTAATTATCAACCATGCAATAGCCCTTTCAGGGATCATGATTCCGGATGAGGATTCAGAAGAGCCCCTCCGACCGGATCCAGAAGCGCCCCCGAAGTCCTACAGCCATACAGTATTCCCCGGCGAGGCTAAATTCATCGTTTTTGACGAAGCCCATCACCTAGAGGACGACGCGACCTCGGCCTGGGAGCAGGTGGTATCCGAGGGCAGTCTCCAGCTGCTCCTAAAGCAGCTTTACGGTAAGCGAGGCGTCATAGGCATTGTAAAGTCTATCGCGCAACAAAAGGGGACCCAATACCTCTTGAAAGAAGCTGGCAGCTTTGAACGAGCGGAAGCGGATACGAAACTCCTAGTACAAGTTCTCTTTAGTGATCTTTTGCCGCAGCTCATACCAGATAAACATCCCGCCCCTGGAAACCTATATCAGATGCTGGACGATATTCCAGGCGATTCTGCGCTCAAAAAGGCTTTCGTGGCTTCACTTGCGGATCTAGCGGTGCGTTTGCGGGGCATCAACAAAAGCCTCGGTCTCATTGGTGCCAAGACAGATTCACCGCGCTTCGCGAAGATCATTCAGACACGAGTCCTTGCAATTGGTCGTCTGCTACGTGCACTCAGTGCAATCACTAGCACCACGAAAGAGTACGTACGATATCTCGAGCGTGCCGGGAATATCGTAGAGCTCAAAGCCGCGCCGCTCTCTGTGGCGCCATATTTGAAGCAGTATGTGTATGACAACTTCTCGTCGGTCATCCTGACGTCGGCCACGCTTACGGTGGACAAGAGTTTCAATTTCTTTGCTCACCGTTGTGGCACTCGGTTTGTCGACGCGGCGAAGATCGAATATCAGCTTTTTAAATCGTCGTTTGATCTCGCAAGACAGTGCAAATTCCTGGTCCCGAAAGGCATAGCATACTCGGGGAAGCCTGAGGATCACCTTGCGAAGGCTGCGCCCTTCCTCGAACGAGCGATTATTGCGTCCGGAGGAGGATCGCTTGTGCTATGTTCTAGTCACGGCCAAGTGGACGTTCTTTATCGAGCGCTCGATACACCCCTAAAACACCACAATATTTGGCTCCTGAGACAGACTAGGGGCAATTCCGTAACATCAGTAGTTCGGGATTTCAAGAACGACGTAGATTCTGCCTTGATCGGAACAAAGACACTTTGGCAAGGGATTGATGTTCCGGGAATATCCCTGAGGAGTCTTTTCATGGTAAAAATTCCTTACGACCGACCGGACAACCCTCTTATCAAATCTCGATGTGCCGAAATCGATGAGGCTGGAGGAAACAGCTATGGCGAATACTATGAGCCGCTTGCTGCTCTTGCAATCAAACAGGGGTTCGGCAGGCTGATTCGCAAATCCACCGACACAGGGATAGCCGTGTTTCTAGATGAGGATTTAATGAATAAGCATCGCCTGCTGAATTCTCTTCCGGAGGGTGTACGGGTGGTCCGTGCCGAGCCGGAGGAAATTCTAGCCGCCTTAAGGGGTCTCGCGGCATCAGTCATGAGTCTACGCGATCCGCAGTTTCCCGCCGAGGATATCACTCTAGCTGCGGCCTAGGCGTATCTAGGTGGTTGTAGCCACGCTTGCCCGAGGAAATTCAAAATCCTTAAGTAATTCCAGATATTTGTCCTGAATTCGCTTTTCGGCCCAATTCTCAGAAAGTTGCCACATTTGGCCCTTGTTATCGGCCACAAAGCGGCACGGCGTAAATAGGAATCCGCTAGGCGTTGCCACAAAAAGCCAAGACGGGTCCCAGGTATTCAGCGTTATTTCGGCTATGTCCTTCATCTCGGCGGGAAAGAACATTCCTCGGGAGTGTTCTTTTTGTTTGTGGCGGAGGGAATCGGACAACGGAGGACTAAAAACGGCCAGATCCATTCCGTCCGTCCGCCGCTAACGGAGATCCGCACCTGACGCAGGGGTTATCGGAGCTCCGCCGGCTCGGTTCCGCGGCGGAGCGAGATACAGGCC
>CAZCTJ010000007.1:4698-6912 GCA_964501675.1 uncultured Candidatus Saccharibacteria bacterium
CAAGTCCCGCCCGACCGGACGGGCAGGGAAAACGAGTCCGCCCCTCGTCAGGCGCGAATCGAAGTTCTTTTGCCGTTTTCCCGCGGAAGTGGTAAAATGGGCCGGTAAGCAAAAGACCAACCAAATCGGTCGTTTTCCTTCCTTAAATCCCCCGAATTGGCAGCCTCCGGCTGCTATTTTCTACCCGTAACCAAGCCCAATCTCTAACGTTTTCTATGTTGGACGGCGAAGATAAGATAATTGAAAGCGCCGTAAGGGGTGAGGCCTCGGCTTTTGGCCTGCTCTACGACCATTACCAACCGAAAATATACCGGTTCGTAATGATCAAGGTCGGCCTGCGTGAGGAAGCTGAGGACCTCACCCATCAGGTATTCCTGTCGGCCTGGCAGAACATCAAAAACTATAGGCATCTGGGCTATCCCTTCTCGAGCTGGCTTTACCAGATCGCGAGAAATCAGGTCATCGACCACTACCGGGCCAAGCGCCCGACAACGACCCTGTCCCAGATGAACCCCGAGGACCTGGGTATCGTCTCCGAAAGCGAGGCGGAAACGGAGATGAAGCTCACGCTCAGCCGGGTGCGAGCGGCGATACTTACGCTCAAGTCCGACTACCAGGACATCCTTATAATGCGTTTCGTGGAAGAATTGAGCATCAAGGAGGTGGCCGCGGCCATCGGCAAAAGCGAAGGCGCGGTGAAACTCCTGCAGCACCGAGCGGTAAAACAGCTGAAATCGGCACTGGACTCCTAATATGGACATCCTCCGGACACTCAAACAACTGAAGAAGATCGAACCCGACTCCGGCTATACCCGGCGTTCGCGGAGCATGATCGTGGAATCCCCCGTAACCGAACAGCCGCTCTGGAGCCCCTGGCGGGTGCTGGTGCACGGACTGGAATTCGGCTCCGCCATCGCTTTGACCGGAGTGTTTTTGATACTGGTCCTGGGCGGCGTCTCGCTCTGGAAGAATCTTTCGCCCTATAAGCTTACCAGCCTGGATCCCGCGAGCCTGCAGGCGGAAGCGGAGGCCGTGGATGTCCATTTCGAGCTCGCCAAATTGAATTACCTCCCGGCCGAGGAGCCTGCGCCGTCGGCGGAGGCCCCGAAGGCGGAACCGGAGCCCGTGAAAGAAGAGGTTCAGAAGAAAGCGGAGGACCTGGGGCTTTCCTTGAGCGCCACGACCTCCTCCGGCACGGGTATGGATCAGGCCTTGGACCTGCTTTCCGAATAATGAGAACCATGAAGAACAACATCCTGGGCATCGGCTTCGCGGCCTTGTTTTTCCTGTCTTTCGGCGCCCCGGCGCTCGGGGCGGAAACCGCCGTAGCTTCTTCCCCCGTCCCCGCGGCGGAGGCCAAGAGCGTCAAATGCGACCTGGACGTCCGCGCCAAGGCCCTGACCGATTTTATCGGCCAGGAAGCCGAGGATACCGAGAAGAAAGCGGAGCAGGAACTTGTGCTCCGGCAGGAACTTCTGCAAAGCGTGCTCGCCTGCGCGGAGGAAGAGGCCGGCAAGCTCCACGCGAGCGTGGAGGGAGCGAAGCTTACGGACGACATCGTCTTCCGGAAGGCGGCCGTATTGAAGGGTCTGGAGAACGCGCGGAATTTTTATCGCGCCCAGCTGGAAAAGGCGGGAACCGGAACCCTCGCGGAGAACAAGAACTTGGCCAAGGAGCTTAAGGACTGGCGGGCGAAGACCTATCAGCCCCTGTCCGAGGAGGCCGGCTCGCTGGTGCTGTGGGGGGAGAATCGAGAACTTTTGAACGTGGCGGAGACCCGCTATAAGCAGATCGGCCAGACCATCCGGATGCTGAAGCTCATCGAACAGGAGAACATCCGCAACCGGTACGCGGAAAGCGAGCGGAATCTCCGCCGCGCGAGCGAGCTCAATGAGCAGGCCCGCCTGGCGCTGCGCCGCTCCGCCGCCACCGAGGACACCATGCAGCTCGAGCGGGCGGCTCTGGATGCGCTTTCCGCGACCTACAAGAGCTTCTTGGACCTTTCGGAAGAGGTCAAAAAGTATCTGCCCATATAATCCGGCCCTCCCGGAACACGAAAATCCCCGCTAAACGGCGGGGATTTTCGTTAAGACCGTCTTAATGATCTTCGAGTATGAACTAGGCCACCGCTTCCTTCAGGGACTTGCCGGCGCGGAACTTGGGCTTCACCGAGGCGGCGATCTGAATCTTCTCGCCGGTCTTGGGGTTGCGGCC
>CAZCTJ010000007.1:7012-21287 GCA_964501675.1 uncultured Candidatus Saccharibacteria bacterium
TGGGCTTCACCGAGGCGGCGATCTGAATCTTCTCGCCGGTCTTGGGGTTGCGGCCCTCCCGGGCGGCCCGCTTGGCTACGCGGAAAGTGCCGAAACCGGTGATGGCCACGTCCTCGCCGCGACCCATGGTTTGCGTAATGGCGTCGAATACCGCCTCCACCGCCCGATGGGCTTGGGCCTTGGTCTCGATTCCGGCCGCTTTCATTACGGCCTCCACCAATCCTTCTTTGGTCATTTTTTTCGTTTTGGCGAATTTTCGACCTTTGGCCTACGGAAATAGTATAGCAAATGCAGGGGATATTGGAAATTGGGGACTGGATATCAGACATTGGAGATGGGAGACAAGAAACTGGAAATCGCCCAATATCCAATCTCTAATATCCGATATTCCTACTCCAGATTATCGAGTATCTCCCACTTTCCCCGCCGGGCGAGGTCGATGAGCACATCCATATCATCAGCCAGGGCCGGATCCGCCCGCTTCAGTGCTTCCGCGATCCGGATGAAGGACTCCGCGTCCCGTTTTTCGAGATAAACCGCCAAGGCCTGGCCGTAATACTGGGGCTTCGGGAAGCGCCGCAGTATCTCTTCCAGGACCTCTAGGACCTTGTCCGTCCGGCCCCAGGCGTTGTACATGGTGAGCATATTCGTGAGATCGGACTCCATCAGGAGGACGAAGCCCATTTCCCGCGCGAGATCTAACTCGCGCTCCGCCGCCGCCCGCAATTCCTGCTGTTCCGCGACGTTCTTGGGGTCATCCGCCTTAAGCGCCAGGACCAGGGCGAGCTGGTAATGGGATTTGGCCACCCGGGGGTCGAGCTCGATCGCTTGGCGCGCGACCGCTTCGGCTTCCGGATATTTCTCCTGGCCGGCCAGATTGAACGCGAGCTGGTACAGGACCGGCTGGCGCTTGGGCGCGAGCTCCCGGGCCCGGCGAATGTGCCGCTCCGCCTCCGCGAAGAATTTTAAGTCCTCCTTCGCCTTCTCGTGATAGACCTCGGTCATGGTGATGCGATACCGGACGTTGTCCCCTTCCCGGGACAGGAATTCCTCGCTTGCGGCGAGCGCCTTGTCGTTCAGGGGTCCGAAGGAAGAGTTCGAGAAGGTACGGTTGTCATAGAGGGTCAGCAGGAACTGATACCGGATGGCCCCCTGGACGAAAGTGTCGGGAGAGAGGAAGGCGTCGCTTGCGGCCATCATCTTCTCCCCCACCTTGGTCTTCATCGCGCCGATATAAGCCCGGGTATCGAGATACGGCACCGCATTCCAGGCATAGAGCGAGTAGAGGGCGACGACCGCGGCGGCGGCGACCAGGAGGACGCCGACCACCGGCCCGCGATCGCCGGTCGATGACTCCTGACTCTCGGCTCCCGACCGACGGCTCCCTATGAAGCCCAGAACGGCGAAGAATCCCAGATACGTGTCCGTATTGTCGAACAGGAACAGGTTTTGGACGAAATAGGCGACGAGGAGCCCGCCCAAAACCGCGACGGCCGTCCGGTCCCGGTGCCGGAAGAGCGCGAAGAAGGCAAGGCCGAACACGGCGAGATACGCGAGGAGGCCGAGCGCCCCTTGCATGACCAGGAGATCGAAAATTTTGTTGTGCGCCCGGTCGAACCAGGCTTCTTCGTATTCGGCGAACTGCGGCTCGTAGTGCAGATTGTACGCCCGGCTGTAATTCTCGATGCCCCAGCCCAGAACGGGTTTTTCCTTGAACGCGTTCCAGCTCGTTCGCGCGGCGAGCAACCGGGTGCGGGTGGTGTCGTCCGAAAGAGAGGTCTGGCTCAGGCGGTCCAGGCCGGGGATATTCTGCCAGACGGGCGCCTGGCGGGTGAACCAGAATAGGCCGGCGAATATCGCAAGGCCAGCCAGCAGATACCGCGCGATTTGAGTTAGATCCCGCCGACTCCCGACTCCCGACTCCCGACTCCCGACCCGGAAAGCCAGATAAATAAGCGCGAAAAGAACCCCCGCGCCGAGGCCCACCAGGGCGCCGCGGGTGTTCGCGACAAGCAGCACCGGCACGGTCAGGGCGGCGAGGAGGAGGCCCAGCCACACGTCCGGACGGAAATTCTCCCGCCGGCCCTCCCGGGCGACCAGAAGTCCGAAGGCAAGAAGGAGCATGGCATAGACCGACAGGAAGGCCGGATTGCCCATGAAACTGCCCGGCCGCCCTTCAGCGGGCAGGAAATCCGAGATGGAAACCCCGGCGAATTGAAGGAGGGCGGCAGGAAGGGCGATGAGGCCGCCCAGGAGGAAAAGCCGCATGAAATTATGCCAATCCCGGCGTTCGAAAAGGGTCGCGGTAAGGAGGAAGAAAACCGCGAAGTGCAGGAGGCCGAACAGGCCTTCGCTCCGTTCCACGTCCCCGAAGAACGCCCGGTAGGGATCCGCGGCCGGGATGAGCGAGAGAGCGGCGACGAGAAAGAACGCCCCGAGCGCGATGGCGAGCGGGCTCCGCAGGGCCACCCAGCGAATTGGAGACCGGATATTGGATATAAGAGATTGGATATTCAAAACGGCGAAAAGGACCAGGGCGAACTCCATCAAAACCCGGAAGAAAACCGTCTTGGGGAAGATATAGGGGTAGAGCGCCCCGCCGTCGTGGACGATGGGCGTAAGGGCGGCGGCAATCAATAGAAATTTAATGGAAACTAATAGAAATTTGTGGAAATTCATGGAAATCAAGCGGAAACTCGTCGCGACTTTGCTCCGGAAAGTTTACGGGTTGCAGTAATGTAGTTATTCAGTTTGATACCGAGACGATTTAAACCGTCGCAGAATTTCTGGTGCTCATCCGCCGAAATGCTTCTTCGGGATAAACATAGATCCACCCAATGCCGGGCCTCCACGAGCGATCCGCGGGCATTCAGGTTGAATTTGTTCTTGTCGGCATAGTGATACCGCCCGAATCCTTCGGCTATGTTGGCTCCTATGGAATCCACGGCCTCTAAGAATTGCTGCCCCCAAAGATGTTTGGCCTCCTGATTCCAGCGGCGATATATCTCCCATGCCTTATCGGACAATCCCCGAGCCAGAACATAAACCTCCAAATTCTCCAAGTCCATCGCATACATTCTACATAATTTCCAGTAATTTCAACAAATGTCTTTGCAATTTAATTTCTACCAGTTTCAACAAATTTCCACCGATTTCAGGAACAGGAACGGCCCCTTTCGGGGCCGTTCCTGTTCGCTCCGATCCTCCCGAAGGAGGACCGCTCAAGTGAGCGTACTAGTTCGAGATCGAGATGCTGTCGGACGGGAAGGTCTCGACGAGCACGCCGTTCGCCCAGTCCAGAGTCGACTCGGTGTGACCCGTAGCCGAATTGTCGGACCAGATGAAGGAGGGGTTTTCGTCTGCTCCGCCATCTGCGATGGCGGCGTAGGTCGTGGCTCCCGCCTTGGTGGACTCGTTCCGGACCAGCTTGGTCGTGACCGATGCGCCGCCTGCGGTCGCGGAAACGTTCGAGAAGGTCAGGGACACCCGGTAGGTGTAGGTCTGGCCTGCGGGAATCGATTCCTCGTTCGTCAGGTAGAGCGCGAATTGGTCAGTGCCGCCGCCTACGATCGCCGCACCCGTGGTCGTGGCCAGAGTCAGGTTAGAGCTCGTGGTCACGTTACGCAGGGTGACGTTCGAAGTGGTCGGAGCGGTCACCGTCGCGCCGGTCGGCGAGACGTCCAAAGTGATGGCTTTGAAGGAGACCTGCTCCTTCGCGTCCGCGGTGATCTTGAATTCGATCACCGGAGCGGAACCGCCGGTCAGCTTGTTGGACGGGGCCTGGACCGCGATGGTGGGCTTGGTCTTGTAGACAGCCTTCTCCTTGCCGGAAGCGGCAGTGATGGTGGTGTCCGAAGAAACCGTGCCCTTGGCCTCGAAGTCGTAGCCCGGGCCGCCGGAGCCGACGATGTGCACGAAGACCGAAGCGCTGGAATCAGCGCCGCCCGTGATGCTGTTGGTGTCGCCCTTGACCGTGATGGTCTTGGTCGCATCCTTGGCTACCTCGAACAGGCCGTTCGAGTTCTCGAAGTACACGACGCCAGCGTTCGTGCCGGTGCCGGTGATGGCGCCGGAAGCGATCTGGGCCGCGCCGTCGTACAGGTAGATCACGCTCACCTCATCCGAGGATGCGGTGGTGGTCGCGGTCGCGCTGTTCGAGTCGTTCACGAGAACCTGCAGCTTGGTGACCTTCATGGTCTCCGAAGCGGCGGTGAACCGGAACTTGCCGAGGACGACCCCGGTGGTGTTCGCGGTCACGATGCCGGCCTTGCTCTCGGTGTCATCCGGTGCGGCGACCACGGTCATGCTGCCTGCGCCGAGGACGGTGACGCCAACGGTCGGGGCAACTATCTGGCTCTCCGTGGTGGTGTTCACCAGGTCGCCGGAGTAGACGACCTCCCGGCCTTCCGAATCAACCGCTACCACATCCACGCCGGTCGTGTCAGCCACGTCCGCGATGGCTACCGAGTACCGGTAGTTCAGGGTCGAGCCCGAGGACAGATCGGCCTTCACGGTCAAGATCTTGGTCTGGCCCTGCGGGATGGTGTAGTTCAGGTTGGAGAAGGTCGCGGTGGACGGGCTCGTGGACGTGCCGCTGCCCGAGAAGCTCTTCAGGGAAGAGATCAGGGTGTTGCCGTCGTAGAGACCGAGCGACAGTAGCTCCGAGTTGATGTTCGTCGAGGACGAACCGGAAGCGGTCGTACCGGAGATCTTCACGGTCGTGAGTTTCACGTCCGCGGAGATGGCCCGGAAGCTCGCGCCGAGCAAGGGCACCTTGGTCGAGCCCTTGACGAAGCTGTCCGAAGCCGGCACGCCGGCCAGGGCGACTTCGAGCGTCGGGGACTTCACGGTCATCAGGTTGCCGATCACGTCCGCGTTCGGGGAGACATCGGTCGCGACCGTGAGGAACGTGTTGTTGTCCAGGTTCTTCAGGTCGCTCGCGCCGAAGGTGTTCAGGGCCACCTTGATGGTGTCCAACGCGTCGAGCGAAGAATCCACGTCAACGGTGACCTTCATCCGCTTGGACTCGCCCGCATTGATCGTGAAGATGTCCGACATCTCGTAGGGATCAGTGCTGGTGGTGATGTCCGAGCCGGGACCAGACACAACCACGCCGGAGTTCACGTCCACGACCTTGAAGTCGGTGAACGTGTCAGTGCCGCTCATATTGGTCGTGTCGATGTCGAAGGACAACTTCCGCACCTCCACCTGGTTCTTGGACGCGATGGTGAAGTCGAACACCGTCACATCCTTGCCGTTCGCGGCGATGTCGCCGGCGTTCGGGCCGTTGAAGGTGATGGTGAAGTCGGCGCCCTGGAGGGTGAGCACGTGGTGATCAGCCGCATCCGAATCGAATGCGCTCTTGGTCACACCCGCGCCGTAACCGTACTGGGTGCCGGTGCCGTAGATGTCCGAGGCCTCATCCACATAGAACTTGATGGTCTCCGTGGAGCGGGCCGAACCCGCGATATCGCCGTACAAGGCGAAGGTCTTGCTGTCGCCCTTGGCGATGGTAAGCGGGGTAGAGAAGGCGAAGACCGCGAGGTCCCGGGCGGTGATGCCCGAGGAGGTCGCGAGAGTTTCGCCGGTCACGTAGTTCTTAAGCGTGAGGTTGGTGAGGTAGCTCTTGTTCATCGTACCCGCATAGAAGAGCGAGATGCGATGGACCTTTACGTCCTCGCCAGCCGCGCTAAGCCGGAACTGCGAGAGCTGAGCGCCTTGCTGGCCCACGTTGGGGTTCGCGAGAGAGCCCACCTTGGTCGCGGTCAGGGTCCCGGAGGTCGCACCCGTGATGACCATCTCGTTGCCGGAAACCGGCAGGCCGGAGACGGTCGGGGTGCTCGTCACTGACACCACCTGGAGAGCGTTCCTATCGCCGGCAGTGGCGGTAGCGAACACATCCGCGCGGAGGGTCAGGACCTTCTCGCCGGAGACCTGAACGTTCAGGCCGGTGAAAGTCGCCTCATGCGTCGAGGAATTGATGGAGCGGCCGGAAGTGAGCCGGGTCTCGCCGTCATACAGATAAACGGTCGAGAGGTCGGTGGTCTTACCGGCGCCGATCCTCTTCGCGGTCAGGCTGGTGATGGTGCCGCTGCCCGTAAAGCGAACTTTAAGGAAGGGCACGTTGGTCGCACTAAGCGGCAGGTTGGCGCTCGTCGGGTTATCGAGAGCGACAGACGCCGCAAAACCTCCCGTAGGAGGCGGAGTGCCGGGGGTGCCAGGGGTCATCGAGGCGATCTTGGACCGGGTGATGGGACCGAAATAGCCCACGGCCGGGGAAACCCCGTTCGCGGCCTGCCACTTCGCGAGCGCGGCTTTGGTAAGCGCGCCGAAGTAGGTGGTCTCCATTCCCGGGGAGCCAGCGCCAGATGCGGCGATCTTGAAGCCCTGACCGTTCAGAAACTGCTGCAGTTCTTTCACGTCGGCACCAGTCGAACCCACAGTGAGGTTGCGGGTGAAGTTGTACGACGTTCCAGCGCCTGCACCAGCGTTAAGCTGGGCTTGCAGTTGAGCGATCTGAGCAAGAAGAAGCGTTATCTGGGCCTGAAGATCCGTCGAGGATTGGGCCTGTGCAGCAACCGGCACGAAAAGCATCGCTCCGGACATGGACACTGCGGTCACAGCCGTGAGCGCTGCGGAAAAAATCTTTCTGCTCATGTGTTGCTGTTGCTTGATTTGCTTGCTTTCTTTCGACAAATTTCGGGATAGGAGCATCTGAACGCTATCGACCCGCTTCCCGGGGCGTGAGGCGCCAGGAAAGACAGCGAACCGACGACCCTTTAATTTCAATCTTAGGGGGTCCCGCCCGCCCCGCCCTGGAAAGTGCGCTTGGTTAGAGCGATATTCTCGGCTCCGAACCCATGACGCTTTTCTTTCCGACGGGACCCGCGCGGGGCCATTAAACAAAAACTCGCTGGTGAGCGAGGTGAATCATGGAACCTACCGCGAAAGCGCCCTTTCAGAGGCGGCACTCGCGCTGTCCCAAGATCCAGTCCTCACTCGGCGCTCCGCTCTCGCGAAGCCCACTGAATCTTACCCAAACAATTTAGCTCCAAATCAGGTCGGGTTCAATTGTGGATAAACCCTCCCGTCCGAAGCACAAATTACAACGGGTCCTGCCTTCAAAGGTTACGACTTTCCGGGCCTTCCCCCACGCCCTCTTCCGGCCCGCCCGAGGGTACCGATCCCGCCGTTCTCAACCGATAGTATATGGAGGGTCCGCCGGCGCCCACCCGCTCCACCAGCCCCCGGGAGACCAGGTCCTGTATATCATATCGAAGAGTGCGCTCGCTTGAATCCGGCAACGCCTCTTCTATCTCTTTCATCCGGCAATTGCCGGATTGCCGGATAAGATCAACGATCACTTCTTGCCGCTTTTTCATATCTACACCGTTCTCTTTTGCCGGCTTTGATTCCGGGCTTGCCTGGATGTGGACAACTTCTGGATTATTCGTTTTAGGACCGCTCGGAGATCTGCCGGATTTGGACCTTGCCGGATTTGGATCCATGGGCGAGAACATATCCTTGAGGTCCAGATCCGGCAATTCCGGATCATGCGATTCGAATCCGGCAATTGCCGCATTCAGCTTCTCCAGTTCGGCTATGATGACCTGCGAGTGATTGCCGGATAAGGCCCCTGTGTTCTCAGCAAGCCGAAGCATATATTCGAGCGCTCTCGCATCCGATAGAACATCCTCGTATTTCCCGACAGCCGAATCCGTAAGGAGTTTGATGCCCATATCCCCGAAGGATGCGGCAAATTGCCGGGCGGAGGGCAGGGAGCCCACCCGAAACAATGCGTAGCCGATCTCGAAGGATTTCTTGGACACCATTTCCCGAAATTGGCTGGGGGCGATAGGCATGCTTTGGATGCCCGGATTCTATACCGAAATGCGGCAATCCGGCAATAGCTGCCGGATTGCCGCATTTCCGCCTTCCTTGCCGGTATCAATTCGAGGCCATAGCCGAGCTCCTCGCCCTTAGCAATTCTTCCGCTTTTTCCAATCCCTCGAGCGAGCCGCAGTCCGGCCGAATCCCGGGAAATTCCCATCCGTAGACAGGCTCTCCCTTTGCGAACCGGTCGCCGAACCCGTCCGTAAGAAGAAGGGCGTCGTTCTCCCGGCGCATCTCGGGTTCGAGTCCTTTAAGTTTTTTAAGCACATCGGGGGTAAGCACGTATCCGCCCACGATGATGAGGTTGGAAGGAGCGTTCTCCCGGGCGGGCTTCTCCACTACCTCCTTTATCCTGTGAATGCGGGGGGCGATCTCTTCCGAGCGCACCACTCCGTAGCGGGACACTCTTTCCCACGGCACTCTTTCCAAAAGAAGCACGGGGGCTTGGTATTTTTCGAACAGTTCCACGAACCGAGGGAAGACCGGGGCATCGTTTATTATCACGTCATCGCAGAACCGGACCGCGAAAGGCTCCTCTCCCAAGACGTCCGCCGCCTGCAGTAAGGCGTGCCCGTGACCGAAGGGCTTGTCTTGAATGCGCAGATGAAACCTAAGCGGGAACTTTTTTGCCGCCCGGGCAAGATACTCCTCGTAATTCCGGACATGTTCCGGCCCCACCACCACGATCACCTCTGCGATGCCCGCGACGACCGCCTCCTCCAGCGCATACTCGATAAGCGGCTTGCCGTTCACCGGGATGAGATTCTTGGGAGTGGTAAGCGTGAGCGGCCGCAGGCGCAGACCCAGACCCGCCACCGGTAGAACCAGTTTGGTCCCCTTCATTTCGTTATATTTATCTTATAACCCAAGCTTGGTCGCAATTCAACGCCCAACTTTTCTAAAACCTACAGGCATCCCGAATCTTTTGTTTCTGCCAGTCCCCTCGACTCCCGACCACCCACTCCCGATTCCCGATTCAGAGTTGCCAGGGGTTCGCCGCCAGGATCGCCGACGCAAAGACCACGAACGCGGAGAAATAGCCCAGGATACGCCGACGTCCGAGCTCCGCCGCCAGATGGTCCAGGAACATCTCCGTGAGCACCGCCGCGAAGAGGAAAAGAAGCGCGGTTTGATAAAAAGGGTTCAGAGGCAGGAAAAGCACCGCCCAGGTCCACTGCCAGACGAGAAGCCCGGCCAGGCCGAAAATGACCGCCTGATGGCGGGGCGACCATTCCTTCGGGAAGGTCGCGTAACGGGCGGCGTTCCGGAGGAGCAAGGCGTAGGCGGCGGCCGCGAGACCCGAGAGCAGAAGAACGGCGGCCCGGCCGGAATTGGGGAAATGGAAGAACAGGTTCAGATAAGCCAGGAACAGGAGCAGGAACAGAGCCGTCTCGTAGGCGGCCATGCGATTCACGAGGGTAAGGTTCTTGATGCCGAGTATGAGGAAAAAGAGCGCGGCGAAGAGCGCGGCCGCCCAGAAATTGGGCGAGAGTATCCCCGCGAAGAACACCGTGAGCGCGAAGGGCAGGATCAGCCGCAGGGGCTGGAAAACCGGCAGGAAGTAGAGGATAAGGGCCGCAAGGAAGAACAGCCAGAACGGCAGGAGGAGCCAGGCTGCCCCGAAGATCCCCGCCCTAAGCAGTAAGGACCAGGGAATTGTTCTTGAAATTGAGCTTAATTTTGCCGCCATCTTTGACCTCCCCGCGGATTATCTTGTCGGCCAGTTGATCCAAGATGACCTTCTGCATCAGACGCTTCAGGGGGCGCGCACCGTAATCCGGGTCGAAGCCCTCCCCCGCCAGATACCGCTTGGCCGCCGGATCGACCGAGATCTCTATGCGATGCTCCTGCAGGCGCTCCTCGATCTGGCGCAGCTGGATCTCCACGATGCGTTCGATGTCCGCCCGGGAGAGCGGATTGAATATGATGGTCTCGTCGATGCGGTTCAGGAACTCCGGCCGGAAGCTTTTGCGCAGGGCCTCGGTCACTTTGCCCTTGTAATCTTCGGTATCCTCGCCTTCGGCGCCGGTCGCAAAGCCCATCCGGCCGGCGGCGCGCAGATATTGGCTGCCGACGTTCGAGGTCATGATGATGATGGAGTTCTTGAAATTCACGGTTTTGCCCTTGGCGTCCGTGAGCCGCCCGTTATCCAGGATCTGCAAGAGAAGGTTGAACACCTCCGGGTGGGCTTTCTCGATCTCGTCGAAGAGGATCAGGGAATACGGCCGGTGGCGGACCATTTCCGTGAGCTGGCCGCCCTCCTCGTAGCCCACGTAGCCCGGCGGCGATCCGATGAGGCGCGAGGTCGCGTGCCGCTCCATGTACTCCGACATGTCGATGCGCACGATGGCCTTCTCGTCGTTGAACATGAATTCCGCCAGGGCTTTGGCGAGCTCGGTCTTGCCCACTCCGGTCGGCCCCAGGAACATGAAGGAGCCCAGGGGGCGGTTGGGATCGGCCAGGCCGGCGCGCGCCCGGCGCAGGGCGTTCGCCACGGACCGGATGGCGTCCTTCTGGCCGATGACCCGCGCGGTCAGGGCCTCTTCGATCTTCATCAGTTTCTCGCTTTCGTTCTCGAGCATGCGCTGAACGGGTATACCGGTCCAGGTGGCCACGATGGAAGCCACATCTTCCTTATCCACGGATTCCTTCAGGAATTTCGGTTCTTCCGAGCTTTTTTTGCTCTTTTTCACGCCGAAATGGCGGCGGTCATAGGCCTCGTAGTCCTTCTGGGCCTGGGGCAGTTCCCCGTAGATAATCTCCGCCACCCGTTCCAGATTGCCGTCCCGCTCCGCGACCTCCACCTCCCGACGCAGGCCGTCCACCTTCTGGCGAAGCTGGTGCAGGGTCTCGAACTTTATCTTCTCCGCGTTCCAACGGGCGCTAAGCTCGTCATTCTCCTCCTTGAGGCGCTGAAGCTCCTCGTCTATCTCCTTCAGGCGCGCGCTCACCCGCTCTTTATGCTCTTTGGCGAGCGCCTGCCGTTCCACCTCCAGACGAGTGATCTCCTTGCGCATGCGGCTTATCTCGGACGGCAAACTTTCCGATTCCAGACGGCGTGCGGCGGCCGCCTCGTCGATCAGGTCCACCGCCTTGTCCGGCAGGAAGCGGTCGGTGATGTAGCGGGCGCTCAAATTCACCGCCGCAACGATGGCTTCGTCCGAAATGCGCAGGCCGTGATGTATCTCGTACTTCTCCTTGAGGCCGCGCAAGATGGCCACGGAATCCTCCAGGGAGGGCTCCTCGATCACGATCGGCTGGAAGCGCCGCTCGAGCGCGGGGTCCTTTTCGATATATCGCTGGTACTCCCGGATGGTGGTCGCGCCGATCGCGTGGAGTTCCCCTCTCGCGAGCGCGGGCTTCAAAAGGTTCGACGCGTCCACCGCGCCTTCCGCGGCGCCCGCGCCAACGATGGTGTGTATCTCGTCTATGAATAGGACTATGTTCCCGGCCGCGTTCTTGATCTCCTTTACGAAGGCCTTCAGGCGGTCCTCGAACTCGCCGCGGAACTTGGTCCCGGCGATCAAGGCGCCCAGATCGAGCATCAGCAACTGCTTGCCCTTCAGGGGCTCCGGCACTTCGCCCGACAGCATCCGCTGGGCCAGTCCCTCCACGATGGCGGTCTTGCCCACCCCCGGCTCACCGATAAGCACGGGATTGTTCTTGGTCCGGCGGGAAAGTATCTGGATCACCCGGCGGAGCTCCTCTTCCCGGCCGATGACCGGGTCGAGCTCGCCCGCGCGGGCCTTGTCGGTCAAATTGATGGCGTATTTCTCGAGCACCTGGAATTTGCTCTCGGGAGTCTCGTCCGTGATGCGCATGGAACCCCGCAGCTGGGCAAGCACGCGGATCGCCCCGTCCCGCCGCAGGCCGGAATCGGTAAGGATCTTCTGGGCCGCGGACGGCACTTCGAGGATCGCGAGCAGGAGATGCTCGCAGGAAATGAACTCATCCTTCTGCTGGGCGGCCACTTTGCCGGATTGATCGAGCACCCGCATCAGCTCCTGGGAGAGATAAAGCTGGCCCACGTTGCCGCCGGTCACGATCTTGGGCAACTTTTGTATCTGCCGCTCCGTCTCCTCGTGCAGTTTGGGAAGGTTCACCCCGTTCTGGGTCAAAACCGGCTGGACCAGCGATTGCTCGTCCTCGATGAGGGTCAAAAGCAGGTGCACGGCCCTAAGCTCGCCGTGATTCTTCTCCGCGGCGCGCTCCTGGGCGCTTTGGAGCGCCTCCTGGGCTTTGATGGTGAACCGATGAAAATTGGGCATTGATCTTGAAGGGGGGCCGCTTCCCAGTTAATACGAACCGGCCTGGGAATCGTCAACCAAAAATATCACCCTGCGGCGAAGTGTCAATCTCCGGACGGCGCGGACGCAGGGATTGTTCTTATTTTACCACACTTCCGCGAGCGCTCCCGGCTCACGGCCGCTTGGCCAGCACCGCGGAAAGAGAGAGCGTTTCCCCCGCCCGGTACACCCGCAGGGCCACCCGATCGCCCACTTCGCGCTTGGCGATCGCGTTCCCCAGCGGATTATCCTCGGTCAAGCGCTCTCCGTTCATCTCAAGGATGATGTCCCCCGCTTTGAGCCCGGCTTGCGCGGCCGGAGATCCCGCGGTTATCGCCGCTTCTCCCGTCCTGGATTCGACGATCGCGCCGTAGGCGACCGGCAATCCGCGCGATTCCGAGAGCGCGGGCGTGATCATCGTGTAGCGCACCCCGAGGAAGGGCAGTTCGATGGACCCCGTCCGCCGGACGGAATCGATGTCTTTCTTGGCGGTGTTGATCGGGATCGCGAAACCGATGTTCTGGGCGCCGGAAACCACCGCGGTATTGATGCCCACTACCCGCCCCGCGAGGTCGAGGAGCGGCCCGCCGGAATTCCCCGGATTGATCGCCGCATCGGTCTGAATGACGTTCTGGATGACCTCGGTCACGCCGCCGCCCGAGGCCCGCACGGTCCGGGCAAGCCCGGAGATCGCGCCCACCGAAACGGTATTGCGGAACTCGCCCAGCGCGTTCCCGATCGCGATGGCCGTCTGTCCCAGCTCCAGGGCGTCGGAGTTGCCCAATTCCACGGTGGGCAGGCCGGTCGCGCTTATTTTCATGATGGCCAGGTCCTGCAGGGGATCGCGGGCGAGGACCGTGGCATTGTATTTCTTTCCGTCATTCGTGAACACGGTGTAGGAAGCGGAGACATCCGAGACCACGTGCTTGTTGGTCAGGATGAGACCGTCCGAAGAGATGACGAAGCCGCTGCCGCCGCCCACTTCCTGGATGCGGGTCCCCTGCTCACAGGGCTCCGAGAACTGCGGCAGATCGTCTCCGAAGAATCGCCGGAACTCCGGAGGCAGGTCCGCGAAAGGATCCGCCGGGCAATTCTCGATGATGGGCACGTTCTTGGATACCGTGACGGAAACCACCGCGGGCGAGGCCTTCTTGACCGCCGCGATCACCGCCCGCTCGTAGTCCTGGACGGGCTCGAAAAGCGGTATCTCGATCTGGGTATTCCGGGCCTCCGGCTCCGGGACGGTCAGGGCCGGCTCGCCCATCGGCTGGCTGACCTGGGGTCCGATGAAATTCCGAAGCAGGTCCTGGAAAAGATTGGCCTCCGCCACGGGCGCGGAGAGGAGAAAACCGGCCAAACTGCCCAAAACTATCCCTCCGGCGGCTGCGCCGATCCAGCTGGACGAAAATCTGTCTTTTATGTTCATGGTGTCATTTGCGTTTCTTCGACCGGATACGCTTCAATTCTCTAATACGTACGAGCGCGGCGTCAACCTCTTTCGCATCGGTCCGGCGCCCCAGGCTCAAGCGGACGCTTCCGCGCATCCGCTCCGCGGACAGGCGGATCGCGCGAAGCACGTGGGAAGGCCGCTGGGACCGGCTAGCGCAAGCGGAACCGGTGCCTACGGCTACGCCCAAGAGATCCAGACGCATGGCCGCTTCTTCCGCCGGGAGTCCCGGGAAGCTCACGTTCATTATGTTGGGCAAAACTCCGCGCAGGGGGGAATTCAGCCGGACGCCCGGGATCCCCTTTCGGATGCCGCGCCACAGGCGGTCCCGAAGCGCCTTCACCCGGCGGGCTTCCTTTTCGCGAATTCCCGCGGCGATATCCGCCGCGGCCGCGAAGCCTACCGCGCCGGCCACGTTCTCGGTCCCGGAGCGCAAACCGAACTCCTGTCCGCCTCCGAAGACGAGCGGCGCGAGGCGCACGGCGTTCTTTCCGGCATAAAGCAGGCCGATGCCCTTGGGGCCATAGATCTTGTGCGCGGAAAGAGTGAGCAGGTCCGCGCCTAAAACCGCCGGGCGGCAATCCAAATACTGGAAAGCCTGCGCCGCATCGACATGGAAAAGCGGATATGTTGCTTCAAAATCCAAAAC
>CAZCTJ010000008.1:0-5711 GCA_964501675.1 uncultured Candidatus Saccharibacteria bacterium
TTATACCCCTACCCGGCTCATCCGATGATGTCCTTGCCCAAATATTTCCGGAGAGTTTCGGGTACCCGGACCCTGCCTTCCTTGGTCTGATAATTCTCAAGCACGGCCACGATGGCCCGGGAAGTGGCGATGGCCGTTCCGTTCAGCGTATGCACCAGCTCGTTCCCTTTTGCGCCCCGCATGCGGATGTTCAACCGGCGCGCCTGATAATCGGTGGTGTTGGAGGTGGAAGTGACCTCGCCCCAGTCCCCTCTGCCCGGCATCCAGGCCTCGAGATCTATCTTTCGCGCGGCCTGCGCTCCAAGGTCTCCGGCGCACATCTCGAGCACTCGATACGGAATGCCCAATCCCTGCCACAGCTCTTCCTCCAGGCCAAGCAGACGCTCATGGACCGCCGGGGAGTCCTCCGGCTTCGAGAACGCGAACATTTCCACTTTGGTGAACTGATGCACGCGGTACAAGCCCTTGGAATATTTCCCGTAAGCCCCGGATTCCTGCCGGAAGCAATGCGAATATCCCGCGTACAATTTCGGCAAGGCGCTCTCTTCCAGGATCTCGTCGGAATGGATGGCGGCAAGGGTGACCTCCGCGGTCGCGATGAGTCCCAGGTCGGAACCCTCTATCACGTACGTTTGGGCTTCCGGACCGCGGGGCTGATAACCGGTCCCGAGGTAGAATTTTTCCCGCGCCATATCGGGCGTGAACCAAAGATCGAAGCCTTTTTCCCGCAAGAAATCCAAGGCATATCTCACAAGCGCAAGCTCCAGAAGCACTCCGTCGTTCTTCAGGTAGTAAAATCCGGAGCCGGACACCTTGGCCCCCGATTCGAAATCCAGAATGCCGAGCTTTTCTCCCAGCTCCAGGTGGTCCTTGGGCTTGAAATCGAATTCCGGCTTTTCGCCCCAGACCCGGAGCTCCACGTTCTCCGCCTCGCTCTTGCCGGCCGGGACGGTCGCAAGGGGCAGGTTGGGGATCTCGAGCCAGGCAGCCTGCCTTTTCGCTTCCACCTCTTCAAGCTCCTTCTCCTTGCCCTTCACGCGCTCTTTGTTGGCCTTCGCTTCGTCCACCGCGCGTTCGCGGCTCAAACGGTTCTGCTCCGCCCGCAGGTCCTCCAATTCCGCGGTCACTTCCCGCCAAACTTTGTCCCACTTCAGAAACTCGTCCGCCAAAGCCGGGTCGGCGTTCTTGCTCGCTATTCCGGCCTTGACCGCATCCGGATCATTACGGAGAAGGGTCGCATCGATCATGGGAGATAGGCAAATGATATACCATTTGCCCTGGATAGTTAAGGAAACGGAATTTGACAACCGTCGTTACGGATCATAAGCTGGTCCCATGTATCTGCCCTCGTCCTTGACGACCGCGACTACCTCGACTACTTCCCGGTGGAAGCGGCTTCTTGCGGCAGGATAAGGATCGTACCCCAAAAAGCCTCCTCCACCCCGGAAGAGGCTTTTTAGTTTGCTTTAAAAAACCGCTGTAGCATAATGAAAATTATCATGAAGAAACAAAGATCAGCCGGGGCCGAAATGGACCCCATCCGACATTCCCTTGCCCACCTGCTGGCCGCGGCCGTGCTCGAGAAATATCCCAAGGCCAAGCTTGGCATAGGACCCACCATCGAAAACGGCTTCTACTACGACTTCCTTTTCCCCCGGCCCGTTACCACCGAAGATCTGGCGGGACTGGAAAAACGGATGCGGGAGTTGGCGCGGCAGGACCTGCCTTTCCGTGGCAAGAAGGTCACGCCCGCCGAAGCGCGCAAGGCATTCAAAGATCAGCCGTTCAAGCTCGACCTTATCAAGGAATTCGTGAAGGAAAAGAAGGGACTGTCCATTTATAGGACCGGGGACGTGTTTCAGGACCTCTGCCGGGGCGGACACGTGAAGAGCACCCGGGAGATAAATCCGGATGCGTTCAAGCTCACTCATCTTGCCGGCGCCTACTGGCGCGGGGACGAAAAGAACCCCCAGCTCACCCGTGTCTATGGCCTGGCTTTCGCCACCAAGGACGAACTCCAAAAGCATCTGCACATGCTCGAAGAAGCGAAACGCAGGGACCACCGCAAGCTGGGTGCCGATCTGGACATCTTCTTTTTCCGGGACGAGGTCGGCCCGGGCCTGCCGCTTTGGACCGATAAGGGTGCGACCATCCGCAGAGAGCTGGAGAGGTTCATCGTGGACGAGGAAGTCCGCAGGGGCTATCAGCACGTCTATACCCCGGATCTCGCTCGGGTTCGGCTGTACGAGATCTCCGGCCATTATCCTTACTATAAGGACACCATGTACCCGGTGATGCAGGTGGACGAGGACAAACTGGTCCTGCGACCGATGACCTGTCCGCACCACTTCATGATCTTCAGCCAAAAGCCGCGGAGCTACAAAGAACTGCCGATGCCCATCGCGGAAGTGGCCAAGCTGTACCGCTACGAGAAATCCGGCGAACTCACCGGACTGTTGCGGGTACGCAGTTTCTGCCTGGCCGATTCGCATATCTTTTGCACCAAGGAGCAGGCAGCCGGAGTGATCCGGGACGTCATTGACCTCATTGATTACTCCGTAGGCGTGCTGGGATTCCGGAAGGGCGAGGATTACTGGTATCGTTTGTCCCTGGGCGATCCGAAGAACAAGAAAAAATACTACAACGACCCCGCGGGCTGGCGGGAAGGCGAAGCTACGCTGCGCAAGGTCTTGAAATCCATACAGGCGCCCTTCTACGAAGCGAAGGATGAGGCGGCGTTCTACGGCCCGAAGATAGACATCCAGATGAAGAACGTGCTGGGCAAGGAGGATACCGTCTTCACGGTGCAATACGATTTCTGCCTGCCCGCAAGATTCGGGCTCAAATACGTGAACGCCAAGGGCAAAGAAGAACAGCCGGTGGTCGTTCACCGCTCCTCGGTCGGAGCGCTCGAAAGGACCATCGCCTTCTTGATCGAAAAATTCGCGGGCGCCCTGCCGCTGTGGCTCTCCCCCATCCAGGCCGCGATCCTCCCGGTCGGGGACAAGTTCGGCAAGTACGCGGAGAAGATCGTCGAGTCTATGAAGAAGGCCGGCATCCGCGCGGAACTCCGCGTTGCGGAGGAGACCCTCGGCAAGCGCATCCGGGCCGCGGAGATGGAAAAAACGCCCTACATTCTGGTCGTGGGCGAAAGGGAGGAGAAAAGCGGCACGGTGAACGTGCGGCACTACCGCCGGGGGCAGGAAGGCGAGATCGGGCTAGAATCCTTGATCGAGAAGATCTCGGAGGAGATAAGATCCAAGGTCATTTAAACAAGAAGCTCCCGACACGGCGCCGGGAGCGTTCTCTTCGTTGTTCGCAGTCCCCTAGGCGGGAAGCTTGTCGGCCCGGTGGTACTTGTCCCAGGCCTCCTGGTAGGTCCGCGAGTCTTGCCAGTCGGCCCACGGTACGAACAGGGTCATCTTGACCCATCGGAACGGGGCCCTCAACTTCCGAAATGCTTCTCTCATGAAATGCCTCCAAGGAAGGGGTGCCGCTTTTAGGGTAAACTTATAAAGGTGCTTCCGTCAAAAATGGATCAGGGCTCGAGTCCGTTCGTGAACTCGAGCCCTGTGCCGCTACCGGACGTTGAGACCGGAGCCCTTCGGCGGAGTGTTCGCGTTGCGGCTCGCCTTCCAGAAGGCGAATGCGACGACCGCGAGAATGAGACCCCCGCCGGAGAGGAGGACTTGAAACTCGGTCATGTCAATCACCCCTTTCCGATTCGGATTCAACCACATACCTTTTCGCATGTCAAAACCAGCCGCCAAACCCAAGATCATCGCCGTGGTCGGTCCGACCGCAAGCGGCAAAACCGCCCTGGCCATCCGGTTGGCGAAAGAATTGCGCGGCGAGATAATCTCCGCCGACTCCCGGCAGATATACCGGGACATGGATATCGGCACCGCCAAGCCGGTCCGGGATAGCGGTCATAAATATTTCTTCTCCGAAGGCGTCCGGCACCACTTGCTCGATATACGCAAACCGGACGAGCCGTACACCGTCGCGGAATTCCAGAGAGATGCCTTCGCGACCGTTAAGGACGTCTTGAAGCGCAAGAAGTTGCCCATCCTCGCGGGCGGGACGGGACTTTACGTCCAAGCCGTCACCGAGAACCTGGAACTTCCCGACGTTCCGCCCGATGAAATTTTGAGGAAAAAATTGAATGCGAGAATGGCGCGCGAGGGACTGGATGCGCTGTTCTCGGAATTGGTCCGGCTCGATCCCGAAGCGGAATATGTCGTGGATCCCAGGAACCCCCGCCGGATCATCCGGGCGCTGGAGGTGGCGCTCTCCACCGGCCGACCGTTCACCTCCCAAAGGCAAAAGCGTCCGGTCCCCTTCTCGGTCCTGAAGCTCGGTCTTCAGCCGCCGAAGGAGGTCCTGTTCCGAAGGATAGCGGGACGCACCGGAAAAATGATCGCGGACGGCCTGTTCCGGGAGACCGAGCAACTGCTCAAAAAAAACGGTTTTGTTCCGGCGTTCGAAGCCATCGGCTACCGCGAAACCGCCGCTTGCCTGCGCAGCGAGATATCGCCCGCCCAGGCCGAAGGATTGATGAACAAGAACACCTGGGCCTACGCCAAGCGCCAAATCACCTGGTTCAAGCGTGACGCGGAAATAGAATGGGTCCGGAACGCCGGACAGGCCTTGCGGCTTGCGCGCGCCTTTTTGAAAAGCGAATAGCGGGTGCCCCACGCGGCACCCGCTCGTCCTTCAAGCGCACATCTCTTCTCCCTTCCAGGGCCATATCTCCAGGAATTCCTGGCGGCCGACGAGCATGACCTCTCGTCCGTAGAAGAAAGAACGCGAGTCGCGGACCTCTTCGGGGATGCTCACCCCGTGGCTGTCCACTTTCTGCTTGAAGCAGAAGGGGGCACGCTCCCTGTCCACCGGCGGCGGCTCGGGATGGATGCGCAGGTAGCCTAACTCGTCCTCCTCGAGGTAAACGGCGCCTCCGAACTCTTCCCGCCAGACGACGGGAATGCGCAAGCGCCATTTATCGTCCACTCTCAGGCGCAATCGGCCTATCAGCATTCAGCCTCCTTTGCGGGTTCCATTATGTTTATACGCATATTCCGGAACTGTTTCAATATCGACAAACAGCGGACGCCCGTATCCTCCAGGTACGGGCGTCGTCATCTTTGTCCTTGCGCCATCGCCTCGGCCCAACCCCGGAGCACCGTGACGTGCCAAACGTGTTGGCTGCCGGTCTCCTCGGTGAGCCAGGCTAGCTGCGCCTCCATGAGCGGCAGGAACCAGTTCTTGGTGAACTCCCGTTCCTTTTTGGTCATGCGGACCCAGGAGATATCCCCCGCGGCTCCCGTGAGATGCAGGGACGCCTTTGGTCCTTCCCATGCCGCGGCGTTGAAGTTGCCGACGAGCACCTTCTTGCCGCGCTTGTTCCGGACCGCCTTGATCTTGCCCAGTCCGCGTTGCTTCGGCACGTCGCGGGCGGCCGAATTCACCTGGATGGGCCGGCCGAATTCCTCGCGGAACGCGGCCGCGAACGAGTGGAGCAGGTCCACGAGCCGCGGCAGGCCGTAGCGGTAGGCGGGGTCCAGGCGCGGGTCGATGACCAGGTGTTCGCAGGGCGTGATGGGCACGAGCTCGCCGCTCGCGATCATCGCCTCGAACATGGCCCGATCCGCGATCCGGGGCAATCCCTCCGCATCCACGAGCAGATTCTGCCAGCGGACGATCTGGTCCGA
>CAZCTJ010000008.1:5811-8548 GCA_964501675.1 uncultured Candidatus Saccharibacteria bacterium
TCCTGCGCCGACGAGGTTGCGATCGATACGATTATCAAAAACAGCGTCAGCCATCCACGCACGGTCCACCTCCTTTCGCGGGAAAGCCTGGCTGTTTTTATTATATGCCTATTCCGAAAGCGTCCTGTGGAGAATTTCCCGGATCTGCTCCGGATCCCCCCGCCCGCGCAGTTTAGCCATGGCCTGTCCCAGAAGGAACTTCAAGCTGGCTTCCCTGCCTTTCTTGAAATCCGCTGCGGCCTTGGGATTCGCGGCGATCACTTCCCGAACCGCGTCCGCCACTTCGCCCTGATCGGAGACCGTCTCCAGGCCTTCATCCCTCATGATGGCTTCCGGGTCCTCCCCGGTCTCGAACATCTTGCGGAGAATTTCCTTCGCCTGGCGGCTCATTATCTTCCCGTCGTTTATAAGATCCGCGAGATGAGCCAAGCCTTCCGGTTTTATCTTTATCTTTTGGAAGTCCCCGCCGCTCACGCCTACGAGACCCAAGAGGTCGCTCGTCAGATAATTGAACAGGAGCGACACGGCCTGTTTGGCCGGCGCGGCAGAGCCCTTCTCGTCCATGGTCGCGAGTTCGGAGACCGCCTCCTCGAAGAAATCGGCTACCGGCTTCATATCCACCAGCATGGCGGCCTGGGCTCCGCTCAATCTGAATTCCCGCGCGAATCTCTCCCGCTTCGCCGCAGGCAGTTCCGGCAATTCCGCGCGCAACCTCTCCGGCTCGAATCCTTCCGTTTCGAAGGCGGGCAGATCCGGTTCCGGGAAATATCGGTAGTCGTGGGCTTCCTCCTTGCCCCGCTGGGAAACGGTTATTTGCTTCGCCTCATCCCACCCCCGCGTTTCATGTTCCACCGCCCCGCCTCCCTCGAGCACCTCTTTTTGCCGTTTCACTTCATAGTCAATGGCCGCCCCGACCGCCTTGAATGAATTTATGTTCTTGAGCTCGACTTTGGGGCCCATGTCCAAGCTGACGTTCGCCTCCACCCTCATTTGGCCCTTTTCCATATCGGCATCGGATACTTCCAAATAGCGCAGGATGCGCTGAAGTTCGCGGGCGGATTCCACCGTCTGCTCCGCACTGCGGATATCCGGCTCGGTCACGAGCTCCAGGAGAGGCACGCCTGCCCGGTTGAAATCCACATAGCTTGCTTGGCCTTTCTTGGTCTCGCCGGGTATCTCGTGCAAAAGCCGGCCGGCGTCCTCTTCGAGGTGCACGCGCCGGACCCGCACGCCCAGGAGTTCGCCGCCCGTGACGATCGGCTGATCGTATTGGGAGATCTGGTAGCCCTTGGGCAGATCGGGATAGAAGTAGTTCTTGCGGTCGAATTTGGAGACCGGCGCTATCCTGCCGCCCAAAGCCAGGCCCACCCGGATGACGTGTTCCACCGCTTTTTTGTTGATGGTGGGCAGAGTGCCGGGATGGCCCAGGCATACGGGACAGACGTTCTTGTTGGGCTCCCGCTCCTCCAGGTCGTTCAAGGAATCGCAGAACATCTTGGTCCGCGTTTTCAGGATCGCGTGGATCTCGAGTCCTATGGTGGGTTGGTGGGCCATTATGCCTTTAGTTTTAACCTGCTCCTCACGATTTGCCAAATTTTCTCGTGCACCTCTTCCGGAGACAGAAGCCGGTCCCCCCTCACGCATTCCACCAGGCGGAATTTTTCCGGGAAAAGCTCCGAAAGCAAAAGGTAGGTGCCTTCCGTGCGCTTCAGATGCCCCAGATCGGTCTCGTGCAGGTCTCGCTTCTTGCCGTTCAGGAGATACCTCCGCCGGAGCTTCTGGTCCACCAGCTTCTGCGCCACCTTGGCCGGAACGTGCAGGATGAGATTAAGATCCGGCTCGGGGATATTGTTCGTTCCGTATTCCAATTCCATGTCCCACTGAAAATATTTCCGCTTGGCGGCCGGACCCCGCATTTTGGAGCCCTGGTGCCCCAGGTTCGAGGCCACGTAACGATTTGAAATGACCGTCTTCCCCTGGGTAAGCGCGCTGCGTATGGCCGGCCCCGCCGCGTAGCGGTCCAAGGCGTAGAAAAGAGAGGCTGTTTTCGGACCCACCTCTTTGAGCGACCCGAAATCCCCGTTCAAATATCTTTCCACGAACCAGGCGGACGGGTGTCCGTAGCGCGGAAAATCGAAGGTGGATGCCTTCACCTTCGCCTTCCGCAGGCGCTCCGAAAGCAGCCGGAATTGGGTGGCTTTCCCGCTGCCGTCCGTGCCTTCGAGCACTATGAATTTCCCGCGCTTCATGCGTTTTATTTTAACATACAAAAAACCGCCTTCCGGCGGTTTTTTGGTTTATGATCCCAACCTTCAGCTTTGATATCCGCCGATCGCCGCTTTCGCTCCCGACAACCCCCGGACGGGAACTATTCGATCTTAATGCCCATACTGCGCGCCGTGCCTTCCACTATCCTTTCCGCCGCCTCGATGTTATCCGTGTTCAGATCGGGCATTTTCCGTTCCGCGATCTCGCGGACCTGCGCGCGGGTCACGGAACCGGCTTTATCCTTCAGGGGATTCGCGGCGCCCTTCTCCGCTCCGGCGGCCTTCTTAAGCAGGGAGGCGACCGGCGGAGTCTTGAGCTTGAAGGAGAAGCTGCGGTCAACGAAAATGGTTATTTCCGCGGGCACGATGTCCCCGGTCATTTCCTTGGTCGCGTCGTTGAACTGTTTGCAGAATTCGGCGATGTTCACCCCGTGCGGACCGAGCGCCGTACCCACCGGCGGGGCCGGGTT
>CAZCTJ010000008.1:8648-17363 GCA_964501675.1 uncultured Candidatus Saccharibacteria bacterium
AGAATCCAGGTCCACCGCGGTATCCCGGCCGAAAACGGGCACGAGCACCTTCACCCGCCCCTTTTCCTCGTCGATCTCCGCAACCTTGCCGTCGTAGTCCTTGAACGGACCGTCGATGACCTTGACCACGTCGCCCACCCGCAGATCCACGTTGAACCTGCTTTCCTCCTTGCCCATGCGGCTCAAAAGCGATTCCACCTCTTCTTTGGACAAGGGGGTCGGCTTGGTGTTATCCGCGCCCACGAAACCGGTCACCCGGGGAGTGTTCCGGACCACGTACCAGGAATCATCCGCGAGGACCATCTCCACGAGCACGTAGCCGGGATATATCTTCTCCTCCACGCTGGTGCGCCGCCCGCTCTTCACTTTTATCTTCTTTTCCTTGGGAACGATGATGCTGAATATCTTATCCTCCATGGACAAGGATTCCACCCGCTGTTTCAGGTAGCGGGCGACCGCCTCTTCGTAGCCGGAATAAGTATGCACCGCATACCATTCCCTCTTGCCGGAGTGCTCTTTTTTATCCGGTCCCGGATTGACGTTCATTGTAAGATCAAATATTCCAGCGCCGCGGTGAACAGCATGTCGAACGCGCCAAGAAAAATTGCGATGCCCAAAGAAAGGAAAACCACCACCGTCGTGAGGCGGACGGCTTCCCGGCGGGTCGGCCAGTTCACGTGCCGCAGCTCGTGTCGGGCCTCTTGAAGGAATACCTTGATACGCTGGAGCATGTTTTAGAGCCTATCTTGGGATATCTCCGGCTCGCATCGCTACGAGTTTGTTCCCGGATCCGAGGCGCGACGACGAAGGCGTAGCCTCGGCGCTACGTTGAGGAGGAGGAACGAAGGAGGCGGGGCAAACTCGTGCGACCCTCCGGGCTATGGCCAATTTCCCCGAAATCAGCGTCGCTTCGAACTCGCTGTACCGCAGGGGGTACACCTTCGTTCTTGCTTCTTGATTTTGAGAAAATTGGTTCATAGTGCGGGGCGTGGGATGTCCCAAGACAGGCTCTTTAATCAAAAACAGGCACTATACCGCTGCCTGGGAACTGTCTTCTTCGGAAATGATTTTATCAGGACCGGGACGAAAATGCAAGCTAAACGTCCAGATTCTCCACGCTCGCGGCATGAGCGTGGATGAACTGCTTTCTCGGCTCAACCTGGTCCCCCATCAAAATGTTGAACAGCTTGTCCGCCTGTACCGCATCTTCCACGGTCACTTGCTTCAGGATGCGGTTCTCCGGATTCATAGTGGTCTCCCACAGCTGATTCGGATTCATTTCGCCCAAGCCCTTGTAGCGCTGGATGCTCACGCCGGGGACCTTGCTTATCGCCTCGCCGGTCTCGGAAGCGTCCTCCAGCTGAACCGCGGGTTCCTCTTTCTTTTCGCCTTTGGCCCTTTTGGCTTTGGCGAGCGAATCCACTATGCGGTCCTTCTCCTCGTCGTCATACGCGTAATGGACCTCCTTGCCGGATTGGATCCGGAAAAGAGGCGGCTGGGCGATATAGAGATAGCCGGCTTCGATGATCTGCGGGAAATAGCGGTAGAACAGGGTCAGGAACAGGGTGCGGATGTGCGCGCCGTCCACGTCGGCGTCGCTCATGAGGATTATCTTGTGATAGCGGAGCTTCGAGAGGTCGAAATTGTCCGCGATGGCGGTACCCATGGCGACCACCAGCGACCGGATCTCCGCGTTCCCGAGCATCTTGTCCAAGCGGGCCTTTTCCACGTTCAATATCTTGCCCTTGACCGGCAGGATGGCCTGGGTGCGCCGGTCCCGGCCGGCCTTGGCGCTGCCGCCCGCGGAATCCCCTTCCACGATGAAGATCTCCGATTCCTCCGCGCTCTTCGAGCTGCAATCCGCGAGCTTGCCCGGCAAGGTGAGCCCTTCAAGCGCTCCCTTGCGAAGCACGGTGTCCTTGGCGGCCTTCGCGGCCAGCCGGGCCTTGGCCGCGAGCATGACCTTCTCCACCACCCGGCGCGCCTCCTGGGGTCTTTTCTCCAGGAATTCTTTGAGCGCCTCGTTCAGGACGGCTTCGGTCGCGGTCCGCGCGGGAGGATTGCCCAGGCGGGCCTTGGTCTGGCCCTCGAACTGCGGCTCGCGGAGCTTCACGGAAAGGACCGCCACCAGCCCCTCCCGCACGTCGTCCGAGGTCAGATTCTCCTCCTTCTCCTTCAAATAGCCCTCCGCTCGAGCGTAGGCGTTCAGGGAACGGGTGAGCGCGGAACGGAACCCCGTGAGATGCATGCCTCCGTCCGGCGTATAGATGTTGTTCGCGAAGGACAGTTCCCGGGTCTCGATGTCGTCCACGAAAAGGAACGCGCACTCCACCTGAATATCATCGTGCTCTTTCTCCGCATAGAAGATCTCGTCCTGGAGCGGCTTCTCGTCGCGGGAAAGGAAACGCACGAAGGACCGGATGCCGCCGTCAAAATAGAATCCGTAATAATTCGGCGTCTTCTCCCGGCGATCAAGGATGTTCAGCCGCACGCCCTTGGTGAGATAGGCCTGTTGGCGAAGATGCTCGAGTATCCGCTTGTCGCTGAATTCGATGCCGGTGAATATCTCGGGGTCCGGCGAAAAAATGACCTTGGTCCCGGTCCCCTTGGCGTTTCCGATCTTCTTCACTTTGGCCTTGGGTTTGCCGCGCTCGTACTCCTGGACGAAAAGACCTCCGTCCCGGGATACCTCCACCCGGAGCCACTTGGAAAGCGCGTTCACCACCGATACGCCTACCCCGTGCAGACCGCCGGATACTTTGTATGATTCGCCGCCGAATTTTCCTCCCGCATGCAGGGTCGTAAGTACCGTTTCCAGGGCGGATTTTTTGGTTTGGGCGTGGGTCTCCACCGGGATACCGCGTCCGTCGTCGGTGACCGCCACCACGTTCTCCGGCAAGAGCTCCACGGTGATGTTCCGCGCGAATCCGGCCATCGCCTCGTCGATGGAGTTATCCGCCACTTCCCAGATCAGATGGTGCAAACCGTCCGGTCCCGTGGAGCCGATATACATTCCGGGCCGCTTCCGGACCGGCTCCAGGCCCTCCAGGACGTAGATGTCCTTGGCCGTATAGTGATTGCCTGAATTCGCTTGGTTTTTAGGGTTTTTCTTGGCCATTACAAAAAAAGAAGAGCGTAAGCCCTATGTTTCCGCGGTCGTTTTTGCTTTCTGATTCTATCACGAAATGTGCCCGAACTCAACCCCGAAAAGCATGAAAATGACCCTCGGTTCGCCCCCAAAAAAGAAGCGAGCCGCATTCGGAAATGCGGCTCGACAACGGGGTGGGTGGTGGACAGGTAACACTCTGCCCAAGTGGCCCTCCTGGAGGGCGGGGCCGGACTCATTTGTCGCGGCGATAAGGGGTGTGTTTCACACCCGACCATCACCCACTATACGGATGTCCACTTCACGGTCGCCATTGGCGAACCGATCCGCGGACGAAATATGTCGAGGTGCGTACTTTTAATATACCGCCGCCTCCGTTCGGGGCAAGGTCGGGTTGTGCACAATCGGAGAATCCCTTGATTCACCGGGCCTCCGGTGCGTCCTATTCCAGGAACTCGAAGCGCCGGACCTTTTTGCCGTCCACCTCGACCGTGTCCAGGAACATCTCCTTGGGCCTCACCCAGATCTCCCCCTCGCCGTAAAGCGCCCGATAAACGACCAGGTCCTCCAGGGTCTCGCTGTGCCGGGCGATCCCGATCACTTCGTATTCCTGTCCTTTGTAATGCCTGTACCGGCCGGGCTTTATCTCGTTCATGTCCGTCATAAACGCAGGACACCCAGTCCCATGGCGGAAACCAGCCAAAATCCGGAGACGAGAGTGAGCAGCGAAGCCAGGAGGAACACCGGGCCGAGGGTCGTATAGCGCTGTCCCAGGACCAAGCGGTATCCGGAGACCAGGACCACCGAAACGAAACTAAGAAAGACGAAAATGGTGACATTCGGCCAGCCGGCCGAGAACGCCAGGAGCCAGCCGAGCTCCGGCTCCCCCTCTTCGAAGAAGCGCTCGCGGTATTTCCGGAGCATCCGGAGAAAAAGATAGAAGACGTACGCGAAGATGGCGGCGAGAATTATCTCCAGCCAGAAACGGCCGTAGGAATAAAAAAGGAAATAGCCGAAATTCTCCGGGAAAAGATCCAGGAACCATTTTATCGGAGCCGGGACCGGAGCCGTGGGGTCGAGCGGCGACCGGAGCAATATCTCGGAAAAGGAGTTCGCCAGCCAGGAATAATACTGGAAGACCGTGAGGGTCAGGGCGTAAAAAACCCAGAAGCCGCCGGTCGCCCAGGCGAGCTTCTTGAACCGGGCCGCAGGATCGGCAAAGACGCTCCGCTTGCGGAAGATGTACAAAGCCGCGAGGAATACCCCTCCCTGCCAAACGTACGGCATCAAGAGCAACGCCTGGGACAGCGATTCCAGGGACATGGGAATACTATAGCAGTTTATTCTTCCGAATGTGTTCCCGGATGAGATCCAGGGTCGCCGGATTTATGAAGTCCTTTATTTCCCCCGGCTCCGCCCACATCCATTCCGAGAATTTTTCGGGCTCCATCAGCTTCGGCTCTTCGGACGTCTCCCCCACGAAGGCGTAAACCACATCGTCCTGCTTGGCCCCGGCCAGGACGCCCAGGAAACCGGTTATGCGCACGTCCGTTATGCCGGTTTCCTCCGCAATCTCCCGCCTTAGCGCTCCTTCGACGGTCTCTCCTTCGTCGCACCGCCCGCCGGGAATGGTCCAAACTGAGACGGCCTTCCATTTATCGGGAGTGTAGTGCCGGAGACCGATCAGAACCCGGCCGTCCCGGATCAGAGCTATCACCGGGCAGATGCTCGGGTCGCTTGCTTTCCGAAGAAACTCTTCCATCTTTCAGAACCAATTGAAAAGCTTAGCTATGAACAACACGTAAACCGCGAGATAGAGGGCACCCTCCCAGACATGTATTCGCCGGGAGATGCCGGAGATAATGAACAGCAAAGTGGCTAAGGCCATAGTGGGTACGCCGATAGCGAAGGTCTGGGCGTCGACGGCAAGAGTGCGGAAAAGGCCGGGCACGCCGATGACCACCAAAGCATTGAAGACGTTGGAACCGAAGATGTTCCCCAGAGCGACCTCCGATTTTTTCTGAAAGGCCGCTTTGGCGGAAACCAAAAGCTCGGGCAAAGAAGTGCCTACCGCCACCGCAGTTATGGCGATGACCCCGGTCGCGATGTTCAGGATCGCGGACAGATTCACCAGCGAATCGATCATATACTTGGCTCCAAGGACCAAGCCGATTATACCGGCGACGAGGAGAAGGAGGTCCTTGCCGGACACCTTGGGCCGGACGAACTTCTCTCTCTTGTGTGCCAAGATGTGCTTGCGCCGCTCCTGCCGGGACGGGAGGATCTCCACCAGCTCCGGCGAGTCCTCGGTGTCCTTATGCAGGACGGTATAGAGGAGGTATACGCCGTAGGCGGCGAGGAGCAGGATGGATTCGCCCAGGAATATCTGCCGGTCCCAGACGATGCCCAAAAGCAGCACGGAACTGATCGCCAGGAGCGGCAGATCGAGGTCGATCAGGCTCTTGGTCACCGTGAGCCGTCTTCCGATCACTGCGGAAAATCCCACGATCAGGAGGATGTTGGCAATGTTGGAGCCGATGACGTTCGCCGCAACCACATCGGTGACTCCGCGGAAGGTGGCAACGAGGGAAGATATGAGCTCGGGGAAGGAGGTGCCTACGCCCACGATGGTCACCCCAACTATGAACGGCGAAAGCCCCAAGGCCAAACCTATCCTCTCCGAACTGGAGATAAGCCAATCCGCCCCTTTGACCAGCACGGCCAGGGACGCCAGGAACACGATGGTCCAAAGAAGAAGCATATTCTTGAACCGGGTATGCGCGAATTATATCACATACGCTTCTCGGCCAAGAAGTTCAAATATTCCTTGGAGGCGGGGCGGAAGGAATCGAAAGAGGTCACCTGGAAGCCATGCTCGACGATAAGCCTCTCCGCTTCTTCTTCGGTGTAGAAACTGAACCAGCGGGGAATGTTGAAGCCGGAGCTCTCTCGGTACAGTTCCCCCTCTCCTGCGATAAGGCCGAGACCCAAAGCCCCTTTTTCCTTCAAGACCCTGCTTATCTCGTTCATCGCCTTTCCGACCTCCGATTTTTTCGCATGCAATAAGGACGTGTAGGCCCAAACTCCGTCGAAAGAGCCGTCCGCAAAGGGCAACTTGCCGAAATCCGCCCGGACCGCCTGGAGCCCTCTTTCCCGGCACATTTTAACCATCGCCTCCGAGGCGTCCAGGCAAACGACGTCGAGGCCGAGCTCTTTAAGCAAAAGCCCGTCCCGGCCCGGCCCGCTGCCCACGTTCAGCACTCTTCCCTGCGCGAGCTTGGCGAATCCGCGCAGGAAATCCTGCGGGAATTTGTCCCAGAAATCCGTGGTCTCTTCGTCGTATTCCCTGGCCAGCTTGTCGTACGCCCGCACGGTCCTCTCGTCCATATTCCGGATTATAGCACCCTCCTTTTGCATTATTCTCCGGGGAGATGTTCAATGAAGCGATGCGCAAAATCGTACTGCTCATAATCGCGGTTCTTCTCCTGCTTCTCGCGGGATTCGCGGCCTGGAAGCTCATACCGGGAGACACGATGGAACCGGAGCCGACGCCGGAAGACCTCGGCGAACCCGCAGCGGCCGCGGATCCGGATTCCCTCGCCTGGACCGAGGCGCCGAACATCCCCTGGTCCCCGCGGGATTCGCACAGCGCTTTCGTCTTCAAGGACGCGCTATGGGTCCTGGGCGGCTTGAACGCGAACGATTCCAAGATAAATCCGGTCACTCCCGACTATACCAGGGCGGTGTATTTCAATGATGTTTGGCGGTCGGAAGACGGAATGAACTGGGAACGCGTTGCGGAACACGCGGAATTCCCGCCCATCCGCTCCGCGTCCGTTTTCGCCTGGAAGGGGGCGCTCTATATGGTGGGCGGATTCAGCCCCACCGGCGGCGGGTATCGGGTGGGCATGTGGAGGTCGTCCGACGGGGAGCACTGGACGAAGATCCGGACGGATCCCCCTTTCGAACTGCGCGAGGGCCAGGTGGTGAAGGTTTGGAACGGCGGCCTTTGGCTTATCGGCGGCGTGAATTACGACACCAGGAAACTTTTCACCGACGTGTGGTTCTCCGAGGACGGGGCGAATTGGCGGCTCGTCACCCCGGATGCCGGCTGGGCCGGACGCTGGGACCACGATGTGGCGGCTTTCGGGGACAAATTGTACGTGGCGGCGGGCATGGGATTCGAGGGCGAGGGGTTCAATGACGTCTGGGCGACCTCGGACGGCAGGATATGGGAACAACTCACGCCGGCGGCGGAATTCTCAAAACGGCAGGGCGGCGGCTTGGTCTCTTGGAAGGACTACCTATGGCTCATCTCCGGCCTCGACGCGAAAACGAACGAAGGACTCGGCGACGCCTGGTATTCCAAGGACGGAACAAGCTGGACCAAGGTCCCGAAAGACGCCTCTTGGCTCGGCCGGGAGGACGGGAGCATGCTCGTGTTCCGGGACAGGATCTGGGTCCTGGGCGGCATGGATTCGGACTGGAACTGGAATAACGACGTGTGGTATTCGGAGATCAAAAACGCGTCCGGCGCCGTTCTCAACTAGGACTTAGAAGCTTCCGCAGTTCCTCCATTCTTTCGGGATGGAGCTTGGCTTCGTATACCCTGGGGACTATCTCTTTTTCGTAAAAGTTCCCCCGGAGGGCTATTTCGACGAACTCATTAAAGGCGGCGGGTTTCAGCGTTATCTTTTCGCCCGCATCCAGGTGGATATCCGCCACCTTTTTCAAGCCCTTGGCGACAAAGGTATAGACCGCCCAATCTATCTTCGAAACGGGTTGCTGCGCGTCCCACAGGATGAATTCGGAAGCTTCGTATCCGCTCTCTTCCCGCAGTTCGCGTTTGGCGGCCTGGAGAACGTCTTCTCCCTCGTCCACCCTCCCACCCGTAGCTGCCACAAAGGGAGCCTTCCCGGGCTGCTCCTGCTCGGTAAGCAGGATCCTTCCGTCATTCATGACCGGAAAAACCACGACCGTATCCGGCCGTCTTAGTTTTTCAAATGTGGCCTTCGTTCCGTCGTAAAGCTCCTGCTCCCATTGGTACACATCGAAAAGCACTCCCTTAAAAACCCGCCTCGCGTCATCGGGAATGGGCTGCTTGGACGGAGGTCGCGCGATTTTCATATTATCACCCGAAGACCAGTACTTTATCCGAACTCTCGACCATTTTGAGCAAGTCCGACATTGTGGATATGGGGCAAATGTTACTTTCCTCCTTACCACGCACCTTCAAACAACTGCCGCAAGCGTAGATCTTACCCTTCAGCTCTTTGAATTCCTTCACTTTTACCGACACGTCAAAATCTTTACTGTCAGGGATGGTATCAAGTTCCGACCCTTCGCTCATCAAGAAAATTTCTACATAGTGTCCCGCTTTGAGCGCGGTGATTCCGAGACGGAAGGCATTCCACGCATGCTCCGACTTATTTGATTGGAGAATTATGCCGAGTTTCATAAAATTATTTAAACATTTCCTAAGTTTTTCTTCGGCTACAAATCCTACTGAGGGCGGGCGCTTCGCTATTCGAGCCCGCTCGCTTCCGTGATAAGCATATTGTAGCTCCGATGCCTTGACCGGAGCAATATATTTTTCCGTGAGCGGCAAC
>CAZCTJ010000008.1:17373-21265 GCA_964501675.1 uncultured Candidatus Saccharibacteria bacterium
CTCTTGAAAAATCTTTTGCGGAGGGGGTGGGATTCGAACCCACGGACGGTTTTAAAGCCGTCACGGCTTAGCAAGCCGCTCGTTTGAACCGCTCACGCACCCCTCCTTGCACCCATGAGTGTAAATCGAAAATCTCCTTTTTTCAATCTTTTTTGCTTGCGCTAGGTCTGGCGAAGTGTTAGGTTTTAAGGCGCATATGGCCGAAATTTCTCCGCAGAATCGAACTCCCGCCGGTAAGCCCCGCCCGCCCATCGTGGTGGTCATGGGACACGTGGATCACGGCAAGACCACGCTTCTCGACCGCATCCGGAAATCGAACATGGCGGAACGGGAGGCCGGCGGGATCACCCAGAGCATCGGCGCGTACGAGATCGAGGTTCCGCTGAAAGCGGAACCGAAATCCCGAGAGAACGAAGCGGATCAAGGGATCCCTCGGCAGCCTCGGGATGATTCGCCGGAAATCCGCCGGATCACCTTCATCGACACGCCGGGGCACGAGGCATTCACCAGGATGCGCTCGCGCGGCGCGAACGCGGCGGATCTCGCCATACTGGTGGTCGCAGCGGACGAGGGCGTGAAGCCGCAGACCACGGAATCCATCCGCATCCTTGACGAGACCAAAACGCCGTTCGTGGTCGCTCTGACCAAAACGGACAAGCCGAACGCGGACCCGGAGCGGGTCAAGAACGAACTCACCTCCGCCGGGGTGCTCCTGGAAGGCTACGGCGGCAGCGTGAGCTACGAACCGGTATCGGCCAAAACCGGGGAGCACGTTAGCGAGCTTCTGGACCTCCTGCTTCTTACCGCAGAAATGGAAAATCTTGTCTATGACCCGACCCTCGCCGGGACCGGCTTTGTGCTCGAGACTCGCATGGACCGCCGCCGGGGGCTGGAAGCCTCGGTCATCGTCAAGAACGGCACCCTGAAGCGGGGCGAACCCATCGCCACCCCGACCGGCAAGGGCAAGATAAAGATAATGGAGAACTTCCTCGGCGAGACCGCCCTCGCGCTGGAACCTTCCGCTCCGGCGCTTATCATCGGCTGGGAGGAATTGCCCCAGGTGGGCGAGGAATTCGTGACCGGACCCGAAGCGAACGTCGATCTTGCGAAGCGGCCGGAAAGCCGTCTGGCCACTCCCCCCGCCGCACCGGGCCTGCCGGTCATTCCGGACGACACGGAAACCTTGAATTTCATCCTCAAGGCTTCGGATGCGGGGTCGCTCGAAGCTTTGAGCGAGATCGTGAAGGCCATGATCGCGGACAAACCCGCGAAGCTCATCGCGGCTTCCGTGGGCGACGTGACCGACAATGACGTGAAACTCGGCATTTCCACCAAAAGCATCCTCATTTCCTTCAAGGGCAAAGTGGACAGGGCCGCCGGAGCGCTCGCGGAAGCCAACCGGGTGAAGATCATCTCCTCGGAGATAATCTACGACCTGGTCAAGGCGGTGGAGGATTTCCTGACCCAGAAAGAAGGCGCGGGCTCGATCGCGGAGCTCGAAATTCTGGCGGTGTTCAACCAGCCCAAACCGGAGAAGCAGGTGGTGGGCGGCCGGGTGGTCCGCGGCGTTTTCCGGAACAAGGCCTTATTCGACATCGAACGGCAGGGCGCGGTCGCGGGCCAAGGCAGGGTGTCGAATCTCCAGCAGCAGAAAAAGGACGCGCGGGAAGTGGCCGAGGGCAGCGAAGCGGGGCTGATGGTGAATTCCCAGATTTTGATCCAGGTCGGGGACAAGCTCATCATAAAGTCGTAGGCCATGAACTATCGCCCCCTGCGGGTTGCGAACCTGATCCGCGACGAGCTTTCGCAATTGATCCTGCGGGGGATGGAGTTCTCCGGCGCCCTGGTCACCGTGACCGAAGTGGTCGTCGACAAAAAACTTGAAGGCGCGGCGGTCAAGGTGAGCATCCTGCCCTCCGGCAAAGCTCTGGATGCGCTTCGAGCGCTCAAGAACAACGAAAAGCGCCTGCAGCGGGAACTGGGACGCAAACTCAACATCCGCCCCATGCCCAAGATCCATTTCGAGCTGGACCGCGGTCCGGAAAAGGCGGCCGGAGTTGAAAAGCTGCTTTTAGGCGGATAGAATGGGACCACAGGGCGCGGTGGCGAAGAGGTAACGCAGCGGTCTGTCTCGCTTCGCGAGATCTGGCGAAGCCAGACAAAAAAACTTATGTACTTCGTTTATTACCTGCACAGTAAGGTCAATAACGATCTATACATCGGAAGCTGCGAGGATGTGGATAAGAGGCTTTGTCAGCACAACGCAGGCAGGGTCAGATCTACAAAAGCGTATCGCCCATGGGAACTCTTGGGCAGCGAAAATTTTAATACAAGAAGCGAGGCCGTCTTACGCGAGAGACACTTGAAAAATCATCAGCAAAAAGAGATACTGAAGCGGAAGTTTGGGGTGCTCTGAATTGACAAAATGGCGCCGTGGCGAAGTGGAAACGCGACTGTCTGCAAAACAGTTATGCATGGGTTCGATTCCCATCGGCGCCTCCAGGCGATCCCCATGCCCGGGTGCTGTAATTGGTAGCCAGAACCGACTTAAAATCGGTTGGCCGAAAGGCCGTGTGGGTTCGACCCCCACCCCGGGCACAATTCTACTTCTGACACTTCGCGCAGAAAACCGTGGTGCGGTTGTTGATGGCCGTCTTTTTCAAAACGCTTCCGCACCGGAAGCACTTCTCCCCCGCCCGGCCGTACACCTTGTGCTCCCGGGCGTAGTTGCCGCGGCTGCCGTCCGCAAGCCGATAGCTTACGACCGAGGAACCGCCGGCCGCGATGGCCTTGGGCAGGATCACGAGAATGGCCCGGTGCAGGCGTCCGATCTCTTTGTCGCTCAAGGAGGACGCCCTGCGGTTCGGCCGCACTTTGGCCAAGAAGCATACTTCATCCGCATAGATGTTGCCGAGCCCCGTGACCACCGCTTGATCCATGAGCACGCTTTTGAGGCGCGCTTTTCTTGCCCGCAGGGATCCCCGGAAATACGCGGGGGTGAAGGCGGCGTCCAGGGGCTCCAGCCCCAAATTCCGGAAATGGCCGGCCTTATCCAGATGCGCCTCGGAAGGATAGTAGAGAAGGTAGCCGAACATCCGGGTGTCGTTATAGTAAAGGATCCCCTTGCCAAGCTCGAATATGAGACGGGTATGCGGGTTGGGCAGGACCGTCTCGGAGATCCGGATGGGATGCCCGCCGTCCACTTTGTTTTTCCCGTTCTCCTTATAGACGAACTGGCCGGACATCTTCAAGTGCACGACCAGCCGCTTGCCTCCCGAAAAATGGAAGACCAGGTTCTTGGCCCGCCGGGTGACGTCCAATATCCTCGCGCCGGTAAGGCCGCGGATGAATTCCCGGGTCTTTTTCGGGGAGGCTTTGCGCAGATTTCCCCGTCCGGATACGAGTTTCGGATTTCGGACGGCGATGCTCCGGACCCTTTGGCCCAGGATGCGCCTTTGGAGGCCCAATCGCAGATTTTCTACCTCGGGCAGTTCGGGCATGCTCCATATGATATAATTAAAGGATAGAAAGGTCGAAAAAAAGAATTTCGATTCTCGCTATGAAAGGATTACACATGGTCGCCTTTACCCTGCTCGTGATCGGAGGCCTGAACTGGCTTCTCTACGGCCTCATGGGCCAGGATATCGGCTCGTGGCTGGGAGGGATGGATGCGATGGTCTCTCGCGTCATCTACGTCCTGGTGGGTCTTTCCGCGATCTATATCGTCGCGACCCACAAAAAGGATTGCCGCGCCTGCAGCCCTTCGGGGATGTAAGTTACCGGGATCGTTCGAACCAAAAAACCGCCTCCGGCGGTTTTTTGGTTTCTACGGGTCTGCCGATAAAAATATTGACTGCGGAGGGGGAGGGATTCGAACCCTCGAAGCCGGTTA
>CAZCTJ010000009.1:0-20919 GCA_964501675.1 uncultured Candidatus Saccharibacteria bacterium
TATTCAGGTCCGAGAGACGGTTGCTGTCCCTGCTTTGCTTCAAGAGCTCCGCGGGGTTCAGGGTGATGATCACGACCGCGCTAAGGATGGCCACGATGGCGATCACGACCAGGAGCTCGATCAGGGTGAAACTGTCTCTACCTCTGGAAGGCATATATGAATTCTATCCTATGCGCTCTTCCCCCGCCTCCTATATCCTTTTCTCCGCCTCGGCGATCCGGGAGATGGTCTTTACCACCGTGTCGGGGTTCAGGGAGATGCTCTCGATGCCGCGTTCCACCAGGAATTCCGCGAACTCCGGGTAATCCGAGGGCGCCTGGCCGCAGATGCCCACGTATTTGTGATGTTCCTTGCACTTGCGGATGACCTGCGCGATAAGGTCCTTGACCGCCGGGTCGTTCTCGTTGCCGATGCCCGCGGTGATCGCGGAATCCCGGTCGAGCCCCAGGGTGAGCTGGGTCAGGTCGTTGGAACCGATGGACATGCCGTCGAAGATCTTGAGGAACGCGTCCGCGGAGACCACGTTCGAAGGTATCTCGCACATCACGTAGATCCGGAGGCTCTTGTCCTTCGCCCGGTCCAGGCCGTGCTTGGCCATCGCCTGCACCGCCTTTTCCGCTTCGCCCACCGTGCGGCAGAACGGTATCATCGGCACCACGTTCGTGAGCCCGAACACGTCCCGTACTCTTTTCAAGGCCTCGCACTCCAGGCCGAAAGCCGCCTCAAAGCCGGGCGCGTAATAACGCGACGCTCCCCGCCAGCCGATCATGGGATTCTCCTCGTGCGGTTCGTACAGTTCCCCGCCCAGAAGCGCGCGGTACTCGTTGGTCTTGAAATCCGAAAAGCGGATGATGACCTCATGCGGGTGAAAAGCCGCGGCGATCTTCGCTATGCCTTCCGCAAGCTCGTTCACGTAATAGTCGCTGGGTTTTTTGTAGCCCGCGGACGCCCTTTCGATCTCCACGACCAATTTCCTTTTTTTGGGATCCCCGTGCGCCGCGGATTTGAGCTTTTTGTAGTCCAGAAGGGCGTTGGGATGGATGCGGATGTGGGAAGCGATGATGAATTCCAGGCGGCCCAGGCCCACGCCTTTGACCGGCAAATAGTGGTTTTGGAACGCCTCGTCCGGAGAGCCGATGTTCACCATGACCTTGGTGCGGGTCTCGGGGATCTTGTCCAGGTGGTGCTCCAGCGTCTCGAATTTGAGCTTGCCCGCGAACACCCGCCCCGCCTCGCCCGAGGAGCAGTCCACGGTCACTTCCATGCCGTTCTTCAGGGTCTTGGTCGCATTGCCGGTGCCCACCACGCAAGGGATGCCGAGCTCCCGCGAAACGATCGCCGCATGCGAGGTGCGCCCGCCCTTGTCGGTCACGATCGCGGAGGCGATCTTCATGATCGGTTCCCAGTCCGGATCGGTGATCTCCGTGACCAGCACCTCGCCTTTCGCGAAACTCATGATGTTCTTCGCGCTCTTGATCACCTTCACTTTGCCGCTCGCGATCTTCACGCCGACCGCGGTGCCTTTGGTCAGGAGCTTCCCGGTCCCGCGCAATTTGAATTCGGAGTACACGTTCTTCTTCGCGGAGGAATGCACCGTCTCCGGCCGAGCCTGGACGATGAAGAGCTCCTTGGTCTTCCCGTCCTTGGCCCACTCGATATCCATGGGCTGGTGCCGGCCGTGCTTCTTCGAAAAATACTCCTCGATCTTCGCGCCCCAATCCGCGAGGCGAAGGGCCTCGTCGTCCGTGATCGAAAAATTCAGCCGGTCGTGGTCGCCGACCGTCACTTCCCGGATGCCCCGGCTCGCGTAGATGATCTTGGCCCGCTTGTCACCCAGGTCTTTCGCGATCAGCGACCGCTTGCCCTGGCGAAGCCCCGGCTTCCAAACGACGAATTCGTCCGGGGTGACCTTGCCCTGCACTATCATCTCGCCCAGTCCGTAGGAGGAATTGATGACCACCACGTCCTCGAAACCGGTTTCGGTATCGAGCGTGAACATCACGCCGGAAGAAGCGAGGTCGGAACGGACCATTTTCTGCACGCCAACGGAGAGGGCCGCATCGAAATGTGAAAAGCCTTTGTCCACCCGGTAGGAGATGGCCCGGTCGGTGAAGAGGGAGGCGATGCACTTTTTCGCCGAAAGGAGCAGGTCTTCGGCGCCCGCCACGTTCAGGTATGTTTCCTGCTGCCCGGCAAAAGAAGAACCGGGCAGATCCTCCGCCGTGGCGGAGGAGCGCACCGCCACGTCGGTGTTCCGGCCGTATTCCTTGCACAGTTCGGCGTACGCTCCGACGATCACCTCTTTGAGCTCCGGCGGCATCTTGGCCTTCAGGATCTCTCCCCGGATGGTCCGCCCCCGGCTGCGCAGGTCCGAGATGTTATGGGTATCCAGGCCTTTCAGGACCTCCCGGATCCGCTTGTCGAGCCCGGCGCCTTCCATGAAGAAACGGTAGGCATGCGAGGTCAGGGCGAAGCCGTTCGGGACGTTTATTCCCAGGGGCAGAAGGTGGGCGTACATCTCGCCCAGGGCGGCGTTCTTTCCTCCCACGAGAGGAACGTCTTTGAGATCGACCTCCTTGAACCACAGGATATAGGAATTCTCTCTGTTCATTTATTTTTGTTTTTCTTTTATCGCCAATATCAGGTCCGAAACGTTCGATCCGGTGGGACCGGTGAAGATCAGGTCCCCGGTCGGCTCCCAAAAATGGAAGGAGTCGTTCGCGGCCAGGAATTTTCCGGGGTCGAGTCCCGCTCCCGCCGCTTTCTCCCGGCTGATTATATCACACAGCGCGCCGGCGAATTCCGTGTTGTCTCGCCCGTCGGAAGCGATCGCGACGACAAGCTCGCCCGCGGCGATCGTGCGCAGGGCGGATAAGGCGACCTCCTGGTTCCGGCCGCCCTTGCCTCCGCCGCGGATGAGCACGGTGCTTTCACCGGCGTAAAGGAGCGCGGTCCCCGGCGGCGCCTCGCGCAATTCCTGCGCGATGCGCTCCCCTGTTCCCCGCGCTTCGCCGTGGAAGGCGTCGGCGGCTATGCGGGGCTGGTATCCCAATTCTCCGGCCTTAAGAAACATCTCGGCCAGGGCGGTCCGGCCGGAAACCACGATGGTATTGCGGACTTTCTCGAACCATTCGTCTTCCTTGGGCGTCTCGCTGAACTCCAGATCTTCGAGCTCCAGCGCCGCCCGGCCTCCGTATTTTTCGAGCACTCGTTCCGCATCCGCCACGCTGGTCGTGTCCTTGACCGTGGGCCCGGAAGAGATGAATTGAAGCGGGTCTCCGGGCACGTCCGAAAAAATGAGGCACGCCACCCGGGCGGGATGGGCGTATTTCGCAAGATGGCCTCCTCGCGCGAGCGAGGTGTGCTTGCGAATGGTATTGAGCTCGGTGATATCCGCCCCCGCCTTGGTGAGCGCCCGGAATATCCGCGCCTCCTCGGCGACGGAGTGCTTCTCGGGCAGGGAGAGCAGGACGGAACCGCCGCCGGAAACGATGGCAATGACCAGGTCCCGCTCGGTGAGGCCTCGAAGCGCGGCGATGAGCCCTTTGGCGGCATCCACATTGCGTTCCGTGGGCAGGGGGTGATCGCCCGAGAGCGCCTTGATCCGGTTTAAATTCCCCTCCCGCACATCGATGATCGCCCCGCCGGAAATGCGGTCACCGAGAACCTCTTCCAGGGCCGCGGCCGCTTCGAGCGCGCACTTGCCAGCGCCGACCACGACCACCCGCCCGAGCGAATTCAGGGGGATGGCTTCATCCGCGATGATGAGATCGCTCCCGGCCAGGCTGACGTTCTTCCGTATGACAGATCCGGTATCAATGGCTTCAAGTCCGGCCTCGATGATGCTCAAAGCCGACCTGCGCAGTTCGCTCGCGGCCAGTTCCGCGAAATTCTTGATCTTCACCCTTCCATTATAACTCAACCCGAACGGCCTTCGGTCGGGAAAGGATCAGCGGGCCGCCGGCATGGCGCAACCCGTTCTTTCCGAGAGATCCCCGAGTTCCATAAGTCCTACTTGCCGCTCCCCGTCCCCGAAGATCCAGGTCGGCACCTTTTCTATCTTCAGCTCTCCGCATTTTGCCGTTTCCGTGAGGCATTCCACGTAGGGTATGTTCGCGGAATTGCCCAGGATCTCCTTCTGTTTGCCGCAGACCGGACAGGTGCGCGTACCGTACATGACCGCGCCTTGGTCGGCGAGGCACTGGGCGAAGGCGTTCATCTCCGCCGAGGCCTGCTGGGGCGCGTTCAGGGAATAAACGAAGGCCAGGATGCCCAGCATGAGCACCACCCCCGCTCCCAAAAGGATCATTTTATTCATCGCAGCAATCAACGAGTTTGTCGACTATGTCCTCCAGGGTCCAGGGCTTGTCTTTGGCCTCCTCTTTGGCCATCTCCTTCACTTCCGGCACGGAGATAAGGTTGAGCCGCAGACCCCAAAATATGGAATACATCTTGTACGCCTGATCGAAGAGCTTCTTCGCCTCCTCCTTCCGGCCGTCCCCCTGCGCCTTGGTACCCACCTCCATCAGGCGCATGGTGGTCGCGAGCAAGTGTTTCGAAATGCACCAGGTCTCGCCCTCGTGCCGGTCCTTAGGCAAAAGCTTCTCCAAAAGCTCTTTGCGCATGGCGCGCACCTCGTTCAAAACGTCGAAATATTCCGGCTTACCGGTCTTCTCGCCGGTCATGAAAAAATGCTCCTCCAGGCTTATGAGGTTCATGACCGCAAGCGACAGATCCTCGTCCGAAGACAGGTCCACCTGGCCCGCGGCCTTCATTTCCGCGATCTTCCGGGCCAGCGCCTCGAATTTCATCCGGTCCGCGTCCATGCGAACAATTCTATCCCGGAGGGACTACGGTTGCAAAATGTCCTCCGTGCGTCCGTCGATGGAGATGACGACGTTCCGCACGGTCGGGAACTGCTTCAGGGTCTCCGTGATCTGGGAGCGGATGGCCGCCACCCGGCAGGAACCTCCCGTGGCGCGCTCCAGGGTCTCATCGAAATCCGCGCGCGCGGTGCCGTTCGCGATGGTGAGGCTTTGGATCTTCACGCCGGAGTTGATGCTGGTGATGAAGCCCTCCCGGTATTCGGTCGAGGTCGGACCCTTCAGGAGCTCCTCGAGCGCGGCCCTCGCCACGGACTGGGTCCGGGGGATCCGCCTGTCCACCGTGTAGGTCTTGGAGCAATCCATCATCTCCGGATCGCGCTTTTGGTTCTGGAAGTGAACTTTCACGGTCAGGGCATCGACGGGACCGAATTTCACCGGCACGCTGACCTTGTTTATCTCCGAGCCGTCCTTCGCGGAATATTCCAGGACCTCCACGGTCCCGGTCGAACCCTTGGGCTCGGGATAGGAGGCGCGCACCTCGAACGGACCATATTGACCGATATCCGGCGCGTCGGCGGTATCGAATCCTTCCATGAGCACCGTGCCGTCCGAATCTTTGATGCGGTAGGAGAAACTGTTCTCGAACACCCGGGCCTCGCCGGTTATGACCACCGGCAATCCTATCTCGTCCCCGGACCGGGGCGAAAAGACCACGATGTTCGGCTCCGCGAGTATCCGGATCCGGGCGGGCAGGAAGGCGCTTTCGCTCGTAAAACTGCCTTCCGCCTGGACCATAAAGCCCCTGCGGATAGCGGAGAGTTCCGTGCGGCTGCCGTTTACGCCCGATATCTCGGTTCCCGGCGACAGCGCCATGCTCACTTCTCCCTCGTCGGTCGAGAGCGTGACGACCCTTGCGCTCGCGGCGACGCTCTCCACCCGGCCTTGGATATTCACCGTCGGACCGGGATAGTCCCCGTCCTCCCGCCCGACGAGGGCGGGCCAGGCGTAATAAACCGCGCCGCCCAGGACCACGAGCAGGATGATGCCGGCCGCAGAGTACCAAAGTTTGTCGTTCATAATATGTAAGTACGAAAAAGACCGCGTAAACTATCAGGCCTCGTCCCGCCCCGCCCAACGCACAATGAGATATGCGGCCACGACCAAGATGACGCTCACCAGGGCCGCGTAAATGAATTTTGCCCACACGCTTCCTTGGTCCATCGGGAACACGTATTCGATCAGGGCCCGGATGGCGTCGTTCCAGGCGAGACCCGCCACCAGCCCCAGGGCGCCCACGATGTAACCCACGATGCGTTGTTTGACCTCCTTGCGCAGTTCCTGGCTTTTCTCCCTGATCCGGCCGAAGGAATTCTTTTCTTCCATGATATCTTTTCGATCCTATTCCGACCTTTGTCGGTCCAATCCCTCCCGTTTGAGCATGTCCGTCCGGCTATGAGGATGAGTGAGATTCGAAACCTCCACCTTGATCCCGGCCTTGGTCAGCTGGCCGATGGTCCAGCCGACGCAGCGGGCGGGATTGTAATCCGTTTCCTGCGCGCCCTGCGCGGCGCGGTCCTCGCGGTAGTTTTCGAACACCTTGTCCCATTCCGGGTCCTGCCCCGCCTTTTCGAGAACCAAATACATTCCGCCCACCAACGCCCGCTCCATGCCCAGCTCTTTCAAGCGCTCGATGAGCTTCGTCCACGCCTCTTCGGCGGGAGTTCTGTCCGTTTTGCCGCGCGGAGTGAGCTTGGGACAGGGGGAAGCGTCCCGGGTAGGCACCAGGTAGCTCCGGTTGCCGGACTCCTTGGACAGAAAATCCAAAAATCCCGAGGTCTGTTGCATGTTCACTTGTTCCTCGAGAACAAGGAGCGGCGGGGTCCGTTCCGGCTCTTTTTCCAAAATGCGCTGGATGACCGTCTCGATCTCGCGCACCCGAGGATTTTCGAGGTGGTACCTCGGACTTTCATAGCGGTCCGGGTGCCGGAAAAGCTCGAAGAACGGATGCACGAAAATTCGGACCAATCCTTGATTCTCGTGAATGCGCGCCTTAAGCTCCGCGGCTTCTTCCGGCGCAAGCTCCCAAAGATTCCGCGTCAACCGGGGTATCTCCGGAGAGAACGGTTCTTCGTCTGGATTCGTGTCTTTGGGGATTCCTTCCTTCATGTTTGGGTGCCTAACCGGATTCGAACCGGTGACGGGAGAGCCACAATCTCCAGTGTTGCCGCTACACCATAGGCACCATCCGTTGATCCCAACCTCGCGGGTATTCTAATCCCTCTACCTCATTTTTTCAATAAAGAGCATAGGCTCTTTGTTTCCTGCGCTCGCTCGAAAATACAAACCTGTGTTTTGCGTTTCGCTCGCTCGCTTGGAAATAAATGTTGTAGAATTAGGGCATATGCCGGAGATCCTGGGCCTGAACGGACAAAAGGATGGAAAAACCCCCGAACCGACTCCCAAACGACCCGGGTTATTTTCCCGTCTGAAAAGCGGATACAAAAGACGGGGAAAGGACGTCGGGCTCGCCGGTCAGGGCGCGGAAGAACCCTCATCCGCGCACCTTCCGGAAACCCGCTCCGGAGACGAGGAGCTCGATCTGAACCTGCCGGAAAGCGCGCCGCGGGGAGAGCTCGATCCGGGAGATCTGAACCGGGAGTTCCTGGACGTCCGGCGGGATCCCGATCTCGGACGGATCGAACTTCCGGAACCCGTTCCCGAAGTCGAACCGCGCATCCCCGACCTGAAGTATCCCGAAGCGGGCTATCCCAGTTTCGAGGTCGTCCGAGGAGAGGCGGGTGAGATATCCGGCCTCGCGCCGGGAGAGAGAACCCCGCTAGGCCGATTCGCGGTCCCCGAATTCGATCCGGGCATTCTCGATCAGCCGGAGGCGACGGCAGAGGCCGGGTCCGAAGCCGTCCGAACGTTCGAAGAACCCGGGGTGTTGGACGCGGCGGTCTCCGCCGCGGCTCCGAACATGCCGGATGCCGAGAAACAGACCGTCCTCGGCGAGCTCCGCACCGAGAGAGGCAAGAAGGAGCTGGCCAGGAAATTTCTGGATGTTTTAAGACATACTCCGGCCTTGGCCCGGGGTTTTCTGGTGGGCGCGGGGACCGGCGCCGTGGTGCGTCTTGGCCTGCGGGAGACCTTCGGAGGCGGATTCGGGATGGGCATCGCGATCGGAGCCGCGGCGGGCGCGGCGGCGGAAGGGGCGAAGGCCTATCTCGCGGAGCGCAGGAAGGTGGACGTAAAAGACATACTCCGTCAATTGGCGGAGACGAACGATCCCATCCAGGGCGCAGCGATGTTGGTGAAAGCGAAGCAGGCCTACGCGGAGGCCAGGATCTCCGGGAATCCCCAGGACGTCACCTGGCTGGCGAACGAGCTTCGGGAGATCGAACTCATTCAAAAACTCGCCGTAGAAGAGGCCAAGGATGAAACTGAAAAAGACAAGCTTCTCCGCATTTTCGCTCTCGCGGATGAGACCCGGCGCGACCGGCCGGCGACCACGGACCGGGAAACTTTGGACCTGTTGAAAAAGATCAATTTCGAACGGGGGCCGGTCGACCGGGCGCGCGTGGCGAAAGCAATGCTCCGCGGGGCGGTCACGGGCGCGATCGGCGGGGCGGTGGGCGCGGCGGCGGCGGAGTGGATCGCAGACCACATTTCCCCGGGCAGCCATGCCGCAACAGAGGCGGTTTCATATGCATCCCGGGCGAGCGACACGGCCGTCGTCGCGGAAGAGGCCACGGCCCGGGCAACCGTGAGACAAGTGGAGATCGGGGCGAAGATAACCCGGGAGACGTTCGCGGAAGCGAATCGCGATCTGCCCGCGAAAACCTTCGCGGTGGCGGCGGAAAAAGGCGAAGGGTTCACCCATCTCGCCCGCAAGGCCATCCACGACTACCTCACGAACCAAGCCAAACTTTCCGGCTTGTCCGCGGACATCCCGCCCGAAAGACTGGTGTACGCCGAGGATTATCTGCAGAGAAAAATAGCTTCGGCGGCGGAACACGCCCCGGTCCTGGGGGAAAATTTCCGAATCTCCGGCGGAGAGATCGCGGAAGCGGTAGCGCGATCCCAGAACCTGGAAGGGGCGGGGCTCAAAAACCTTACCGAACTCGTCTCCGCTCCGGGACACAGACTCTCTTCGGAAACGCTCAAGGCCATGACCGATTTCGCCGATCCGGCCGGGGAAGCGAACCGTTTTTACGAGGAAGCTGCGCGGCAAGCGGAAGCGGCCTTTCGAGAGGCCAAGAATGAACTCGCGCAGGAACTGGCGGCGGCGGCGAAACAGGAGGCCGAAGCGCAAGCCGCCGCGGCGCTCGCCACGGACCTGGCGGCGAAAGAAGCGCTCATCCGGCGCATCGCGATCGGATCGGCGGTGGCGCTCGGAGCGGCCTCGAGCATCGGCGCAAGCATATGGCTCCATCGCCGGAAGGGAAGATCCGCCGTCCCGGCGGAAGAGACGGGTGAGGCGAACGAGGAAACGATCCCTCTTCCGCCGCGGCCCAAGGCGGAACGCGAACCCGCTTCAGACCTAAGATCGCTTATAGCCGCTTATCCGGACATCCGGATAGCCGCCTCACTTGGCTGGCAGCGTTTGCCGGAAGAACAGAGGCGGACCGCCGTCCGGAATCTGGACGAGGTCCTGACCGAGCTGAACCCTGAAAATTATGCGGAGCAGGAGATATATCTTTCCGAATACGGTTCGCGCCTGAAGGACAACGGCGCATTCCAGTTGGATTCGAGCCTAAGCAAGGATAATCTGCGCAAGTTCCTCTCGGAGCGCTTGCCGGTCGCCAAAGATCGGCGGGAGAAAATATTGGAAGCGGATACCCAGCTCCGGGAGATCCAGGACTTTTTCCCGGGACTCGCCATCGGCCGCAGCGACCTGCTTTCCGGCGAAGAACTTCTGGTCCGGCTGCCGGTCTTGGCGAGGACATTGCGCGGCATCGGCACCGAACGGCTGAACGGCAAGAAACTGTTCCTGCACGTCAGCATGACGCCCGACCGCAGGCTTTACGCCACGAACGACGGGGTCCTGATGGTCGATCCTTCCGCCCCGGACAAGGATATCAAGGCTTTTCTGGAGTCTAATGCTTAATCCGGGTACGTATATATAGGAATGATGAACGACATCCAAAAAATACTGCACCTGGACGAGGACGCCATCCTCCGGGAATTCCGGGCCGATGATCTGCAGGGCGAGGAGCGCAAACAGGTCCTGAACGCCCTCCTGGAACATTTTGAGAAGGTGATCACCGAGACCGTGATCTTGAACCTCGACCCGGCCGGACGCGATAAGTTGAGCCAGGCGTTGTCCGAAGAGGGGAACCTGGATCAGAAGATCTCCGAGCTCACCGCAAGCCTGCCCGGCATCGCCGAAAAGATCGAAGCCGCCGTTTCGAGGGAGTTCCGGTTGCTTAAATTGGCCCAGGAACGCGCCAAATAGCGCCCGGCCCTGTTGACCCTGCCGGCGGTTCTTCTATAATAAGGGTCCGAAAACAAACCTATGACCAACTTCTATAAAAACCTGGTTTGGGCCGTGGCCACCCTGGTGATAGTCTCTTTCGTGTTCTCGTTCCTGCTTCAGGCGGGAGAACCGGCCAAGGACATCAGCCTGAACCAGCTCGCGGATTTCATCAACAGCGGCCAGGTCAAGCGAGTGGAGGTGAACGGCAGCGCCATCCAGATCATCCTGGCGGACGATTCCCGGGCGATCTCCGAGAAGGAAGGCGAAGCCAGCCTGACCCAGACCCTGACCAACCTCGGCGTGAGCTCCGAGAAAATGCAGAAAGTGGAATTCCGGGTGGAATCCCAGTCCGGCTGGCAGTTCTGGGCGGGCATCTTGATCCCCACCCTTCTGCCTATCCTGGTCATCGGCTTCATCTTTTGGCTCATGTTCCGGCAGGCGCGGACCGGCGTTAACCAGGCCTTCAACTTCGGCCGGTCCAACATCCGGCTTTCGAACCCCAACAAGGAGCGCGTCACCTTCAACGACGTGGCGGGCCTCAAGGAGGCCAAGGAAGAGCTGGTGGAGATAGTCGATTTCCTGAAGAACCCCAAAAAATTCCTCGACCTCGGCGCGCGCATTCCGCGGGGAGTGCTCCTAGCCGGGCCTCCGGGCACCGGCAAGACCCTGCTCGCGAGAGCGGTCGCCGGGGAATCCAACGTGCCCTTCTTCAACGTCTCCGCTTCGGAGTTCGTGGAAATGTTCGTGGGCGTGGGTGCCTCGCGCATCCGGGACGCGTTCGCGACCGCCCGCCGGGCGGCGCCGGCGATCCTCTTCATCGATGAGATAGATGCTGTCGGGCGCCAGCGCGGCGCGGGACTGGGCGGCGGCAACGACGAACGGGAGCAGACCCTGAACCAGATCTTGGTGGAACTGGACGGCTTCGACCGGGACACGCGGGTCATCGTGCTCGCGGCCACCAATCGGCCGGACATCTTGGACCCCGCCCTTTTGCGCCCGGGCCGCTTCGACCGGCGGGTGATCCTGGACCTGCCCGATATCCAGGACCGGGAGCAGATCCTCAAGCTCCATGCCAAGGGCAAGACCCTGGAAGCGAACATCGACTTCCGGAAGATAGCCGCGCGGACGCCGGGATTCTCCGGCGCGGACCTCGCGAACCTGATGAACGAGGCGGCCATCTACGCGGCCCGTCATAACCGCAAGAGCGTTTCCCAAACGGATCTTTTCGAATCCGTGGAAAAGGTCCTACTGGGACCCGAACGGCGTACCCGGGCCATCTCCACGCACGAGAAAGAGGTGACCGCCTATCACGAGGGCGGCCATGCCTTGGTCGCGGCGGCGCTCAAGGATTCCGACCCGGTGCATAAGATCTCCATCGTGAGCCGCGGTTTCACCGGCGGCTACACCATGAAACTGCCCATCGAGGAGCGCCGCCTGCGCACCCGCTCGCAGTTCCTGAACGATCTCGCGATGATGATGGGCGGCTTCGCTTCCGAGAAGCTGACCTTCAACGACGTATCCACCGGCGCATCGAACGATCTCAAGGAAGCCTCGGAACTTGCGAGGCGGCTGGTCACCAAATACGGCATGAGCGAGCTCGGTCCTATCACTTTCGGCAAGACCGAGGAGCTTATCTTCCTGGGCCGGGAGATCGCGACCGAAAAGAACTACTCGGAGCAGGTGGCTTCGAAGATCGACGACGAGGTGCACAAGATACTCCATAAGGCCTACGCCGTCGCGGAGGGCATTCTGGGGAAGAACAAAAAAGCCCTGAAGAAGATCGCGGACGTGCTGGTGGAAAAGGAAACCCTGGAGCAGGAAGAGTTCTATTCGCTTCTCCGGCCGTTCAAGATAAAGCCGGTCGCTATCGCGCTCTGACCGAAAAGCCGCCCCAGAGGAGGCGGCTTTTTTGTTTTTTCGAATCATGAGTAGGGAGGCGGCCGAGCCACCTCCCTAGTTCGCCCGGCGTCGTCTCGGAAAGAGCGACGCCATACTGTCCATGCCCGTGCAGAAGAAATGCCTGCCCCGGTACCGGACGCGGAGCCGGAACGTACCGTCGACTCCCTTCCCGTGCTCGAGCTTGCGGACGCCCTGCGCGCGGAGGAGGACCTGCATCTCCTCGCGGCCGAGCTTCGTCTCACCGTCACCGACGCATCGCCGCCGATGGTCGTCCGCTGTCCGCACGATGCCTCTCAATGAATGCGCCATGCGCACCTCCGCGGTCAGGATACCCCGTTTCGGAGGACAGGCCAAATCCGGCGACATTCAAGCGTGCAGGCCCAGTCTGTCTCCCAGGGTTCGATCGGGAATATACACGAGAACATCGATGCCCTTCAGCTCAATCATCTCGTAATCTTTCCTGATCATCAACGTAAAGTCCCCGCTGGATCGGAGATACTTCTCTTTAAATTCAACGTAATTTTCAACCTTGAAATCCGGTGCGCCGCGCTGCGGCCGACTCGCATCCGGCTTTCTGATCTTTATCAGGCGCAAAAATCCGCCATCCGTAGGCAACGCTTCTCTCAATAGAAATGTCTTGCCGGTTTTAACGCTTCCCGCACGAACTTCCTTCCCTAAGGATTCTACAACTCCAACCAGATCTTCATATTCCTCACCGTCCCTGCAAAAGATCGCCAAATAGTCCAAACGGAATTCCGACCCTGGGGCGTGCGTTCTTAAGGCAAGCAACCCTTGCTTCACGATGTAACCGACAAGCTTCTTTAATTCGCGCATTTGTGCGCGCGCCTGGATTCGAACCAGGAACCGTCGAGGTATAAGCTCGATGCTCTGCCGTTGAGCTACGCGCGCATTGCACAACCCCGTTCCATCCTCGCTGCCGGCAATAAGATCAGTACTTTGAACCGCTAGGCTACTGGCCCGATTCCCGGACAATATACCAAAATCCGTCCGGGACGCCAAAAATCCCTAACCCTCCCGGCGGGTAAGTATGCGGTCGAAGCGGTCCATCGCCTCCCCCGCTTGGCGGTTGAAGTTGTTGATCGCGGTTATCTCCGCGTTTATCTGCGCGATGATGGTGCCCACTGAAGCGTCCGTGGGTATCTTGGCGAAATGCTTCTGGAGCGTTTCCGCGAGCTGGACCAGATATTCGGTGTAGGAAAGAAGCCGGCTGATCAAAGCCATGCGGTGGGTTATGGATTCCATCGCCGCCTGCTGGGCTTCGCGGGATTTCACCTCCAGGAGACTCGCGGCCATCGCTTCGAGCTCCTTGGAAAGTTCCGCCGCTTTCTTCTTGGTTTCCGTGGTCTTCTTCAGAAGTTCGGTGGTCGCTTCGAGCGCTTCGTAAGAATTCTCCTCGCGGTCCAGCCGGTTCACTTCTTCCAGGTGGCCGGAGATCTCGTTCGAAAGATTGACTATCTCCTGGGAAATGACCGCGCCGCGCGCCCGGGCCTCGGTGAATTCGGTGGGAGCGCTGCCCGAGGACATCCGGGATTTGCCGAGGAAATATCCGCCGACAAGGAGGATGATGAACGCAAGGGAGATGGTGAACCAACGCGATGCGCTTCCGGTCATTTGGCTTTATTTTTAACCTTTTTAGGCCTAATTAGCAAATCGTTGAAATGGTCTTTTTCGAATGTTATATTGGCCAGGAGCGCGGGTATCGTATAACGGCATTACCTCAGCTTTCCAAGCTGATGACAGGGGTTCGACTCCCCTTACCCGCTCCGGATCCGGGAACCTTCCGAAAATATTTCGTATTACCAGACAATGCTCAATCAATTCTCCGTTAAGAAGCTGGGAGAGGTGCTGGCGTTCGCCAAGGTCGGAGAGGAAACCTTCGCCAAGGGAGGCGGCGCGTTGCGCGAGGTTTTCGATCCGGAAACCGGGGATGCCTTCCGGAATACGAACCGGGAGCAGATAACCCTCATCGAAAATTTCGCGCGGGAAGCGGAAGTGGAGGAAGCGGTCGCCGGCAAATCCGAGAGCACGTCCGCGAAACTTCGGAACATGCGCGAACTCTATCTCAAGGAGGAGGACTGGCGGGATGCCGCCGAACTTTTGGAATGGCTGGGCTTCTTCGAGGGCGCCGCGGTGGTGCATTGGAGCCTGGTCCAGGGCGCCGCGGAACAATCCGGAGACCAGAAACTCCTGGAAGTCGCGGCGGCGGGCCGGGCGTTCCATGATAACGTGTTCGAAAAGGTGGCGGGCGCCGTCCGGGAGCTGGCCAAGGCCAGAACCGGGGCATAAGCGGCCATGGAACTCTGGCAGGCGCTGGTCCTTGGCGCGGTGGAGGGCTTCACGGAATTCCTGCCCATCTCTTCCACCGCCCATCTCATCCTTGCCGCGCGCGTGCTTCGCTTGCCCTCCTCGGAATTTCTGAAGAGCTTCGAGGTGGCCATCCAATTCGGGGCGATCCTCTCGGTCGTTCTCATATATTTCCGCACCTTTCTCCGGAATTGGGCGGCCAACCGGAAAGTGGCCGTCGCCTTTCTACCGACCGCCCTGATCGGCGCCCTGCTCTATCCTTTGATAAAAAGATACCTTCTGGACAACGCCGCGGTCTCGCTCGCCGCCCTCTTCCTGGGCGGCATCCTGCTCATAATATTCGAGCGCATCCACCGGGAGAAGCCCGAAGCGCACGATGACATTCCCTCCCTCTCGTATGCCAAGGCGGCGGGCGTCGGTTTCTTTCAGACGCTGGCGGTCATCCCCGGCGTTTCGCGCGCGGCAGCCACCATCCTCGGCGGCCTTCTTCTGGGCATGAAACGCAAAACCATCGTAGAGTTCTCGTTCCTGCTCGCGGTGCCCACCATGGCCGCGGCGACCGGCCTGGACCTCGTCCGGAGCGCCTCGCAGTTCTCGATCGGCGACGTCCATCTGCTCATCGCGGGATTCGCGGCGGCCTTCGTGGTCGCGCGCTGGAGCATTCTTTTTCTTCTGCGCTACATCCAAAACCACGATTTCACCGCTTTCGGCTGGTACCGCATCGCGCTCGCGGTCGTTTTCTGGGCGCTCATGTGATTGTTTGCCGCGAAACTTTTTGACAAACAATTTTGTTTGCCGCGGCCCTCACGGGCCGGGAACCGGCTCCAGGTCGCCGACGGCCTTGAGGATCTCCGCGGGGGTATCGTAGCTGCGGTCCGGCAGCTGACCCAACACGGCGAGCGTTTTATCTTCCACGCCTTCCTCCCGGGCATGGTCCAATATTTCCTCCTTGGTGGCGGGATAATTGACCTTATCCAAAAATTCCCGGAGCGCATCGGACATCGCGGAATAATACGGCGGCTCCGCGACCCGGCATACAGAACGAAGCATTGGACAGCGGCAACAGCTTCGGCTATAAGGGAATCACGGCACCCCGAAAACTGAACTCGATCTCAAGAAAGGAGGCATCATGCCTTACACCGCAAGCGGGCTGGCCCGTCAGGCGCGATGCCTCCGTCTGGGAGACATAGTGTTCCTGCCGCAGCCGGCCGCGCTCGACACTCACCGCAAGCTGGGCGCGGAGATCCGCCGGACCGGGCTTCTTATGGAGGTCCTGTCTCCGGAGATGCAAGCCGTGCCGGACGTGATGGTGCTCGCGGCGCTCGAGCCGGTCTACGAATCGCACCGGCTTTCGCACCGCAGGGAACCGTCCTGGGCGCGGAAGCTCCCGCTTCCCGCCTTGAGCCATCTGCGCTGGGCTTATGCGGAGGGCGAGGGGAACGATCCTCTCGCGATAAATCTCCGCGTGCCCTTCACCGGACTGGGCTACCTGGTCTCGGACCGCGGATTCACCCGGGACGTGGTGGAGGCCTTCGGGCTCTTCCGCCTGCACAACATCCGGCAGCTCGGGTATCTGCACGACCCGGCGACCGGACCGGAGGAGGACCTGCGGGTGGGATTCAATTTCTCCCATACCCGCTACGAGCACGTCCTGAACGTCTCGGCCATCGCCACCCTTATCGCAGCGAACATCCGGCTGCCCCGGGAAGAGGTGCGCCACCTGCGCGCGGCGGCCCTGACCCACGATACCCTGACCCCCGCAGGCGGGGACACGGTGAAGCTAGTGGACCGGGAAGCGTTCGACGAGGACCTTCACTACCCGGAGGTCTTCGAACGGCACCGGCAAGGCTGGGAGGTCCTGCGCCGGAAGTACGGCCTTCGGGCGGCAAAGCTCACCGCTATCGTCCAGAATCAGGGACCGCTGGGCCGGATACTGGACATGGCGGACAAGCTCGCCTACGTGGCCCGGGACGCGGACATGTACCTCGCCCGCTATCGCCCGGCGCCCGGCTATATTCCGCCCCGCGGCTTCGGGGCGGCGATGAAGCTCACCCGCTCGGATCCCTTGATCTGCGGCTGGTGGGATTCGGTGCGGCTCGTGGACGGGAACCTGGCGGTCATGGACACGGAGCGGCTGGTGAAATTCCTGAAGCTCCGGGCGTATCTCTTCCGCGACCTGTACTACAACCCCTCGGCGCGGTTCATGGAGCACGCCATTGTAAGCGTGATGGTGCGCCACATGTACCGCAAGGGCGAGCTTAGCCGGGACGATCTCCTCCGGATGACCGATCTCGACCTGGGGAATCTCCTGGACCGGACCCTGGGGGTGGACATGTTCAACTTCCCCCTCTGGCCGAGCGACCGGGCGCGGGTGGAGACCTTCCGCACGCGAACGGAGGCGGAACGGCGAGAGAGGGATGTCCTCGCGGGAGACCCCGCCCGGCTTTCCTTCATCGAGGAGTTCGCCGGCGCGACCTCCTCCGGCGCGAAGCTCCCGGTCCTCTGGAACGGACGGGTGATGCCTCTATATGAGGCGCACCAGCAGGCGGCGGAGGACATCGCCGACATCCTCGCGGTGTCCGAGCCGGTGCGGCTGTACTACTTCTCGGCGACCGAGCTTGAGGAGAGCAAGTACTTCCGCACGGCCCTGGAACACCTCCGGACCGGACGACTGCTCGAGGCGGCGCAGGCCGCCGCGAATGGAAAGTGAAAGGCCCCGTTGGAGTGCGACTCCCGGGGCCTTTTAGCTTCCTCTTTACAAATATTTATAAAGTGGTATCATATACCCGCACATTCCGCGTCTCTATGGAAAAGGCGCGCACAGGAGGCGGTCATGACGAAGTGGCTTGAAAAGATCGGGAAGATGGTGGCGGAACTGCCTGCCGAGTACCGTGCCGGCACGGGCAAGGACGCGCCCGCCGAGGTGAAGGACGGCGAGACCGTGATCGGCGAGGTCCCGGAGGGACTGCGGCCGCTGTGGGGCCTGGTCCTCTACCTGTACGACCAGGCGCAGGAGAAACTGGCCGCCCACGAGGCCGCCCACGAGAACGGCGACCACGACCACGCCGGTTGCGAGGAGGTCGTGGGGGTAGTGAACGACCTCGTCGCGGACGCGTCGAACGTGAAGGACCTCTTCTTCGCCTCCCTGCGGCACGAACTCGGGAGCGGTAACAAGCCGCTCGGCGTCCGCGGCCTGCAGGCGGTCACCCGGCCGGAGCGGCGCCCGCGCCCCCAGGTCGAGATCGTCATGGTCGGCCTGCCGCCGGGGCTTCCGAGCATCTTCGGCGAACCCGTCGCCGAGGCGTAGGCGACGGCGCCCGCAAGAAGCAGAAGGACCCACTGGAAACGTTCCAGTGGGTCCTTTGCATTTTCTTCACCTCGCGCCGTCCTTGCGCGCGAGGTCGTGGAGCACGGCGAGGCCGGACAAGAGCGTGAGCTGCTGGGCCGCCGAGTCCAGATTGTGGCAGGTGAACTCCGAACCCCGGTCCGGCCTCTCGCCATGGTGGCTTTGATGCACGCCGCAGGCGTCGCCCGGACAGTCGAGCACCAGATAGTTCGGATGGAGCAGCTGCGCCTTGAACCCCCAGCGGTCCTCCTTCTGCTCGTCGAACATGTAGCCGTAACTCCGCCACATGGCTTCGACCGCTTCCGGGAATTCCGTGTACTGCGGGAACCGCGCGAGCCAGCGCATGAACGCGGCGCCGTAGTAGCCGCCGAGCGGGTGGGAACCGCCGCGTGCGCCGCTGTGGATCTCCATGAGCTGCGGGAACCGCGCGGAGGTGTCCGCCTCCGCGTACCCGGTCCAGGCGAAGAAGACCGCGAGTCCCGCGACTGTCGCATCCGAGACGTCCCAGGACAGCTTCCTTTCCTTCTTCTTGCCCATGCACCGGAGGCACGCGCCCCCGCACATCCGGTCCGTGCCGGTGCCGCGGCAGTCCGGACATCTCCGTCCGGTCGGCCGCTCAATGGCAGGCATGGGCACCAGGAATTCCGCGAACCCGTCCTTCTCCGGCCGGGGAAGGAACGCCGCCGGCGCGAAGCCGAAGACGTCGCCCTCGGGCGAGGCGCGATACTCGCCCAGCCCCAGGTCCTTCTGCAGTCCGGTGATAACCGGGCTTGTCGGCGGAGGCGGCGCCTCCTTCCGCAGGAAGTCCCGATGGACCCGGAGGATAAGCGCCGGCGGGCTCTCGGCCTCCCCGCACCAGGAGATCTCGTACCAGCACGGCACGTCCTCGTTCACGATGAATCGCATCTCGCACCTGCCTTTCGATATATTCAGTTTGGGCCTGATTCTGTTCCCTTTATCGCCCAGGACCAATACAAAGTCAAACACGAAGGGCGCCCCAAGGCGCCCTCTTCGTTCCGTTCAAGCGGTCCGGCCAGCTCAGGATCTTCGGGATGAGCGGGTCGGTCAGTTCAAGCATCGCCCTTCTTCCGATTAAAGTGTCGGGGACTTAGAGCAAACCGTGTCTCCTACCATAACGACTATAAAAATCGCCAATGACAAAGCATATATAAAATCACTAGTATATGGACCGCCCTACGGCAATCCAACCTATGTCTAATAACAATTTTTCAAATTGCGGTAGTCTGCCTTCCCGATACAATCTAGGATTGCCTTATGCTCTATCAGGATATTCGAAACTTCTTCGGCCTCTCCACTCACGTCTATAATCTTAGAATTGAGTTGTTCTAAACTGACATCTATCCTGTTCGATAGATTCGAATTCATCTCCAACATCTGACCCTGAAGTTGCCTATCCTGGTTAAGATCGACAATCACCAACAACAGAGCTATCGCTATTGCGACAATAGCGATATTTAAAACTATGCCTTGTGCTTCAAGTTTAGATTTTAACGCGACAGAGTCTGAGGTTGTCGAGCCTTGAAACACTTTCGTTACCTCGCTCGTTCTCGTCAACTCATTCATCTTTTTCAGCAAAAAACTTAACGCTACCGGCCATTTTTTCATCGACGTATATCTCAATACTATATTCTCCCTCCTTGTCTAGGGGAATTTTATTTAGAATATGCGCGATTTGATACTTCCCCCCCTTGCCAACGAGAGATCGCTTGGCGCTTGTATAAACAATCCCTCCGTCAGGATTTAAAACTCTATAATGTTCCATATGTTCTCCCGGATCCGTTATCAAACGCACAAACACAGAGACAGAATTATGAACCGCAGGAAATCCCGCGGCCTTGATGGTGTCGAACAGACCAATCAAATTAACCTTCCCTGCGGGCATATGACCATCAACCGATTGAATGCCTTCGATTTTATCGCAAATCAGTATAACTTCTATCTTAGTCATCTTAGATTAGTTGAAAGAATTTCTTTTTCCCTATTTTAGCAATTTCCCCTCTTTTTAGCGCAAGCTCCTGCTTGGGGTTCGAGACCGCCTTGTCATTCACCTTCAGCCCGCCCTGGACAATGAGCCGCCAGGCCTCGCTCTTGCTTTTCGCGACGCCGGACTTAAGGACCAGGTCCACGGCCAGGATTTTTTTGGGAACCTTGAGCTCCGGCAGGTCCGCGCCGGACACCTCGCGCTTGGAGAACATTTTTTCCCATTTTTCCGCGGCCGCCTTCGCCGCCGCCTTGCCGTGATAGAGCGATACGATCTCCCGGCCCAGCGCCATTTTTATATCTTTCGGGTTCGCGCCGCGTTTCAATTCTTTCTCGTATCCCGCGATGTCCGCGAGCGGCAGGCGGGTGGCGAAACGAAAGTAGTTCAGTATCTCCGAATCGCGCATGGACATTATTTTCCCGAACTGCTCGTCCGGGGAGTCCACGATGTTTATCACGTTCCCCCAGGAGGTGCTCATCTTGCGGCCGTCGGTGCCCGAAAGCATCCCGGTCGTCAGGATGTCCTGCGATTCCTGGCCATAGTGTTTTTGTATCTCGCGCCCCGCCTGGAGGTTGAACAATTGGTCCGCGCCGCCCAGTTCCACGTCCGCTTTGACCGCCACGGAATCGTAGCCCTGCATCAGGGGGTACATGAATTCCCGCAAGCTGATATCCACGTTCTTTAGGAAGCGCTCCCGGAAGGCGTGCCGCCGAAGCATCTGGTTCACGCTGAAGGTCTCCGCGAGCTCCGCGGTCTCCAAAAAACTCAATTTATCCAGCCATTCGCTGTTGTAGCGCACCTCCGCTTTTTTGATGTCCAGAACCTTGCCGATCTGGGGCAGGTAATTCTTGAGGTTTTTCCTTATCTGCTCCCGGGTGAGCATCGGCCGCTTCTCGAGCTTGTCGGACGGGTCCCCCACCCGGGCGGTGAAGTCGCCGATGATGAGCACTATCTTGTGTCCCAGGTCCTGGAATTCCCTGAGCTTCCAAAGCTGGACCGCGCGACCGATGTGGATCTTCTCGCCGGTCGGGTCGATGCCGTGCTT
>CAZCTJ010000010.1:0-8931 GCA_964501675.1 uncultured Candidatus Saccharibacteria bacterium
ATAACGGCCGCTTTGGGGCGGAATTTAGAGAGTCCCAGGCCCAGAACCGCGTCGAATTCATCCGCGAGCAAGCGCTTGGCCGGAGCGGGCAGGCCGGAGGCAAGCAGCTCGTGAAGGACCGCGAGCGCCGCCGGCGTGCCCAGGTCGTCGTTCATGCCTTTCCGGAACCTTTTGCGGAACTCCGCGACGAGAGCGGGCCGGTCCTTGGCGCGGCCGGCTTCCGCCGGTTCCAGATATGAACTGCGCAGGCGGGCCAGGCCTTTCTCCGCGGCGGCGAGCGCTTCCCAGCGGAAGTTGATGCGCGAACGGTAATGGGTGCCGAGAACCAGGTAGCGGAAGGCGAGAGGGGAGAATCCTTTTTCCGTGAGGTCGGAAAGGGTCAAGAAGTTCCGCTCGGACTTGGCCATTTTGGCGGCGTTCATCAAAAGGTACTCGCCGTGCAGCCAGTACCTGGCAAGCGGTTTGCCGTAAGCGGCCTCGGATTGGGCGATCTCGTTCGGGTGGTGGGTGCCGATATGGTCCACGCCGCCGGTGTGGATGTCGAACGGCTGGCCCAGGAACTTGCGGGAGATGGCCGAGCACTCCACGTGCCAGCCGGGAAATCCTTCGCCCCAGGGAGACGGCCAACGCAGGATGTGGTTCCGGAAGCGGCCCACCGTCTTGAACCACAGCGCGAAATCGGCGGGATGCCGCTTCTGCGGATCGTGGACCACTTCGTCCCTCGCCGCGGTGAGCTTTTCCCGCAGGGACTGTCCGGATAGCTTGCCGTAGTCCTTAAATTTGGCGACCTCGAAATAGACCGCGGAATCCGTTTCGTACGCATAGCCCTTTTTAAGAAGCTCCTTGATGAGCGCCTTCTGCTCTTTTACGTACTTGGTGGCCGGAGCGACGGTCTTGGGGACCTTGATGTTCAGTTTCTTAATGTCCGCGAGGAAGGCCTTAGTATACCGCTCCGCTATTTCCTCCACTGATTTTCGCTCCGCGCGCGCCTCTTCTTCCACCTTGTCCCGGCCTTCGTCCGTGTCCCCGGTCAAGTGCCCCACGTCAGTGATGTTCATCACCCGTTTCACTTCGTAGCCGTTCCATTCCAGGGCGCGCTCGAGGATATCTTCGAATATATATGTGCGCAGATTGCCGATATGCGCGAAATTGTAGACCGTCGGTCCGCAGGTATAGAGCCCGACCGTTTTGTTCTTAAGCGGTTTGAAGACCTCCAGCCTGCGGGAAAGGGTGTTGTAGAGTTTGAGAGCCATGAGACAGCGTCATTTTAGCAGTAATCGCGGAGATGGGGGAGGTGCTTGCTGAATTGATATTTTATGTTATAATTAAAAAACGGAGGCAGTGATGCTCTTTGACCTCGTTTCGCCGGAGAAGATGTTCTTCCTGGACCTCCTTCTCGTTCTCGTCGTAGCGGCGGTGTTGCTCGCGGGAGTGGCCTTCGGTTCGCTGTTCTGCCGCTGGCGGAAACAGGAACACCGGGTCGCTCTCATCCTGGGGCTCACCGGCGTCGTCCTGGGCGCCTACGCCCATTTCATGTTCGGCTATCTCGGGTGGCTCGCCGCCCGGTAGGAGGTGAACCGTGAGACTCAAGCTCAAGACCGCCTGGAGGTACTTCATCCTCGGTCTCGTCCTGTCCCTCATCCTCGGCGGCGCGGCGCTATACTTCGAGAACGGCACATACATGCAGCCGCCGATGGTACTGTATCTCCTGGCGTCCGTCCTCAGTGGCTTCACGGCCGTAGCGACGCGATTCGGCCAGGCCTACCAGGACAGGAGCGAGATGCAGCTGCCGCGTCTGGGCGGATTCGTGACGGGATTCGCACTCCCGTTGTGCATCTTCGTTCTCGGCGCCGTGATCCAGCGCATTGGTCCGTAGCAGTTCTGCCCCGCGCAGGGGAAGCCGCGCGCTTCCCACGTTCTGCGCGGGGCTTCCTTATTTTTTATGATTTGACGCGTCTTCGTAATATCAGATAGTATCCGTGAGCTATGCGTCCCATCCCGGGGCGCAAGGGAGAGAATTGTATGCGAAGGCTCCTTGTTGGTTTCGCCGCGGCCCTGCTCCTCATCGGCCTCGCGGGCGCCTGCGGCAAGAAAAAGGTGGACCTGGTGAACGGCGTTCCGCCGGTCTCGGGCTCGCTCGCAAGCATCGCGGAGACGCTGGATCGGATGGCGGTTCTGCCGCCGGGGGAACGGGGCGCCTACCTCGAACGCACCTGGCCGCATCTCGACGAAGACGTGGTCTACTTCCTGCGACGGATGGACCGCATTCCGCAGGGAAGCCGAGTGGACCGCGTCGAGTTCCGGTACGGCTCGCTCAATGACGTCCGGGCGGAGAGCCGGGACGGCGAACGATACGGATACTTCGAGAACCAGATCGTGGCTCTGGTTCACGTGGGCGGCGTGCGCGAGCCCATCGCGGTCATCGTGCAATGCCTGAACGGCACGTTCGCCCTGCTGGAACAGCTGAACGCGCTTCAGCCGGTCGGCAGCCATGTGCCGCAGGAACGGTTCGCGATCGGGCCGCGGGAGGGACTCATCCATCACGTGGACTTCCCGACCGCCATCGCCATCGCCGAACGGCATGCTCTGCCGCTGTATCGCGGCCGGGACATCCGTGAATCGAATCGCATCACGCCCGCGGAGGCGCGGCAGATGGAGTCCACCACGGACCGGCTGCAGGTGACGGTCTACGTGGTCGAAGGCGATCGATTCGATCTCGCGAGCGGGACCTTCCCGCCGTCGCCGCGCCGGGGTCGGTAGGCCGAACATTCGGGAGTTGTGAGAGGCGCACGGGGTGCGCCTCTTCCATTTCTGCCGCATGACCGATTGCATATAGCGCCGTAAGCGAAGGTTTCTGTGTTGCAAGGTGTTATCGGAGTTCCGACGGCTTGGTTCTGCGTCGGAACGAGATACAGGTCGACTCGCCGCCGGAGCGAGGCGAGCCGTGCCTTGCAAGACGGAAAACGAAGCCAATTAGCACTCTTGACACTCGATTGCCAATGAATATAATGACCGGCAATGGTTCCGCAGACTCACCATAATATGGACGAGAGAAGCGCCGGACTTTTGAACGCGGTAGTGGGGGAATTCATCCGGACCGGCGAGCCGGTGAGTTCGGCCTGGATATACAAGCATCACGATTTCGGCATCAAGCCGGCCATGATCCGGCTGGAACTCTGCGGTCTCACCGACCATGGGTATCTTGCTCAACCGCATTCCGCCGCCGGCCGCGTGCCCACCGACCGCGGCTTCGAATTCTACGCCCGAACGGCCCTGGAGGAGGAAACACCCGATCTCGACCGGCGTCTGCGCAACGATTTTTTGCGGGAGGACTGGCCCGGTTTCTTGAGCCGGTTTTCCGAAGCGCTGGGGGTGCTTTCCGCAGCCGCCATCTTCCCGGGAGAAGACACCTACAAAAGCCCCTTGGGCGGGCTGATGGACAGTTTGGAGGCGCCCGGCGAAGCCCTGAAGGAGCTGGTCCACGACTTCGAAGAGCTGGATGCCCGACTCGCGAACGCGAAGAGGATGTCCGCGGAGGATTTTCAGGTTTTTACGGGCAAGCACAGCCCCATAACCAACAGCGAATTCTTGTCCGTCATGTCAGCGAGTTACGGCGACGGGGAAGGGCGCGTGCTCATTTGCGCCATCGGACCCAAGCGCATGGATTACCGCAAGACGGCCAAGATATTCAAAGGTCTGCGCAACGCGCGAAACAAATAATATGGACGAGGACAAAAAGGAAGGGACGGATGCGGCGAACGACGCTCCGCCGGAGGAGATTTCCGAGATCGAAAAATGCCGCAAGGAACGCGACGAATACCTGGCCGGCTGGCAGAGGGCCAGGGCGGACTTCCTGAATTACAAGAAGGAAGAAATGCAGAGATTGGCGGAGATCGCCAAATATCAGACCGAGGATATGGTGAAAGAGTTCATCGGGGTTCTGGATAACTTTGATCTTGCCCTTGCGGCCCTGTCAGAGAGCAAAAAGGCTCCGACGTCCGGCGAAGCCGGAGCCGGAGTCCCGACGCCGAAGGCCGTCGGGACGGAGAAAGGCATATATATGATCCGGGCGCAGATGGAGGACGCCTTGAGAAAGAGGGGTCTCACGCGGATCCCGGTCGGGCCGGGAGACAAATTCGACCCCGCGCTCCAAGAGGCGATATCCGAGGAGGAATCGGACGAACCCCCCGGAACGGTGGCGGAAGAGATGAAGGCGGGCTACAAGCTGTTCGATAAGGTCATCCGTCCGGCGAGGGTAAAGATAAGCAAGGGTCCGTCGGAAAATACACAAAACACAAACAACAAATAACGAACATGGGAAAGATACTCGGCATAGATCTGGGAACCACGAACTCCGCGATGGCGGTCATGGAGGGCGGCGAGCCGCGCATTCTCGAGAACGCGGAAGGGAACCGCACCACTCCGTCCGTGGTCGCGGTCTCGAAGACCGGCGAGCGTCTGACGGGGGTGCTCGCCAAGCGGCAGTCCATCACCAATCCCAAGAACACGGTGTTTTCCGTGAAGCGGCTTATCGGCCGGAAATTTTCGGACCAGGAGGTCCAGCGCGACAAGAACTGGATGCCGTATGAGATCCTGGAGGGCGAGCACGGCGGCGTGCAGGTGCGTATGGGGGACCCCTCGACCGACCCCTCGGCGGTGAGCCTCGGGACGAACCGCTCGGGGCAGGCAAGAAGCCACACTCCGGAGGAGATCTCCGCGTTCATCCTGGCGAAATTGAAGAGCGACGCGGAAGCGAAGCTGGGCGAGAAGATAGAGGAAGCGGTCATCACCGTGCCCGCCTATTTCGACGATTCCCAGCGCCAGGCGACCAAGAACGCCGGAGAGATCGCCGGCCTCAAGGTGCGCCGCATCCTGAACGAACCGACCGCCGCGGCCCTGGCATACGGGCTGAACAAGCATAAGAACGAGCAGATCGTGGTGTACGATTTCGGCGGAGGCACCTTCGATATCTCCGTGCTGGAGGTGGGGGACGACGTGGTGGAGGTCAAGGCCACCGGCGGCGACACCCATCTGGGCGGCGACGACTTCGACAAGAAGATAATCGAGTTCTTGGTGGACGAGTACCGCAAGCAGGAGGGCGTGGACATCTCGAAGGACCCCTTGGCGCTCCAACGCCTGAAGGAGGCCGCGGAACGCGCCAAGCACGAGCTCTCCGTGGCCGTGGATACCGAGATAAATCTGCCCTACATCACCTCGGATTCGACCGGTCCCAAGCACTTTCTGATGAAGATGACTCGCGCGAAGCTCGAAAGCCTGGTCAAGGAATATATCGAACATTCCATCGAGCTCACCCGCGAAACCGTGACGGCGCCGGCGCCCAAAGGCGCGGGCTTCGATCTCAAGGAAATAGACGAGGTGATATTGGTCGGCGGCCAGACCCGCATGCCCGCCATCCAAGAGGCGGTGAAGAACTTGTTCGGCAAGGAGCCTCACAAGGGCATCAATCCGGACGAGGTGGTCGCGGTGGGCGCCGCGGTCCAGGCAGGCATTCTCCAGGGAGACGTGAAGGACATCCTGCTTTTGGACGTCACTCCGCTCACCTTGGCCATCGAAACCCTGGGAGGCGTGGCCACGCCCATGATACCCAAGAACACCACCGTGCCGACGTCCAAGACCCAGGTATTCAGCACGGCGGCGGACAACCAAACTTCCGTGGAGGTGCACGTGCTCCAAGGCGAACGGCCCATGGCCGCGGACAACCGCACGCTCGCGCGGTTCATGCTGGAGGGCATTCCGCCTTCGCCCCGGGGCGTGCCCCAAGTGGAGGTCGTCTTCGACATCGACGCGAACGGGATCCTTTCCGTGACCGCCAAGGACAAGGCCAGCGGCAAGTCCCAGTCCGTGCGCATCGAGGCCTCCACCAGCCTGTCCAAGGAGGAGATCGAAAAATTGAAAAAGGAAGCGGCGGAACACGCGTCCGAGGACGCCTCGCGCCGGGAACTGGCCGAAACCCGCAATCAGGCGGAACAGACCATCTATCTCGCCGAGAAGGCGGTGAAGGACGCGGGCGACAAGATCGGCGAAGATGTCCGCTCCGCCGTGAGTGCGAAGATCGAAGCTCTCAAAAAAGTGAAGGACGAAGGCGGTTTGGAAGAGGTGAAGAGCGCGCTCGCGGAACTCTCGGCCGAGATACAAAAGATCGGCCAGACGATGTACAATAAGAAGGACGATGCCGGGAACCCTGAATCCGCTGACCACCCAAAACCTGATTAGGCAGGTCTCCACCGACGAGGTAACGAGACCCAGCGGTTTTTGGGCGTCCATAATCTTGGATTCCCTTACGGTTGCGAGCGCGCTCGGCGGAGGATTCGCCTACTTCCGGTTCCTGAACCACGGCACCTGGCTGGGATGGACGCTCGCCGCGCTGGCTTTCTTCGCGATGTTCTCTCTGTTCGGGATGCTCTTGAGCCGGGGGACCCTTCGCCGGACGCTGGTCCTGGGCGCGGCCACGGTGGCCTTCGCGGCTCCGTTCTTTTACGTGGGATTCTTCTTCCTGTTCGCTTCCGCGGCCGCCTGCTTCGGATTTCTGGTCTGGGGAGACATCACCAGCCGCTGGGAGATGAACAACATGATAGACCTGCGGTTCTTCCAGGCGGTCCGCCCGCACTTGAACCGGACCATCACCGCCCTCGCCCTTTTGGGCGTGCTCTTGTACCTGCCGCAGCAGCAGGCCCGGGGAGGAAGCTTCATCGGCCCGGAGAAATTCGAAGGCATCTTCAATTGGGCGACCGGCACCGCCGGGCGAATGTATCCCGATCTGGCCCTGAACGGCTCGGTGGGGGATTTCGCGAAGAGCCTGGCCACTCTCAAAATGCGCGGGGACGCCACCTTCTTTCAGCTCCTGCCGGTTTTGAGGGAGAAAGAGATCGCGCGTTTGTCCGAACAGATATTGGCGGACCTCGGCGAGACCATGAAACAGCAGATCAAGCCCGCGGATCCCATGAACTCGGTCGTGTACCGGTATTTCATCCGGACGCTGGATGATTGGAACATGAGGTTCGGACAACAATTTCTGGTCGCCTGGGCCATCGTCATGTTCTTCATCGTGCGCAGTCTGGGGCTTTTCTTCTACATCCTGGTCGGCATCGTGAGCTACTTCGTGTACCAGACGCTGCTGGCCACGAATGTCGTCCGCATCATAGGCGAGAACACGACCAAAGAGACGCTGGATTATTCCTAGGCCCGTATATTCGAAATAGATGAAAGACTATTACCAAATATTGGGCGTATCCCGCGACGCTTCCGAAGAGGAGATCAAGCGCGCCTACCGCAAACTGGCGCACCAGCATCATCCCGACAAGGCGGGCGGCGATGAGGGCAAATTCAAAGAGATCAGCGAGGCATATCGCGTGCTTTCGGACAAAAAGAAACGGGCCAATTACGACCGTTTCGGCGTCGCGGAGGGACCGGCCGGATTCGGAGGCTGGCAGGGAGTGGACCCCTCCGCTTTCCAGGGTTTCGCCGGAGAGTACGGGATGGGCGATCTGGGCGAGATATTCGAGAGCTTCTTTGAGGGCATGGGGGTGCATACCCGGCGGCCGACCTATCGCCGCGGTTCAGACCTCGAAACGATCCAGGAGGTGAACCTGGAGGAGGCCTTCCGGGGCGTCGCGAAGGAGATCCGGGTGGGTACGCGGGTCCGCTGCGAGACCTGCAAGGGACAGGGCGGCGATCCGGAGGCCGGATACAAGACCTGCACGGCCTGCAACGGCCGCGGCGAGGTCAAGGAAGAGCGCCGCACCTTCTTCGGCAGTTTTTCGCAGGTCAAGGCGTGCGAAAAATGCGCGGGTTTCGGACAGATCCCCAATAAGGTCTGCTCCGCCTGCAAGGGCGACGGCCGGGTATCCGGCGAACGCAAGGTGGAAGTGGAGATCCTGCCGGGCGTGGAGAACGACCAGATAATCAAGATAAAATCGGCGGGAGAAGCGGGCGAGCGAGGCACCGCGACCGGCGATCTTTACGTGCGGGTCAGGGTAAAGCCGCATCCGATTTTCGACCGGGAGGAAGACAATCTCATCGTGCGCCGGGAGCTGCGGGTGACCGACCTGCTTCTGGGCAAAAAGATAGAGGTGCCGACCATAAGCGGCGGACACGTCAAAGTGGAGATACCCGCCGGATTCGATCTCAAGGAAAGATTGCGAATACCCGGCGAAGGCATGCCGCGTCTGGGCAGTTTCGGCCGCGGCGATCTTTTGGTGGAATTCATCATCAAGGCGCCCAAGAAAGCGGATGCGCGTCTGAAAAAAATACTGGAGGAGGCGGGTGATTAAAAATAGCGCCGGCGGAGCTGCAGTCCCCGCCGGCATCGAGCATTCCCCCTCGGTCGTGAGGTCCGGCAAAAGTGTGGCTATCGTGAACCGAGGTGGGGGCTACCATAAAGTCCCTGGATACGTCCCGCTCGGACTTTTCAGTCGCGTAGCTCAGATGGCGCGGGCTATGGGGCGCCGCTTCCGGTTTGCGGTATCCAGGTCGTCGGATGACAAGGAGCGGCATCCAAGAATATACACCCGCCCCTCGTCGGCCGCCAGGTCTTTAAAAAACCCGTAATATTGCTATAATGGAACCGCCTTGTGGTGAGTTTGTCGAACCATTTCGCGCCCATAGCTCAGTTGGTAGAGCAGCTCCCTTTTAAGGAGATGGTCCCAGGTTCGAATCCTGGTGGGCGCACATGATACACTCAGCTCAGCTGGTATCCGCCAGCTGGCGGACCTTTTAAGGAGATGGTCCCAGGCCGAGAGTCCTGAGCGCGTCGAAGGATTCGCTTGCCCGCCTCTGGCGGGAATCCTGGTGGGCGCACGAAGAAGGGATCAGGTCGCGCATTTAAGTCCGCTAGTCCGCCGATCATACACGGATCATGAATTCCAAATACATCGCTTGGCTCAAAAAGGACAAGCGTTCTTCCCTGCGGGA
>CAZCTJ010000010.1:9031-14323 GCA_964501675.1 uncultured Candidatus Saccharibacteria bacterium
CCGGTTCCGGGTGCATCGGTATCGCGGTCTTAAAGCATGCTCCGAATGCGAAGGTCTGGTTCGCGGACAAGGACCCTGCGTGCCTGCGGCAGATACGCAAAAATCTGAAACTGAACCGCATCCCGGCTCATCGCTATGAAATAAAACATTCTAACATTCTGCAGAATGTTAGAATGTCCTTTGATTACGTCCTGGCAAATCCGCCCTATATTCCGAGCGGCAGGAAGCTGCCGGCATCCGTCTCGAAATTCGAGGCCGGAACGGCGCTCTTCGGAGGCAAGGACGGTTTGAGATTCATCCGCGCATTCGCGCGCGAATTGCCGCGGGTGCTCGCGCCCGGCGGACGGGCCTGGATGGAATTCGATTCCGGGGAGCGGAGGGAGGTAGAGAAGATATTCCGGAAATTCCCGGTGCGGGAATTCCACCGGGACCAGTTCGGCCGCATCCGGTACGCGATCCTGGGCATGCTATAATTCCGAACGTTCATGGATACCAGGCGCCGGTTCGCCGTTCTCGCCGCCATAGCATTCCTGCTTTTCGCGGGGGCCATAGCTCTGCGAGCAAGCGGTTATCTTTCGACGGCGGAATGGACCTCCGAAAGCGGCCGGCTGCTTCTGCCGGTTGTGCTTATCGCGGCCTTGATCGACAGCATAAACCCCTGCGCGTTCTCGGTTCTCTTGCTCACCATCGCGTTCCTGTTCGGGATGGGCCGCGTGCGTTCGGACGTTCTGCGCATCGGAGGCGTTTATATCTTCGGGATTTTCCTGGTTTACATCTTCATCGGCGTGGGCATCCTGCAAGTGCTCTCCATTTTGAGCATCCCGCGCTTCATGTCCAAGCTGGGAGCCCTGGTCCTCGTCGCCGCGGGGATCTTGAGCCTCCTCGGCCATTACTTCCCGGCTTTTCCCATCCGTTTGCGGATACCCCGGGCGAGCCACCATAAAATAGGGGAGCTGATGCACAAAGCCTCCCTGCCCACCGCGTTCCTGCTCGGCGGATTCGTGGGCCTCACGGAATTCCCGTGCACCGGAGGTCCGTATCTCCTGGTTTTGGGCTTGCTCCACGATAATTCCACCTTACTCCTGGGGCTTTCGTATCTCGTGCTCTACAATCTGATCTTCGTTCTGCCGCTCGTGGTCCTGCTTTTCCTCGCGAGCCATCCCGAATTCCTGGAGCGGGTGCGGGGATGGGAACGGGCGGGCCGGGGACGCACGCGCTGGATGGGCGGTCTGCTCATGATACTTCTGGGCGCCCTCATCCTGGCGCTCTGAAGCGCCCGCGGCCGATCAAGCCCCTTGCGCTTATGGTCCTTATCTGTTAGAATTCGGCCCAATGCGGCGTCACTCCGGACTTTTGCTCGCTTTGATCATCGGCTTGGCCGTGCTCGCCGGATTTTTTGTTTATCCCCGGGGTCCGGTCAGCGATTGGCGTCCCTGGCGTTTGGGCCTCGATCTCGTCGGCGGCTCTCATTTGGTGTATGAAGTGGACCTTTCCGAAGTGCCGGCCGGCGACCGGGAGTCGGTATTGAACGGACTTAGGGACGTCATCGAGCGCAGGGTCAATCTCTTCGGGGTGAGCGAGCCGCAGGTCTATCTGGCGAGCACCGGCGACCGTTCCGAGCTCGTCGTGGAGCTCGCGGGCATTCGGGACGTGGATGAGGCCATCAGCGAGATCGGCGAGACGCCCTTTCTGGATTTCCGGGAGATGGAAGAGACCGGCACTTCCACCGCCATTTTCACCAATACCGAACTTACGGGGCGCTATATAACCGGCGCGCGGCTGGGATTCACCCAGACGATCCAGGAACCCCAGGTGGAGCTCTCCTTCAACGAGGAGGGCGGCCGTATTTTCGAACAACTGACCGAAAAGAACGTCGGCAAGAGGCTGGCGATATTCCTGGACAACGAGATCATCAGCGCCCCGGTGGTACAGCAGAAGATATCCGGCGGCCAGGCGGTCATAACCGGGGTCACCCTGGATGAAGCGAAGGAGATGGTCAAGCGCTTCAACGCGGGCGCTCTGCCGGCTCCCATCCGGCTCATCGACCAACTGACCGTAAGCCCGAGCCTGGGCACGGACTCGATGGAGAAGGGAATAGTGGCCGGCATCGCGGGCACATTGCTCGTGATCCTGTTCATGATCGTCTACTACCGCGGCCTGGGCGTTTTCGCCTCCATCGCGCTCGTGATGTACGTCGCGTTCACGCTCGCGGTCTTCAAGCTCATCCCCATCACCCTGACCCTGGCCGGCATCGCGGGATTCATCCTGACCATCGGCATGGCCGTGGACGCCAACATCCTTATTTTCGAACGGGTGAACGAAGAACGCAGGAAGGGCCTCTCCGGCGTCGCCGCGCTCGCGGAAGGCTTCCACCGCGCCTGGCCTTCCATTCGGGATTCGAACACCTCCACCATCATCACCGCGGTCATCCTGTATTTCTTCACCGCCAGCTTCGTCAAAGGGTTCGCGCTCACGCTCCTCATCGGCGTTCTGGTCAGCATGTTCAGCGCCATCACCACCACCCGCCTGCTGCTGAACGCCTTTCTGAAGCATAAAACAGCGAAAACATGAACCTGAACATCATCGGACGCAAGAATATCTTCCTCGCCGTCGCGGTCGTAATGGTCGCGGCCTCTCTCGTTGCCATCGCCGCGTTCGGTTTCCGGCAGGGGATAGACTTCAGCGGCGGAACGCTTTGGAAAATGACCGTGCCGGACGGGAGCCCCGCCGGCCTGTCCGCTTTCCTCGCCGAGAACGGGGTTCGCGATCCGAAGGTCAATTACGATCCCGCGAGCGGCAGTTTCCTGGTGCGCCTGCCGGCAGATTCCGAAACGAGCCACGAGAGATTGAGCGGAGCGTTCCAGGCCGAATATCCGGGCTGGGAGGAATTGAGCTATCAATCCATCGGGCCTTCCGTGGGGCGCGAACTTCGGAACAAATCCCTGACCGCCATCGTGCTCGTCCTGGTCGGGATCTCCCTTTACATCGCGTTCGCGTTCCGGAAGGTTTACCGGCCCCTGAGTTCCTGGACCTACGGTACGATGACCCTGGCATCGCTTTTCCACGACGTAGCGATCCCGGCCGGGCTGCTCGCGGTCCTGGGGCGATACCGGGGCATCGAGATAGACAGCAACTTTGTGGTCGCGCTTCTGGTGGTCATCGGCTTCTCGGTTCACGACACCATTGTGGTCTTCGACCGCATCCGGGAGAATCTGCTCCTCGACCGGGGCCGGACCGGTTTCGGCGAGACCGTGAATACGAGCATCAACCAGACCCTGGCTCGTTCCATAAACACCTCGCTCACCCTGGTCCTGGTGCTCTTGGCCCTCTATTTCGTGGGACCTCTCACCTTGCGCTACTTCATCCTGACCCTGCTCGTAGGCACCGTGGCCGGCGTGTACTCCTCGATTTTCGTGGCAAGCCCCCTGCTGTATCTGTGGTACGCGCGGCGCGCCAAAACCGGTTCTTGACTCGAAAGTCAATATAAGATATAATTAGAAGAATGAATTCAGCGCTCAAAATACTGAACGAACTCCTGGCCGGATTGGACCAGCGCCAACGGGAGGTTCTCGCGGGCCGGTTCGGTCTGGATAAAGCCGGCAAGCCCCAAACGCTGGCCGCCTTAGGGTCCCGCTATAAGGTCACCCGCGAGCGCATCCGCCAGATCGAGGTTTCCGCCCTGGAGCGGCTGCGCGAGCGCATCAAGGGCAATCGCGCGGCTTCCGATGTCCTGGAGCGCGGAGAGAAACTCCTCCGGGACGCCGGGGGCGTTTTGAAGCAGGACGCCCTGCTGGAATCCCTGCAGGCGGCCGTGCCCGGACTGGGGATGAATCAGCTTGCCGTTCTCCTCGAAGCGAGCGGAGCTTTCGAGCTGCGGGCCGAGGACCGGCATTATCGCGCTTTCTATTACTTGGACAAGCAAAGCCTCAAGAACGCGGAGAATTTCATTTCGCAATGGGCGGATTTCCTGCGGGGCAAGAAGGAGCACGTGCTTTCCGGGAAATACCACGAGCATCTGGAGGACTTTCTTCGCAAGAAGGGCATGAAGCCGCAGCAAGCCGCGAATTTCCTTTCGGTTTCCAAGCGCGTGCACAAAAATCCTTACGGCGACATCGGCCTTGCGGAATGGACGGAGATCCGGCCCAAGACCATCCGGGACAAGGTGTATGTGATCCTGAAAAAGAAAAAGGAGCCGCTGCATTTCCGGCTCATCGCGGACCTGGTGAACCAGGTGTTCCTGCCCCGAAACCCGGCTTCCGCACCGACCGTGCACAACGAGCTTATCAAAGATAATCGCTTCGTATTGGTGGGGCGGGGGATCTACGCCCTGCGGGAGCAAGGCTACGAACCCGGGACCGCCAAGGACGTCATTCAGCGCGTGCTCCGGCGCCATGGCCCCCTGAAACCCCGGGAGGTCATTCTGGCCGTCCAGCGCGAGCGTTTTTTCAAGCCCAATACGGTACTGGTCAATCTTCAGAATAAGAGCCATTTTCTGCGTCTCTCGAACGGCACTTATCAGGTCCGCGAGTCCTAAGAAGCCCTGATTTTAGCTGGGCATCCGGCCGCCCACGGCCGGATGCATGAATTTGCCCAGAACGCGGGCGAAAGGTATATTGATATGGGTTCTTAAATGCTCGAAATAATCCGGCAGATAATCGTTCAATTCTTCGGACTGACCTGGTGGCTGTGGGCGTTCATCATCCTGTGGCCGCTCTTTTCCTCCACCTGGCTTTATTATCGCCGCGAAAAATTCAAGAGCGAGATCAAGTGGGTCCTGCTCGAATTGCGAATTCCGCGCGAGATCCGCAAAAGCCCCCGGGCCATGGAGCAGGTGCTGGAAGCCCTGCACCAGCTGCGGAACGTAGCGGGCAATTTCCGCGAAAAATGGTGGGATGGCGAGGTCACCCGCTGGTTCTCGCTCGAGATGGTGAGTTTGGGCGGCGAGGTGCACATGTACATCCGCTGCTATCACAAACAGCGCAACCTGGTGGAAGCGGCTTTTTTTGCATACTACCCCGACGTGGAGATAGTGGAAGTGGAGGATTACACCGAGCGTTTCCCGAACGACATCCGGGAGATGTATTCCCAGGGCTACGACGTTTGGGGCACGGAGATGGTCCTGAAGAAGGAGGACGCCTACCCCATTCGCAGCTACCTGGAATTCGAAAGTCCGGACGAGGACAAACAATACGACCCCGCGGCCGCGTTCTTGGAGGTTCTCGCCAAGCTGAAACCGGAGGAAATGGTGGGCATCCAGATCCAGATCGCCCCGGCCGATTCGAAGAACTGGGT
>CAZCTJ010000010.1:14423-20705 GCA_964501675.1 uncultured Candidatus Saccharibacteria bacterium
TTCATCCAGAATTACGCCATGAGCTCCCGCGCGCAGTTCTGGGACTGGCCGCACATTTTTTCCAAGACCCGCGTGGAATACCGCAAACAGCGCCTGCTTTACAATTACAAGCGGCGCAAGAATCCGGTCGACACCTTCATGGGCCGGCTGATCAGCTCGCACTTCTTCAACTGGAATTTCTATTCCCGGCGGGTGGGGATGAACACCGAAAGTTTGGCGACCCTGTTCCATCCGCCGACTTTCATCGTTCTCACCGGACCGCATATCAAGCGGGTGGAAAGCCGCAAGCTCGGACCGCCGGCCGGTTTGGCCATTTACGGCGACGAAGGGGATCTCGAAAAATTCCAAGGCTAATATGTTCTCCCTGCGCGACACGCTCGTAGATTTCCTGGAGGACGTGCCCGGTTTCGAGATCGCGCACGTGATCTGGGTGGTGTTCAAGGTGCTCTTCATCATCGCGGATTTCCTGCTTCTGGGCGGTTTTATCTTTTCGTTCATCAAGGGCTGGGGCTACCGTCCCCAGCTCGAACCGCAGGAGGCCGCGGGTCGGCGGACCAAGACCCTTTTGCGCACGGTCTATAGGGAGCGCTGGGAGGGGATCCTGAAGAAATCCTCCGGTTCCGCGGACTCCCTGCGGCTCACCGTGATCGAGGCGGATTCCCTGATCGATGATATCCTGAAGAACATGGGTCTGCCCGGCGAGACCATGGCCGACCGCCTGTCTAACCTGCCTTCCGACAGCATGCGCAGCGTGGAAGGCCTGTGGCGGGCGCACCGCCTCAGAAACGACCTGGTGCACACTTCGGGCTTTCCGCTCTCCGCGGAGGAGGCCAGGCGCGCCCTGGACGCATATCAGGCGTTTTTGACCGAGATCGAAGCGATTTAAAACGATGCCCAGAGAAGGAAAGATACAGATAATAAAATACGCGCCGCCTCCTCCGGAACTGCCCATATTCGGGCAGATCAAGGCCACCGAAGCGTCCTTCATCGGCCGGACGAATTACATCGCCTCCCTGGAAGAGAAGAAATTCCTGTTCGGCATAAAACGGGTGGACCGCCGGCGGCATTTGTACATCATCGGAAAGAGCGGCGTGGGCAAATCCAAATTGCTGGAGCTTTTGGTCAGGCAGGACGTGGCGCACAAGCACGGACTTTGCCTCATCGACCCGCACGGCGAGACCATCGACGCCATCCTGGATTTCGTGCCGGAGAACCGCATTCAGGACGTGGTGATCATCGATCCGTCCGATGCGGAATATCCGGTCTCCTTCAATCCGCTCGCGAACGTGGACCCGAGCTTCAAACACCAGCTGACCCAGGGGCTTATCGAAGTGATGGAAAAACAGTTCGGCGCGAACTGGACCCCGCGTCTGGAGCACGTCTTCCGATTCACCTGCCTCGCTCTTTTGGATTATCCCCACGCGACCATGCGCGGCATGATCTCCATGCTCACGGACCGCAACTACCGTCAAAAGGTGGTGGAGTACATAGAGGACGACATGGTCAAAAGGTTCTGGGCGATCGAGTTCGCGGACTGGTCCGAGAAATTCGACACGGACGCCATCATCCCGCTGGTGAACAAACTGGGCCAGTTCCTTTCCGATCCCATGCTCCGGAACATTTTCGGCCAGAAGGAGAACAAGATCGACCTGGAAAAGCTGATGAACGACGGCAAGCTCATATTCATCAACCTGTCCAAAGGCCGCATCGGCGAGGAAAATTCCAGTTTTTTCGGTTCCATGTTCATCACCAAGATCAAACAGGCCGGGATGGCCCGCGCGAAGCTGAAGGAGCATGAACGCAACGATTTCTATCTGTACGTGGATGAGTTCCACAATCTGGTCACGGAGACCTTCGAAAACCTGATGTCCGAAGCGCGCAAATACGGCCTGTGCCTCACGGTGGCGCACCAATATGTGAGCCAGCTTCTGCCCAGCATCCACGCCGCGGTCCTGGGGAACGTGGGTTCCATCATCATCTTCCGGATAGGCGGAGACGATGCCGTGAAGCTCAAGCCGGAAATGGCCCCCATTTTCGACACCAAGGATATGATCAATCTGGGCATGCAGGAATTCTATATAAAGATGACCATCGACGGCGAGACCTACGATCCGTTCTCCGCCCAGACCCTGCGCGTTCTTCCTCCGCCGCATCCTTCCTATAAGGACAGGATAATAGCCTTATCCCGGCAGAATTATTCCATTCCCGCCGATGCGGCGAAGAAACTCATCGCGGAAGAAGAGGCGACCATTTTCCGCAGCGCCGCGGAAAAGGCCATCATTGAAGGCAAGAAGCTCTCAGAGGCGGACAAGAACCCCGAACCGCTCATTTGATCCGGGAGTCGGAGGTCGGGAAGGGTGGTGGAGAGTCAAAATCGATCCGGGCCAAAAGGTCGAAAATCAAAAGATCCAATGGTATTCGTCTATACCACATGCCGGGATGCCGCGGAGGCAAAAAAATTGGGCAGATCGATGGTCGAGAAGCGCTTGGCCGCCTGCGTGAACATAACGCCCATTGAATCCATCTACGAATGGGAGGGCAAGGTCGTGGATGATCAGGAAGCGGTCCTGCTCATAAAGACCAGCGAACCCAAGGTTGCGGCGCTGGAGGAACTGATCGAAAAAAACCACAGCTATGCCACGCCCCTGGTAGGCATGGTCGAAGTGCGGCGGGTAAATCGGCGATACAAGGAGTGGATGACGCAAGTTCTCGACTGACGTGTCCGACTTCGCTGAGAATTTCCTGCTGGGACTTCTGCTTTTCGCCATATTGATGCTCACCCTGGTCACCGTGAAGGCGATGAGGTTCTATTCCCGCATCAAGAAATTGAAAAAGACCCTGTACTATCTGACCGGGGAGGATGTGCGGGACGAGGACGCTTCTTCCGGCGATGTGGAGGGCAGAGGGTAGACATCGGAAATCGGGAGCGGGTGGTCGGGAGTCGAACCGCCAACCAGTCGGCTGCGGGGGCTTCCAAAAGCCCCGGAATTTCGTATAATATGCCTTAGTGCCCCGCCCGCGCCAAGCGGGAGGCGGGCATATTTAAATCCATGGGAATCGACCCCGACAAAGACGTCGTATATTTCGCCCGCACGGACTATCGGAACGCGAACCGGCTGTATGGGATAAAGCGCAAGGACAGGCGCCAGCATTTTTATATCATCGGAAAGACGGGTACCGGCAAAAGCGCCCTGGAGAACAACATGATCGTCCAGGATATCGCGAACGGCGAGGGCGTCTGCGTGGTGGACCCGCACGGCGAGCTGGTGGAGGGGATCCTGAAGATGATCCCCGAGGAGCGGATGGACGACGTGGTCTACTTCAACCCCGCCGACACCGACTACCACATCGGCTTCAATATCCTGGAACTGCCCGATCCCAAGTACAAGCACCTGGTGGCTTCGGGCTTGATGGGCATTTTCACCAAGATCTGGGCGGGGGTCTGGTCCGCCCGGATGGAATACATTTTGAACAACGCGATCTTGGCGCTTTTGGACAATCCCGGCTCGACCCTTTTGGGCGTGCCGCGGCTTTTGGTCGACAAAGAATACCGGCAGAAGATAATCGGGCACGTGACCGACCCGGTGGTCAAGGCGTTCTGGGTGAACGAATACGAACAATGGAAGGACCAGTTCCGGAACGAGGCCATCGCGCCGATTCAGAACAAGGTCGGCCAATTCCTGTCCACCGCGCTTATCCGGAACATCGTGGGCCAGGCCAAGAGCACCATCGACATCTTCGAGCTCATGAACAGCGGCAAGATCTTCCTGGTCAACGTATCCAAAGGCCGCATCGGCGAGGACAATTCCGCGCTTTTGGGCGCGATGATCATCACCAAGATACAGCTGGCCGCCATGGAGCGGGTGCGCGTTCCGGAGGAAGAGCGGGTGGATTTCTATTTGTATGTGGACGAGTTCCAAAACTTCGCCACGGACTCCTTCGCGGGCATTCTCTCCGAGGCGCGCAAATACCGGTTGAATCTCATCATCGCTCACCAATACATCGGGCAGCTGGTGAACGACCAATCCACCAAGGTCCGGGACGCGGTCTTCGGCAACGTGGGCACCATGGTCATTTTCCGGGTGGGCGCGGGGGATGCGGAATTCCTGGAAAAGGAGTTCGCGCCGGAATTCGTGCCGGAGGACCTGGTGAACCTTCCCAACCACCATATCTACATCAAGCTCATGGTGGACGGGGTGACCTGCCGTCCGTTCTCTTCCGCCACCCTGCCGCCCTTCAAACTGCATTCGTCATCCGCCTCGGAGGAAAAACTGATCCAAAATTCGCAGAAAAGATACGCCCGGCCCAATTACGTGGTGGAGGAGGAGATAAACAAATGGAGCGGCGTGATGGAAATGGCGGAACCCGTTCGGGAAGGCCAGTTCCCGGCGACCTGTGCGGTATGCGGCAAAAGTTTCGGTTTGCCGTTCGAACCGACCGGCAACCGCCCGGTTTATTGCCGGGAATGCCTGGCCAAGGTGAAATCCGGCGAAATACCGCCCGCACCCCGGATCCGACTGCCGGTCATGCGCGAAACCGTGAGTCCTTCCCGGTATTCCGAATTGGCGGAAATGGGCATTGAATTTCAGGCTTCCCCGCCGCTCCCGAAACCCGCGCGGGAGCGGGCGCCGCGCCCCGCTTTGCCCGAGCAATCGGTCCCCGAAGGCGACCGCGGAGAATCCCGGCTTCGGCAGGAGCGAACCCCGCCGCTTCCGGGCAGAACGGAATCCGGGGAACCCGCCAGGGCGCGGGAAGCGGATCGAAGAAACGCTCCGTCCCATCCGCCCGCAGGCCTGCCGGTGCCCGGCAGGGCGGAACCCCTGGAGAACGCCCCGGAAGGATCCCTGTCGCTGTCGGCCCTCACGCCTTCCGAAAAAAATCCCAAGCAAAAACCCGTCAAACCGGAAGTGGATCTGGATAAGCTGCGGGAATCCATCAGCGAATCTCTGCGCCGGGCTTCGCAGGGCGATCCGGACCAGCCTTCAAAATAAGGCATGCGTTTCGACATCCTGACCATTTTCCCGAAAATATTCGACTCCTACCTCCGCGAATCGCTTATCAAGCGTGCCCGCGAGAAGAAACTGCTGGACGTCCGGGTGCATGACATCCGGGATTTCACCTCCGATCGGCATCGCAAGGCGGATGACCGTCCCTTCGGCGGGGGACCGGGCATGGTCTTGAAAGTGGAACCGATCCATAAGGCGATACGGGCACTGACAAAACACAAAATACAAAACGCAAAACGCAAAGAGCGGACGATACTTTTTTCCCTGCGCGGCAAAAAATTGGACGACCGCACCGCTGCCCGTCTTGCGAAATACGACCGGCTCATCCTCATCTGCGGCAGGTATGAAGGCGTCGATGAACGGGTGGCAGAGCACATCGCGGACGAGGAGATCTCCATCGGGGACTACGTCCTGTCCGGCGGGGAATTGCCCGCGCTGGTCCTTCTGGAAGCGGTGGCCCGGAATTTGCCGGGATTTTTAGGCAAGATCGAATCGCTCGAAAGTTCGCGCGGCTCGCACCCGGCCTACACCCGCCCGCCGGTCTACTCCCCCGGAAGGGGAGCGTCCTGGAAGGTCCCGCCCGTGCTTCTTTCCGGAGATCACAAAAAGATCCGGAAATGGCGAAAGCAGAGCTGACATCCGGCGCAGCCGCGTTCCTTGCCGGTATTTTCGTGGCAAGTTTTCTGTCCGGCCCGTTTCTCGCGGGTTTTTTGATCCTGTGCGGGCTTGCGGCTCTCGCCGCCGGAGCGGAAACGCGGCCGGCGCTCCTCTCAATGGGAGCGGCGTTCCTGGGCGCGCTCTATCTGATATTTTTCATGAATCTGCAATCGGCCGGTCGGGGTCTCGCGTACGGAGAGCCGGCCGAACTGCGCGGAGTGGTCCGGGAAGTGCGGATGAGCGGGGATACAGACGTGATCGAGGTCTCGCTCTTGCCGCCTCAAGGCGGACGCTTGAGGGTGATATCGGGCCGGGATTCGGGATTGAACTACGGGGACGAACTGTATTTGGCCGGAATCCCCGAGCCGCCCTCCTCCAGGCTTGCGGACCCGGTCATGTTCTTTCCTCGTTTCAAGGTGACCGCGAAGGACAGAGGCAATCCCGTCCAGGCGCGGCTCCTTGCGATCCGGGCCGGATTCCTCGACCGCTTGCATCTGGCCTTGAGGCCGGATTCCGCGGCTCTGGCCGGAGGTCTCACTTTGGGCGCCAAGGACGGATTCTCGGCCGAACTCAAGGAGAAGATGCGGGCAAGCGGCACCACTCATCTGGTGGCTCTCTC
>CAZCTJ010000011.1:0-20641 GCA_964501675.1 uncultured Candidatus Saccharibacteria bacterium
ATCCCCAAGTGGTCAATTATATCCCTGACGGTCCAGGATCCGGTCACAAAACCCCGGTCAACGTTTTGATCCGGCAAGTCATTCAAAACATCAACCAAACTCTGGTGGCCGCGATTAAGGATCTTGAGCGTGTTCATTTTGATTTGAAAAATTTCTTTATCTCCGGCCAGTGCTTAAAAACGATCGGGGGCGAGGACAGATGTCCGCCGCGGCGGAGTAGGCGCAATTTGGCCCCCGTGAGCTTCGCGAATTTCACCACCTCCCTGGCGCGCACGGACTCGTCGTCCTTGGCGTGATATATAAGCAGCTTCTCGCCCGGGACCTCTTTCCATAACGGCATCGGGTTATAGAACCTGCCGGAGGCCAGTTTCCGCCAATCGGAACTCTTGAAGCGGTATCCTTCGCCGAAGGCCTGGCGGACGAACTTTTCGAGCCAAACGAGCGGCTCCGCCTTGCTCGGCGCCCGCCACTCCACGACCGGCGAAATGGCCACTACTTTTTTGATGCGTTTGTCGGATGTAAGAAGTATCCCGGCGGGACCTCCAAAACTGCCCGCAACGAGATAGGTCTCCGCGGGACGGATCTTATATGTTTTCCCGCTCCAGAGATCCTTGAATCCGCGGGGCAGCCGTTCGAGGACCATCTTGATGTCCTCTTCCGGCGAATATTTCAAGAACCGCCCGGAGCTCTCCCAACTACCCCGATATCTGGGGTAGAAACACCAAAAACCCTTCCGTGCGAAGAATTCCAAGAGGGCGCCGTGGCGGGGCACGCTGGGCATGCCGCTGCAAAATATGACCGCTTTCTGCGGCCGCTTGGGATTAAGGCGTACGGGCGGCAAAAACTCCGCCACGACGTCCTTGCCGAACCTGGTCCGAAGGATTCGCATATGCTCTCAATTTAACGGAGACCCGGGAAAAAGAAAAGGAAACCGGTCCTCGTTCCGACGCTCGGCCGGAACTCGCGGTTTCCTTTTGCACGATGGCGGCGATGCCTCATGGGAACATCAGCCACTCTTGGTCGCACCGGGGCGCGGTTTTCAACGGCTCCGGCGGTTCCTCCTTGGGCGGCTCCGGGTCGGGCGCCGGCGGCGCCGTGAGGGGCGGCAGCGGCGGCATTTCCGGAAAGTGGCCCAACATAACGCTCACAAAGGGCATAACACCTCCTCCGCCCGTTCCGGGCGTCCGGCGCTTCCTCTCGGGGGCCGGTGAGAATCTCTCCTGGAAACTCTCATCGGACCCCGAAACTAAAACCTCCCGGATCGGGAGGTTTTAGGATTTTGCGAATATTTCTTCCTATCCTCCCGATCCTTTGGCGCGGCTGAACAGCACGAAAACCAGCTCCAGGAAAAGGATATGGGACAGGCCGAAAGACAAACTGAAATTCATAGAAACAGGTTAGATCTCTTTTCCTCTGATTGTCAAATTGGTTGCGGAGAGCCCCGGGATATGGATCGCGGAGATCGGCGAGGATTGAACCTCGGCCGACCTCCGCTCGGGTCTCATTCGAGCACCCGGTCGAGCCATGCCTCGGGCTCGAAACCGCGCGCGTCGAACGTGTACTGCGTGCCGTGGGGAAAAGCGATCGGCGGATACACATAGAAGTCGCACCGCTTCTTGCCGAGGATATCCCCCACCAACTGGAACAGCCGCTCGTTCCGCGAGTAGTGCTGCAGCGCGTCCGCTCCCCGGGTGAGATATCGGTACATCTCGCTCCCGGACAGATGATGCGCTTCGCCGTCGGGGTTGCCGACGAGCGACGGCACTACCACGTAGAAGTGCGAGTCGAGGACCACGCGCGGAATGCGCCGCAGCGCGAGTCCCGGATCGAGCTCCAGAGAAGCCAGCTCCGTGAGCGTCTGCAGGGCGTTCTCCGGCGCGTCCAGCAGATCGAACGTCCGCTCGTCTTCGTAGACCAGCGTCCGGTCCTTCACTTCGAGCAAACGGTGCGTTCTGCCCTCCTCGTCGATGAGGCGGTAGAAGCGCTCCGGCTGGACGGTGGTGATCGCCGCGAGCACCTGCGTCAGCCTCTCCTCGCCCACCTCCCGCAGGAGATGGCTCGAAGCCAGGGTGCAGTTGGGGAAGACCTGCTTCGTCGCGTGCAGGTGGAAGGCGAAGGGGCTCGCCGATCTCTCCGCGATGCGGCGGAACTCCCCGTTCACCCGGTCCCGGCCCGACCAGCGGGCATAGGGACCCCATATGTCGCGGTCCTCGCTCACAACTTCCTCCCCGAAGACGCACACGTCGTCCGCGCGCTCCTTGAACTCGTGGAGCAGCACTGGCATGCCGCAGGCGGCGGGCACGAGAGCGTACGGGCGGGTCCACTCGCCCACGTGGGTGGAACGGACGCCGCCGCGTTCGATGAGCTGCCGCAGGGTGAGCTTCTGTTCCGCGCCGTCGTGAATGCGGAAGCTGGGATCCACCGGCCGCTTGGGATCCTGCCCGTAGGGCCAGTTGCACAGCTCGCCGGAACGGTTCGTCCACAGCTTGCCGTGAATGACCCAGCATCCCACGATCTGCGTCGCCACGTTCGGAACGCGGTGCCCGGGAAGATCTCGGCCGATCCGCAGGATCAGGCCGGTCTCCGGGTGCCTCATGGAGACCCGGCTGCCGTCCGCGTCCGCGAGATGCAGGCCTTCCCGAACGCCGAGCTTGAGCCTGACCCGCATGAGCGTCGTGCCGAAATGCACCGCGCCTTCGCACGATTCCACGCCGCCCTCCCGCTTCCACTCGGAAAAATAGCGGCGGTTGGCGTGGCTGCGGTCCGGCAAGCCGATGGCTCGGAGCACCGCCTCCGCCTTGCCGCCGCGCTCCGCAGAAATGACCTCGATCATCCTTGCTCCGGGCTCGATCCGCTCCGCCCGGGGACGGCGCGCTTTCTCACGCTTCTCGATGACTGTTCTCATATGTTCCCCTTTTCAAGGTTCGTCCAGAGACCGCTCCATGCGATCTCACGGCTATCCTCGGCGACAATCGTGAGACCACATGAACCAAAAACCTCCCGCGGAGGGGAGGTTTTTGGAAAAATGTGGTCAGATTCTCTCCAAGTTCAACCTCCCTCTCCGCCGATGAAAAACCAGAAATACAGGACCATAAAGAGTCCCGAGAGGGAGATCAAAATCGAAATTTGGTTGGCGTCGAACTGCATCGTTCTTTGACTTTACCCCGGACCCGCCTACGCGTCAATGCCTTTTGGGGATAAGAACTTATGCCTGCTTATCCTCGCGGCTCAATACGAAAAGCGCCAAAGCGGCGGTCGCCAGGCCCAAATCTCGGAAAACAACGTCCAGGAGGTCCAGATTCGCGGCGGTGATTCCGATGAGGACGACGAAGGCGAGTCCGGCCGACCAGCGCAGATATCCGCCCCAAAAAAGCCATGCCGCAAGAACCAGCTCGAACATCGCGAAAACGGAGAGAAAGGCGTACCGGTGTATCCCCAACAATTGCCGCAGGAAGTCCGGCAGATAATCCACCCATACTTCCGCCTGGATCAACGCGCCCACCGCCGCGTACGCGAAGACGAGCCCGAGGCCCGTGCGCAGAACGATCACCGGCAGGGCGAACGCCCTCATCGGCCGAATGTGCCCATGAGTTCGGTTTGCGCGACAATATGCCCGTTCATCGCTTTCTCCAGTTCCTCCCGGCTCGCTCCGGCTTCGATGTCCGGCACGACGTCCAGGGCGAACAAACGGAAGTAATAGCGATGCGGCTTGCCCGGCGGCGGACACGGGCCGCCGTACCCCGGCCGGCCGAATCCCGTCCCGCCCTCAATCGCGCCCGGCGGAACGCTTTCTTCCCTGATCAGGGATGTTGCGGGATCGATGCCCCAGACGGTCCAATGGGTGAACGTTCCGCGCGGAGCGTCCGGATCGTCCATGATGAGCGCCAAACTCGCGGTTCCTTCCGGCACGTTCTGGATCAAAAGCTCCGGATTAATATCTCCGCCGGAACAGGTGAATTTGGCAGGGATGACGCCGCCGTGAGCGAAACCGGGACTGGTAAGTATCATGCTGCTGGATGGGGTCGTCCCCTTTTCCGACTCGGGAGCCCGGCCGATCCGGGGCTCAAACCACACGAGGCCTATGAGCAATATCACCGCCGCCAAGATCCCCAAAACTGCTTTCACTTCTTGATCTTACCAGAAAACGGGCGAAAGGGCCTGCGCCACGCCGAAGTCGGCTTGGTCCCCGCGGAGGCGGGACGGAACCAGCGCGAGCTTTTTATTTTCCGCTGCATTGCCTCCGTTTTTTTCGCGGGCGGCGGCTCGGTCTCCAGATATTCGCCGTATTCCCTGGCCAGGAAATTCAGGGTGATCACGCTCCGCGGCTTGCTCTCTCCGGGATAGCGCCAGGCGCTGATCACCTTCCGTTTGCGGCCGACGTCCTGGATCATCACCCACAGTTCGTGGGGATGTCCCGCACTCCCCGCTTTCTGCATCAGCGCGGCGGTCTTGGGCGCCACGCCTTCTTCGACGCGGGCCGGCGAATGAAGTATGCGCCGGACCCGGGCCTCCGACAGCCGGTAATACCGCATCTTGTCCCGGCTGTGCCAGGTCCAATGAATTATTTTCGGCCCGCCTAAGATAGGCACGGTCAGATGCCCAAAGTGGTTTCCTTGGCGGCGCGGGGCTTCCGGGGACCGGCGGTCTCCACGGCCTTATACGCCCCTTCCCGGTACCGGCAGTACTCGCAATCGGGATTCGCGGAAGGCGGCAACGGATTCTCGAGCACCGTCTTCGCTTTGGCGAGCGCGTCCGGGATCCAGGAGGGGTCGCCGGCCAGAGGTTCCAGGAAGATATCGAACGGCAGGACCGCCTGGCCGTCCCCGAAGCCGTTCGCCTTGTTCACCCGGGCAAAAACGAAGTAGCCGGTCGGCGAGACGGGATAGCCGTTCTCACGCAGCAGCCACTGATATATCTCCATCTGCCGGGGATAGGACTCGTGGATCTTGTGCGCGTTCGCTCCGGTCGCCTTGTAATCCACGACGATGAGCTCCCCTTTCGGATTTATCCAAACGTCGTCCACCGCTCCGAACACGAAGAAATCCGTGGGCCGGTGATGATGCTGAACGCCGGTGAAATTATGCCGCCACTTGTCGAGGTCCGGCGAACGATAAGGTATCGCGTCCACGCCGTTCGCGATCATGATGGGGTGCGGCTCGCCTTTCGCTCGATAACGGTCGAATTCCTGCTTCAGAAGATAATCGATGGCGGAGTTGATGGTGTAAGGCGCCGGCGGAGGCTGCTTCACGCCGTGCCGAAGGTCCAGCCAAAAGCACTGGGGACACTTCACGAAAAGATCTATCTTGGAGCGGGAAATTTTGGTCATGTAGCGCAATTCTAACCGATTCCCGGCCGGGCGACAATCAAACCGCCGCCAATCGGCTTTTCCGATGCACAAGCTTGCGCAATTCCTCCGCCGCGACGATGGAGAAGGATACCCCGAGCACCCAGGCCCATTCCGTGAGGTTCAGGGGCACGAGATGCAGCAGCTCCTGCATGAAAGGCACGTACATGGCACCTATCTGCATCACGACCGCGGCACCCACGAAAATGGAAAGATACGGGTTCGCAAAAGGATTCCTGCCGAACACCGATTCCGTTTCCGAGCGGCAGTTCCAGCCGTTCAGCCACTGGAAGGCCGCGAGCGCGGTCAGGGCCATCGTCCAGCCCTTCGCCATATCCTCCGCATAGACCATTTGGAAAAGGAAGAGCGTTCCGACCGCTATGGGCAAGGCCATGACGAACATCCGCTGGACCATCAGCCCGTCCATGAGGAAGCGACTCGGCCGGCGGAATTGCTTCAAGAGGTCCTTGTCCTTGGGATCGAGCGCGAGCGCGAAGGCCACGAAGGAATCCGTGACCAGGTTGAGCCACAATATTTGCGGCGCCAAGAGCGGCAGGGGCATGCCCGCGAGAAGCGCCCCGGCGATGGTCAAGACCTCTCCCAGGCTGGTGGAGAAAAGGAACAGCAGGGTTTTCTGGATGGTCCGGTACATCGCGCGGCCTTCCTCTATCGCGGAAACGATGCTTCCGAAGTTGTCATCCAGAAGAACGATGTCCGCCGCCTCTTTGGCGACCTCCGTGCCTATCCGGCCCATGGCCACCCCCAGGTCCGCGGCGACGAGCGAAGGCGCGTCGTTCACGCCGTCCCCGGTCATAGCCACCACTTCGCCGCGGCGCTTGTACGCCTGGATGACGCGCATCTTGTGCTCCGGCGTGATGCGCGCGAAGACAGTGGTGCGTCCGATCTCCTGGTCCAGGGCCGCCTCCGGCAGGCCTTCGATATCCGCGTCCGAGAGCACTCCGTCCCCTTCCCGCCAGATGCCCGCCTCCTTGGCGATGGCGACGGCAGTAAGCTTGGAGTCGCCGGTGATCATGACCACTTTTATGCCGGCTTCGCGGGCGCGGCGCATGGCCTCCGGAACCTCCGGCCGCAGGGAATCCTCCATGCCGTAGAAACCCGCGAAGACGAGCCCTCCCATTTCCAGGCGCTCCGTATCCTCCTCGAGCGGCATCTCCCGATACGCGTACGCCACCACCCGCAGGCCCGCCCGGGACATCTGCCGGAAAACGTCCTCGATCCCGTCGCGATGCTCGGCCGTGAAGGGACGCTCTTCGTCCCGCTCCGAAATGCGGGTGCACAGTTCGAAAACCTTCTCCGGCGCGCCCGCCACGGTCAAGAGCTGGCGGTCCGGCGCGACGCGGCGGACCACGGCGTGGTACTTGGTCTCATAATCGAACGGCATCTCCAGGAGCTCGGGATTCTCCCGGCGAAGCTCGTCCTGATCGAAGCCTATCTTCGCGCCCAGCACGAAAAGCGCGGCCTCGGTCGGGTCGCCGGCCACTTTCCATATCTTCTCTTCCTCCAGATAAATGGGCCTGGCGTTCGCACACAGGGAAGCGATCCGGCCCGCCTGGAGCAGTTCCGGATGATTCAGGGGACTCACGGTATCGCCCTCGAACCGGATCGGACCCTGCGATTCGTAGCCGGTGCCCTCAATGTCGAACCATTTGCCGCCCGCATATATCTTGCGCACCACCATCTCGTTCCGGGTCAAGGTGCCGGTCTTGTCGACCGCGATCACCTTGGCCTGGCCCAGGGCTTCCACCGCCTGAAGCTTCTTGACCAGGGCGTTCCGCTTGGCCATCCGCCACACGCCGTGCGCCAAGACCAGGGTGAGCACGATGGGCAATCCCTCCGGGATGATGGAAACGGCCAGGGATACCGTGACCGCGAACATCTCCGCGAGCGGGCGGCCCATCAAAATGCCGACGACGAAGAGCAGGACGGACAGGATGCCCACCGCCCACACGATGACCTGGGATAATCTGCGGATGTCTTTCTTTAAAGGGATCTCCGTATCCAGGCCCGCGATCGCGCGGCTGATGCCGCCGATCACGGTCTCCGGCCCCGTCGCCACGACCACCGCCCGGGCACTGCCGGATAGGACCGCGGTGCCCTTATAGATCATGTCGGTCCGCTCGGAAATTCCGGCATCCTCCCCGGGAACGGTTGCGGCGGACTTGAGCACGGGGTTGGATTCCCCGGTCAGGGCCGCTTCATCCACCTGCAGGGCTTTGGCCTCGATCACCCGGGCATCCGCCGGCACCTTCTCCCCTTCCCGGATCGCGAGCAGATCCCCCGGCACCGCTTCGCGGTCCGGAACGACCGTTTCCCTCCCCGCCCGGATGACGGTGGCGGAGGTTTCCGAGAATTTGCGCAGGGCGGCCAAAGTGTTCTCCGCCTTGCCCTCCTCCACCATGCCCACGACGGCGTTGAAGAGCAGCACCAGAACGATGAGCGCGGCATCCACGGTCTCTCCCAGGGCAAGAACCCCCCCGCCCGCCGCGATCAATATGTATATGAGCGGGCTCTGGAACTGGCGCAGGAAGATGCGGAAATAGCCCTCGGATTCCGGCCGGGGCAATTCGTTCGGACCGTAGCGCGCCAGGCGCAATGACGCCTCTTCCGGACTCAAACCGTTCCGAAAATCCGCGCGAAGCTCGCTTTCCGCCGATTGAAGGGAAAGAGCGTGCCAGACCGGCATTAGTCGGAACCCTCTTTCATCACCACCGGGTAAAGATCGATGAGCGCGAAGAGCAGGGAGAGCAGCAGAGGTCCGGCCAGGAAACCAATGGGACCGAAAACGGATATGCCGCCCAGAACGGAGATCAGGATGAGGAAGGGATGTATCTTCGCGCGGCGCTGGATGAGGTACGGCGCGAGCAGGTTGTCGATGAGGCCGACCGCCGCCGCCGCCCAGATCAAAAGACCGAGCGATGCGCCGGTATGTCCGATGAAGAAAAGATATGCGACCGCGGGCAGCATCACGAGCGCGGTGCCCACGGTCGGAACCAGCGCCGCGAGCACGGTGAGCGAGCCCCAGAAGGCCGGATTGGGTATGCCGAACAAGGTGAATCCCACCCCGGCCACGATGCCCTGGATGATCGCCACCGCGAGCGATCCTTTGATCACGGAGCCCACCATGCTCTCCACCCTGGTAAGGATGGTCTCGGCATACTCTTCCGGCAAAGGCACCAGTCCCAAAAGACTGACCTTGAACCGCCCGCCGTCCTTAAGAAGATAATAGGTACCCAGGAGCCCCAGGAATACCGTGAAAAAGACCTGGGCCAAGCCGGAGAAGATGGAGCCCACGTTCTGGATGAGCCAGGACAGAAGCTGGCGGAGATATTCGTTCAGGTTTATGCCGATATCCGGGAACAGATTCTGGAGATAGGCCTGCATGTCCGCCACCAGGCCGCTTCCGCCGTCCTCCGCGAATTCGAAGTAAAGGGAGGATGCCTCTTGGAAAAGCTGGTATCCGAAGAAGGAGAGCGGCAGAAGCACGATGAGCGCCACCAGGACGACGGTGATGAGCGCCGCCCAGCTTTCTCTTTGGACTATGTTCCGCCGGACCTCTTCGTAAACGGGGGTGAAGATGACCGCGAAGACCGCCGCAAGTATGAGCGCGCTCACGTACGGCAGGAAGGCATAAGCGGTGAGGCCCAGGGCCGCGAGGAACAGGACCAGGAAGAAATGCGTTTGGGCGCGATGATCGTTCATACGGGATGATTATATCATTTAGGGCCGGATGCCCACCACCGCCGCGAATCTGCCTTCCGGTTCGCCGGTCCGCCGCGAGCGATAATGGGAGAAGAACCTCGCGTCCTCGCCCGTGTCGCACCCGTCGACCGCGATGTTCCCGGGAAGGATGCCCGCATCCCGGAGCTGGGAGGAGTTCTTGCCGGCCAGGTCCACGGCTATCCGGCCGCCTCCGGCATCCGAGAGATATCCCGCCCCCCAGTCCAAGCCCCGCTCTTTTATCGTCTCCCTGGGAAAGACATAGGATCCCCTGCGGATGGAGGGACCGACGAAGACCCGGATGTCTTTCGGGCGGCAGTCGTATTCCTTCCGCATGTGCTCCACCGCCGCCCGCGCAAAATCCTTGTCCGTGTTCATCCAGCTCATGTGCGCAAGCGCGAGCGCTCCGCGTTCCGGGTCCCACAGCACCATGGGCAGGCAGTCGGCAATAAGCAGGAAAAGGCATATCCCGGGCCGGTCGGTCGAGAGGGCGTCCGCGGAGATCATCTCCTCCGCTTCCGTTATGCCCCGGCCGCGGTCCCCTTCTCCCACCCGTGCGATGCGCAAACCGTGCTCCACGCTCATCGCGGCGCAATCTTCCGGACGCACGTCCAATCCGGAAAGGAAGCGGAGCCGGCCCGAACGAACCTTTTCCGGCTCGCCCCACCTGAAGGCCAGATTGCCGTCGGAGGTCCCGGAAAATCCGTGGAGCAAACGCGGTTCGGCGGAGATCTCCGGCATGAGATACATGCCCTAAACTTTAATCGGCGGGCGGGGAAGGAGCAAGCTCCGAACTAAACCCTAAGCTCCACCGCTCCCTGCCGCAGCACCGATATCTGACCGCGCTTGACGGCGATGAGCGTGGAGGGCGCGGAATCCAGCTCCCCGGCGTCCACGTAAAAATCCATCCGGTCGCCGAAATACTTCCTGGCTTCGCCGATGTTCTTCGCCGGCGGCTTCCCCTCGTAATTCACGCTGGTGGAGACCAAGGGACCCACTTCCCGGATGAGGTCCCGCAATTTGGCGTTCTTGGGCATGCGGAAAGCCAGGGCCTTCGTCCCGCGGTGAAGATAGAAGAACTTTCGGGCGGGACACGGCAGTATCACGGAAAGCTTGGCGGGCCAGTTGTCCTTGAGTATCTTCCGGGTGATGCCCGCGGGGCGGATGCCGAATTTCGAAAGGTCCGCGAGGGAGGAGATGAGGATTATCATCGGCTTCTTAAGGTCCCTCTCCCGGATCTTATAGATGCGCATGACCGCTTGTTCGGAAAGCGCCGGAGCGGAAATGCCGTAGATCGTATCGGTCGGAACGACCCCCACTCCGTTCCGCCGCAGGATGTCTTTGACCTCGTTCGTGAATCCGGAATGTATCTTGGGCATCTTTATGACCATTATACTCCCTCTCCGGCGGCGCGAGATACAAAAGAAAAGGACGCCCGATGGGTGTCCTTTTCGCATCATTTTCCTCGCACCCGGTCTTCGCGACCTTTCGCGGTCCTAAAGCTGGTTCAGGTCCGAGTCCACGCTTTGGAAGTCCGTCTCGTCGAGATCGATCTCCTGCAGGTCCTGACTTATGTCCGCGGTGGTATCGCCCTCAAAATCTATGGCCGTTCCTTCCGCATCGCCGCTCACGTTCTCGGGCACTTCCGGAGCGGATGGATTCATCCACCACCAAAGCGCTATCGCGCCGATCAGGATGACCGCCGCGATTATCAGATATATGGTCTTCTTTTCCATGTTCGTGGATGTTTATTTTATTCCGTTGCCGCGGGGGTAGTGGTCGCGGCCGGAGGGGTTGTGGCCGGAGGGGTCGTGGTGGCGGACGTGGCGTCGCTGTCCACTCCGGGTATCCCCGCCAGGGCGATCACCGCCTTGCGGACCGCCTCATGCGCGGCCTTTATGGCCTCGTGCACTTTTTTGAGGTCCGTCTCCAGGGCCCGGCGCGCTTCGCCGATCTTCTGCTTCAGGGTCGCCTCGTCCGTGATGTCGAAGGCATAGGTCTTGGCCGCCTGCGCCGCGATCGCTTCCCGGGCGGTCTTTATCGCGGCCTCCGCCTCGGTTATCGCCGCGCGCACCGCGCTCACGTCATGGCCGTTCGCCGCGGCTTTCTCGGTCCGGGAGATCAGGTGCGCCAGGGCTTTTTCTATCTTCTCCAGGACATTCGCGTAATGCTCGGCGCGGTTCTGGTTCAGTTCGTCCATGCGCTCGTCCAGCCGTTCCACGATGTCTTTCTTGCGGACGTCCCTGACCACCTGGAGCTTCTCCGCCAATTCCTCCCGGATATTCTCCCGGGTCTGCTTGACTTCCTCGCGCACCGTCTCCAGCTTATGCTTGAACTCCTCGCGCTTGGTCTCGATGGCGTGCTTGGCCGCCTCGCGCTTGGTTTCGATCAGTTTCCTGGCCTCTTCCGAAAAAGCTTTGATATCCGCCGCTTCCTTCACGCAGACCCCCATGGCATCCGGGAAACTGCCCTCCAGTTTGCAGCGGAGCCCTTCCGGACAGACCGCGCCGGCTATGCCTCCGCAGCGGAGCGTGTTCGCCGGAAGCTGGTTATTCAGCGCCCGGACATTCGCCTTCGCGTCGTCCTTGATCGCGCGCGTGTCGGTTTTGAGGTCCTCCTGCAGATTCTTGACCTGCGCCCTCCTCTCTTCCATCAGCTTCTTTTCCCTTTCCGCCGCCTCTTTCCTCTGCTCCTCCAGGCGTTCCCGGAACTCCTTTTGGAATTGGAGCGTGTTCAAATCTTTCTGTTCGGCTTCGACCGTTGGCTTTATGGGAGCCACCGTACCCGTAGTATTGGCCGGGGTTTCCTCGGCCAAAACCGGGCCCGCCAGCATCAACGCAAACATTGCGACCCAGAGTTTTTTGGACATGAGTTAATTATACCCCTTTTGGTCCGCGCCCGGACCGAGCTGTGGATAACCGCGGCCCGTTTCATTCAGTTACGGAGCCGCGCTTCCGCAGGCGCCCTGGCGCGGGCGTTAAAGCGCACGGACCTCGTAGCCGGTTATTTCCACGAACATCACCAGGAAATTGTTGCTCTCCGATGCCTCCAGTATCCGGTCATCGGGGTCCACCAGGTAGCGGATGGCATAGCGGCCGTCGGGAATGCCGGTAAGCTCCATCTGCTGGCGGGGCACTTTCGCTTCGTAAATGTCGTCCCAGCCCGCGGTGATGCCCTGCACGTTATTCTCGCATTTGCCGTATCCCCGCGGAGCCGAAGAAAGAATGGGGCGCGAATCCCGGATGCAGAAGCTTATCTTGCCGGTGGTGCCCATCAGGGTCTCGAGCGAACCGTCCGGTCGGTGGGTCCAAAGCTCGAACACGGTGAAGTCCTCGAAATGCCAGTGCTCGTGGTCGGTATGATAGCGGAACTCCCCCGCCGGACGGACCTCGTTCGTGCCGTCGTCGCGGAATATCCGCTGAAAGACCGCCGTCGCCTGTCTCGCCGGATCATATGTTCCGAAGAGTTCCAGCGCCCCGGCGCCCCGGTTGAGAACGATGGTGCTGAACCGTATCTCCCGCCGGCCGGTCTTTTCACTATCCGCGATGTAGAGCTCGTTGGGGCGGGTTAAGACGAGGTCCGGCAGGAGGCGCCTGCCTACCGAAGGACGCGGTTCTTTCCCGGCCGGTTCTTGTCCGGAGTTCGGCGGCGCCATGGCCTCGTCGGCCTTATCCGGCATGCTGTCCGTCTTTTCTCCCAGGGCCACGGTCCGCGGCGATAAGAAGAAAAACGCGAGAAACGCCGCTCCCGCGACGAACACCGCGAGCAGGGCGGCGATCCCGAGTTTCATCATAACGCTGTATTACGTTTCCGGAACGTTTCTCCTATCCTGCGGCCGGATTTGACAATAATCGGTTTTTAGCGTAATATACCGGAGTAAGCTCGTTTTTCCCCATTCCTTACCTCTAAAGTAAGTCGAGGAGACGATTAAATAAGGTCGGCTTACAAAATCAAGTAAGGAATCAAATGGCTAAATTGTATATCGGCGGCTTGTCTTACGACACCACCGAACAGAGCCTGCGCGAAGCGTTCGCGCCGGCCGGAAACATCACCTCCGTGAGCATCATCATGGACAAGATGACCGGTCGTTCCCGCGGCTTCGGCTTCATTGAGATGTCGACCGACGAGGAGGCCCAGAAGGCCATCGAGCTCATGAACGGCAAGGAGCTCGACGGACGTTCGCTCACCGTGAACATCGCCCGTCCTCCGGAGTCCCGTCCCCGCGAAGGCGGCGGCGGCTTCAACCGGGGCGGTCGCGGCGGTTTCGGCGGCGGCAATCGCGGCGGCAACCGCTACTAAGCGTTGTCCAAGCGGAATCAAAAATCCCATTCGGGGGATTTTTGATTTCCGAGGGGTTCTATTTTCCGTTATCTTAGGGGCGAATAGAAAACCAACTTATATCTGTCCGGGTCCCGAACCACGAACTCGCGCTTGCCCCAGGGCCAATCGCGCGGCTCGGTGGACGTCCTTATTCCTTTCTCCTGCAACGATTTGAAATATGCATCCACATCATCCACCTCCACATAAGTATAGATCCCCAAACCTTTTGGCTGGGCCCCGGATTCGTTCTTGATGGGAGTTTTGTTCTCATCCAGGAAAGCAAGCGTGAAATCGCCTATTTTAACACGCAGGGCTTCTTCGAATCTCTGGACCGGAAACCCCAGCTTTTCATAGAAATCCGCAGTACGGGCAAGGTCCGCCACATAGAAAAGAGTGGAATGAAGTCTTTTGATCATGCTTTTAGCATACTCCAGGCACGAAATTATTCCATCTTGTACCCCTCCCAGTCCTTGATCTCCCGTTCGTATCCCATTTGAAGCGAAGTGTCCCGTATCTGCCGGTAAAAATCCTTCATGGTTTCGATATCCCCGGTCTGGAGCACCTTTTTTATGGAAGCGAGAAAGTCCCCCGGCGGCCAGGGCAGGTGCGCGAGCGGATGATTCGCGAGCTCCCATTCCAAGAATTTATTGTAGGGCCGGACGCGGCCTTCCCGGCCGAAGAGAACGTCCAACAGCCGGGGCACGCTCTCAACGGCATCCATATACGCGGCGAACGCATTCCCGTCCCGGTCGTTCTTGAACGCGCGGTAATGCTGATTAAGAAATCCGCCCAGGTTGTCGCTGACGAATTTTTTAACCGCTTCCTCCGGTATCCTGCCCTTGGCTTCGATGAGTTTCTGTATCTCCCCCGTCCGGTCTATCTGCGCGGTCAAATGCGCGAAATTGTACGCCTGCCAGTTTTCGTGCATGTCCCAGTTGCCGTAATTCCGGAACTCCTCGAGCGTCAGAACGCTGCCTTCCACGCTCTCCGTCGCCCGGTACGGCTTTATATATTTCTCCTCTGCCGCCTCTTTCGCCCCGTTCGGCACGATGAGAAGCAGGTCGTAATCGGAATGTTTGGTGCTCATGCCCTTGCCCCGCCCGCCGGCCAAAATGAACCCGAGGACGTCGGGATCCTCCTTGGCCTTGGCCAGCAATTCTTCGTAGAGCGCGTCCTTGTCCATGCGAAGCTAGAACTGCGGATAGAAAATGTCGGAGGTCACGGGGATATTGTAGAACAATTTTCAGGAAGCCGCTTTCCCCAAGAACAAAACCGCTATGTGTTTCGGGCCCCGATGCTATGCAGCACGGGGCCCGTGGACGACGATTTCGGCTTGCTTGCGCCCCGACATCCGGTAGGCGTCGAGGACGAAGCCGATGGACATGATCTGCTGACCAAAGAGCAGCGGGGACCCCTGCATGGCCTGCAGAACGGCGTTCGAACCGTTCATGACCACGAACCAGAGGTATCCGGAACGCCGCTCCTGCGCCAGCAGGTTCGCGCCGAGGAGAAATCCGCCGATGACGGTGAGTTCCAGCGCCTGGCTCACGGAGTTGAACCCGCGGAAATACCAGACGCTCAGCAGGAACCCGACGCCTGCGGAAACCCTCGCTACCCACGGCAGCCAGAGCGGTTCTTTGCCCTGCCCCTTCACGGCAGTGATGATCCCGAGGACCATCGCCGCCGCTCCGCCCGCTTCCGCGCCCGCGAGCATCAGGTTGTGATTCAGGACGAACCAGATGAACCAGGCGGGCATGCCGACGAGGTACGAAGCCCAGGCGAGGATCCGGAACATCCGTTCCCGTTTCCCGACGCTCCGCTCGGCACCGCAGAAGAAGACCTTATTGAGCGAGTAGAACACCCCGGCCCACAGCTGCAGCAACAATCAACACCTCCAGTTTACAAGGTTTTAATATTATACAAATAAAAACCGATTTAGTCAAAATCCTTCCGGTCAAAACTGCAGATAGAAGATAACGGAAAGCAGGATGAGCACCATATACGGCAAGCCGACGTGAACCAGGGTCATGTTCCGGAACGCGCCGACTTTCTCGTGCGCTGAGCCGGAGACGATTGTAGCTCCCCAAATCCGAACTATGATTTCCGGCTATTTCCGCTATTATTAGGATGGTCAATAAGACAATTCTCGCTATATTATGGCTATGAATAGAATCAAACAAGGAGTATTAAAACTCTTTGAAAAAATTGATAATCTCGTCAAATCCGCAAAAAGGTATTCCTTTTTTGTCCTCCAGATTATCGGATGGGTACTCCTTCTCTATTTTATAACGATCGGATTTGCTGCTTCTTTCACCGCTGTTTTTAGTAAGAATGCTTCGCTCAGCGATTTTGTTCTGTTCATTACTGCGGCCTTCATATTGGCCTACACGTACGAAGCCAAGAAACTCAAAGATGAAACTGTTTTCCAAAGAAAAATGTCGGCGGCAAATGATATCCAATTCAGAATGACTGGCTGTTACATAATTAATCGTCCAGATAGTACAACATTCGGAAAACTTAGAACGGCCGAGGTTCTCAATAACGTGAGTAAGTTCGCCTTCTTAAAAGCTATTCCCATGAGAGATATAGGGCATTCCGCGCCATTTATAAAAATTACCGACGACCGCAAATTTCTTGAAGCAAACTACTTCATATCAACCAAAGAAGACCGGGAAGCATTTTTAAAAGCCCTGCAACTTCGAAACGGCGACATAAAGGCATGGGTCTTAATCACCAATGGAACACAATTCATCTATACATTTCGCGCGGTAGGAGACGGCTGGAATCGAACCCTACAGGGTAGTCCTAATCTCAATGATCAATTTATACTTGTAAAAAAGGAGCTTTATGAGGGATGAGGGATAACTGATATCGCGTCCTTATCCATGCGAAGCTAAGACTGCAGATAGAAAATGCCGGAGGTCATAGAGGTATTGTAGAACAAATTTATCTTAAAACAACTCACGCCCTGAAGATGTTTATAATTTCTAACTTCGATTCATAATCATGCGTGACTTGTCGGACAGGATTTGTTCTTCGAAATGCATAACGTTGATTCTTTTCTGTTCGAGAATTTGAATAATATCCGCATCCGTTAATGGCACGATAAGCCCGTGCTGATCAGAATACGAATCTGAACATCTTCGCAGAAAAGTCGCTTCATCTTCAAAACTGCGGCACACGATGACTCCGAATTTGCCGCGGTTGGGTGAAAGTCTACCAACCATCTGATCAAGTTCAGGATTATGAATATCCCGGGAATAATTTTTACATTCAAAAAAAATATACGGGCACGGAATTCCAAAGTTGTGTTGTAGACGATGAAAGAACCCGCCAGTAGGGGCACCGTTATCAAATGAAATATCAATCCTTTTCCGCCCCTGATTTATTTCTAATTCCTTAACCGGATTAATTAAATTCGGATAAAAGATGAATTCAAGAATCCCAACCATGAGAGTGTGGTATGTGCTTGCCGCGGCGTCGCCCCCAGGCGTATCTTTTAGCTTGGTAATGAGATGGTCAATAAGTTCGTTAATGTCAATCACCTCCAATTCAGAATCATCCATAGCAGACACTTCTCGTGCAGCACCTGCTCGGAAATCACGGAAAACTTCAGGATGTCGCCTAGTGAAATCTACTAACTCTTCTTTGCTCGATGTTAACTCCCCCTTGACCAGGTCTTTCTTGGTGACAAAACGACGCCGAATAGAACCATCTTTGTTATAGGCGGTCTGCACGAGTGAAGTGTTTCTCCTTAGGTGATCATCCTGGAGAAATTCGAGAGCATAATGTTGGTGATATTTGCCGTTATTAAACTCCTTAACGTAAGATACGACGGCCTTAGGAACAAGCAAAATTCTCCTGTTGTTAATCACTAGCATACTCGTATGACGCTGTTCCCATCTTCGATTTAGTGAATTCCAAAAAAAACCAGAGGCGATATCGGGAATTAACGGTATGCCATGGAGTTCGCATTGTGCTTGTGTATACTTTATAAGATTTGAACGGATAATATTCGTGGTCATGTCAGAAACCTTATCTCTGCCGATCCCCTCAATGAATATCGCCGTGTCTTCGAGATGTTCAACCAATCCCGATGTCACCGCCCTGCTAGCCGAGATGCTTTCAAATAAATCGTCGGCATTCTCGTCGCCGACACCTCGTCCCCTCGGACGTTTTCTTGACATTCCGAGACATGTCTCATTGGGCTCGTTTAAGTGCTGAAAATTCGAACGAGCCTGCTCAATCTGATTATTTCTTATCAGCTCGAGATTGTACTGGAAAAAACCACCAATCGTCCGAGTTGCATTAATCGAAAAAGGGTCGGACCTCGTAGAGAAAACAAAAGGATTAAGATAAACGGGGAAATCCCGGTTTGGATTTACATTAATGAAATCCAGCTCCCGTTGGGTTTTTCTGAGATTATAGATTTCGCTGATTTTTGCCATACTAGTTTTATACTAATCCAGAAAGCTTAAACTGACCCCGCCTCGGTCGAGATTAAAACGGCTTATATCCAGTAATGCGATATACAATGAATCCGATTATGGCTAGTACTACTGCCCCAATTACTATCGCCGCCGTTTGATTATTTGTTATTTTCTCAAGCCAACTGTTTTCTTTACGAGAATTCTGACTGGTTTTGTACTTGGAGGATTTAGTAATTTTAGCGGATATGGTTTGGGAGGTTTCTAGATTAAATAGCTTTGTGAGTCGCGCCACTACAGCACCTTCATCTCGCTGAAAGTTGGGAGATACCTCCTTTATAAAATCCAAAAATGGCTTCCTTTGAGATCTAGGAAACCTTAAATATTCTTGATATTTCGACATAAGTTCTTCCTCTTCATTTTTAGTCCAGGGCATATATGCCCGCGGGAAGCGCTTTCTGACTTCTTCGATATTGTATGTTTGCTGAGCCATTTTCTTAATTTTAAAACTCTTAAGCGGTAACCACTAGGATCACAATAAATTATAGTCCTACTTGATTTTAGATGTAATTATCTCGTCCTAATCATTCTCGATACTATGCTGTCTGATTGCTGCCGGGCAGGGATTCGAACCCTGATAAATGGCTCTCCCGCACATAGCTGGGGGACAGGGATTCGAACCCCGATACTCGCCTCCAAAGGGCGATGTCCTACCATTAGACGATCCCCCAGCTATAAGCGGGACAGGCGCCAATCGCATGTCTCCCGACCCGGCAATTCGAAGAATTTATAACACTTTTCCTCTTGTTTTGCGAGCCCCAAAACTTACACGGGCCCGAGGTCTTGAACCTCGGGCCCGAGCCTTCTCTCTTGCTCCTCTCTCTTACTTCTCCTTCTGCGCCCGCAGCCAGTCCTTTGCCGGCGTCAAAACCGGCCAGAAAGTAGTATTCGACCCTCGAAATCGGGTACTATTGGTGTACTGTCGAAAACAAAAAAAACAACAAAAACACAATGAACCCAGTTGTGCATTTCGAGATGCCGGCGGAGGACAGCAAGCGGATGAGCGAGTTCTATACCAAGACGTTCGGCTGGCAGGTGAAACAGATGGGACCGGAATTCGGCAATTACATACTCGTCCAGACCGGCGAGACGGACGACAAGGGCATGATAAAGAAGCCGGGCATGATAGGCGGCGGCTTCCACCCGAAGATGAAAGGCGCGGAACATCCCTCGGTGGTCATCCAGGTGGACGACATCCGGGCGTCGATGAAGAAGGTGGAGGAGGGCGGCGGGAAGATATTGGGCGGCCAGCAAAAACCGGGCGAGCCCGACGACATCCCCGGGGTGGGACTTTACATCGCCTTCCGGGACACGGAAGGCAACCGGGTGGGGATGCTCCAGCCGAAAATGGGGAGTCGGTAGTCGGTAGTGGGGAGTAAGTGGGCAATTAAACCGATCTAAACAAAAAATACAAAACAGGCAAAATACAAACGTTTGTGTCTTTGGCGCTTTGTGTTTTGTTCACTTCCAGCAATGATACACATCCACGATATTTTCGTTTGCAAGCCGGGCAATGCGTCCAAGCTCGCCAAACTGTGCAAGGAAGCGATGACCGCGGATAAGCACGTGAGGCACATCATGACCGACATGACCGGCCAGTTCAACCGGGTCATCATCGTATCCGAGTACGAGAACCTGACCGATTACGAGAAAAGCTGGGAGGAGATGATGAACCCCACGCCGGAAATGAAGGAGGCGATGAAGAAGATGGAGGGCTATCAGGATATGTATTTGACCGGCGGCCGGGAGATATACAAGGTTTGGTAAACCAGCAATAAAACATTCCTACATTCTGCAGAATGTAGGAATGTTTTCGGTGCAAGAAAACGAAAGAGCCGCTTCCCCTGGAAGCGGCTCTTCAAACTTCGCACTTGTCGGCGAACGCTTACGCCGGCGCGAATTCGAACGTGACGTCGCACTCCGCGGTCTCGCCCGGGGCGAGCCAGCGTCCGTCCGGGTCACCGAAGGTGCCGGGCCTGCCGAATACCGGCTCCACGCAGACGTAGGAGTCCGGCCGGTCGGACCAGACGACCATGTGCGTGCAGCTCTTCGGCAGGCGCAGATCCACCGTGCCCACGCCGCAGAGGATGACCCGCACGTCGCCGGTGCGCTCGAGGACGCGCGCCTCGTCCGACACCCGCCAGGGTTCCTGGTCGGAGAAGACCTGGGCGACGATGTTATTGCCCATCATCACCCGAAGGCCATCCTCCGGCGTCGCGAAGTAGGGGTGGAGCGCCGGCAGAATGGGCACCCGCTCCTCTCCGCGATTCGTGACCGAGAGAGACGCGCGGAGCGCGGACTCGTCCACGCACACGGACACCGCGACGGGCAGATAGAAGTCCGGCGGCGGCGCGACGAAGTGAGCGTGCACCTGCCCGTGCGACCTGGTCTCCAGGATGGAATCCCGGAGCCAGCCGTGCTTGCGGTGCGACGCCGCGTATTGCGGCGCACGCACCGTCCCGAAGTTCGGGAAGCACCAGTGCGTTTCGCCCCGGAGCTTCAGCTCGCCGCCGACCTCGACGGTCCGCGCCGGGCCCAGGACGAAGTGCCTCCCCCGTTGCCAGAGAAGAACGGACCCGCCCTGCGGGGATACGAGTACCCGGTTCGACGTTCCGTCACCTATCCACATCTCAAAGGACCTCCTGAAGTTTTGAATTATACAGTATTTTGAAAATAAATCAAGCCGAACGCCGCCCGAAACGACGAGCGGCCTGGCGCGCATTTCTGCGCCAGGCCGCGAACTCTTGCGCCT
>CAZCTJ010000012.1:0-19887 GCA_964501675.1 uncultured Candidatus Saccharibacteria bacterium
CTGCGGCCTATATCCTGCCGGGAGTGGCGGTCCAAAGCTTCTGGACGGCATTGCTCGCCGCCTTTCTCCTCGCCATCGCGAACATCCTCCTGCGGCCTATCCTGCTCTTTTTCGCCTTGCCCGTGAACATCCTGACCCTGGGCCTGTTCACTTTCGTGGTGGACGCGATAATCCTCCTGGTCGTCGCCGCCGTTCTGCCCGGCATGACCATTGGAAATTTCGCCTGGGCCCTGCTCTTCGCCCTGGTCCTCGCGCTCTTAAGCTATCTGTTCCACTCATTCATCAAATAAAACATGGCCCAGATCATCCCGGATGACGAGCAGGAGGTGGTGGAAGAAAGGGTGGTGGTCCGCCGCCGGCCGGCGGAGATGTTCGATCCGGGCCGGATAATCTTCTATCTCACCGATTTCATCGAAGCCGTCCTTCTGATCCGATTCGTTTTGCGGGCGGCGGGGGCGAACTCCGGCAACGGATTCGTATCCTTCATGTATGCCTTGACCGCGCCGCTCGTCGCCCCCTTCCGGGGGATATTTCCGAATCCCGGCCAGGCGGGTTATGTGATCGAGTGGTCCACGCTGATCGCGATGCTCATATACGGTTTGATCGCTATCCTGCTGGTCCGCCTGCTTCGCCTGCCCTGGGAAGCCTAAAGGTCGCCAAATATCGACAAAAAACGCATGCTGACTTGGAGCATAATCTTTTTGGTCATAGCGCTCGTGGCTGCGCTCCTGGGATTCACGAACGTGGCGGGCACCGCCCTGGATTTCGCCCGGATAATATTTTTCGTCTTCCTGGTCCTGTTCCTGATCTCCCTGTTCTTCTAGTAGCCGGATATCTCTTCCGAAAACACGCGGTCATCGTCCGCACCCAAGCGGGAAAGCTCTTCCCGCAGATCGAGCACCATTTCCGGCGAACCGGCCAGATAAAAACTCGGCGCCCCAAGGTCGGGGATGTACCGACGAAGCGTCTCGCCCGATAGCCGGCCCGGTTCCGCTCCGGTACCCTCCGGGTCCGCGAGCACGGGCACGATCCGGAGACCCTCTCCGGCGAACTCCTGGGCGAGCCCCTGAAGCTCCTGCAGGAACACCGCCCGCCGGGGATTCTCGTCCGCATAGAAGAGCAGGAGCTTGCGGCCGGAGCCGCTTTGCTCCGCATCGCGGATCATGCTCCGGAAGGGAGTGATGCCCATGCCCCCGGCGATCAGGACCGATACGCCGCCATCATCCGGACGCAGAATAAAAGAACCCATAGGTTCCGTGAGCGAAAGCTCGGCACCCGGAGGCAGCGCGGCCAGGGCCCGCTTGAAAGAACTGCTTCCGGCGCGAGTGGCGAAAACGAGCTCGGGATCGCCCGGCGCGGAGGCCAAAGAGAAGGTCCGGGAACCTTCCGGACCCGGGAGCGCCGACAGGGACAGGTCCGCATATTGTCCGGCCCGAAATCGGAAACTCTCCGGTTTTTGGACGACCAGCACCATGGTCCCCTCCCCGACCGCCGTTCTGCGATTGAGCTTGGCGGAATATCCCATCTATTCGTCTCCTTCCGAGCCGCCCTCGTGCTTGATTATCCTGGCCAGGGCCCCGCAATGATGTCGCCGGTTGAGATTGGGCAGTTTTTGATCCGTGAAGCTTTCCCCGCACTCCGAGCAATAGTATTCCGTGTTCATTATTTCAAAAATAAAATGCGCAGGCCGGCGCACTTGGAATTATACAACAGGATCCGAAAGAAAAAAACCGCTCCAGGCGGTTTTTTTCGCAACCGACCCCGATCAGTGTCTGGCGGAACCGGGCCGCCTCAATCGGAGCAAGGAATGGTTCAGGCGGTGAAGCATCAGCAGCCCTATGGAAAGGAGTCCCAGGCTCAAAAGGAAAACCGCGGCTTCGCCGGTGAACATGGCGGCTCCAAGCTGGCTGAAGCGGACGGCAAGGGTCTGCTCCGCCAAGGCGGGCGCGGCCGGGATCTGGTTCCGGAAGGTCTGCCAGATGTTCCAGCCCGACAGGAAGAAATTAACCCCCAAGAGCAGATTGACTATGAGCAAAGGCAGGCGGAAGCGCGAAAGATACACGCTGCGCATGATGCGCCCATGCAGTTCGCGGGGAAATTCGATCTCCCGCATTTGATTGATCTCCTGCTGCAGTTTTTGCATGAAATTTCTTAAGAGTTGTAATAATTCTGGGCCAATTCCTGTTTCAGCGCGTGTTTCGCCCGGTACAGATAGGTCTTGACCGTGTTCAGGGGTAACGACAGCACGTGCGCTATCTCCGTGTAGCCGAAGCCCTGCCAATAGAACAGCAGGAGCACGGCCCGGTAGACCGGCCGCACTTTCTCCAAGGCCGTTTCCACGTCCTTGGCTCTCTCCACGTTCTGCATATCCTGGTAAGGGGTCTGGACGTCGATGGATTCGAATTGAACGTTGGGATCGTCGATAATGAACATCTCCTGGCGCTTCTGTTTTTTGCGCAGCCAGTCGTACACGGTGTTGGTGGCGATCTTGTACACCCATGCGCGGAAATTCTTATCGGTATCTACTACGTCGATGTGTTTGTACAGTTTCACGAACGTCTCCTGGGTCAGGTCCTGGGCATCTTCTTTCTGGCGCACCAACCGATAGACATAGCTGTATATGGGACGCTCATAGGCATAAAGCAATTTCTCGAACGCTTCCAGGTCTCCGTTCTTGGCGGCCTGAATGAGCTGTTTTTCCCCGTCGCTGCCCGGCTCGTAGGCGGCAGCGGTTTCTTCTTTTGCGGTCAGTTCAAGGAGCGTTTTCTTGGATTTCAACATTGGATTTTATCCGTGCTTGAGGTTTTAACGCAGGTATAGCTACGCTTCTTCATGATACGGAGAAATGACGGGAATGTTTCAGGCCCGGGATCGCCGAATCATCCTTGAGGAACATTATAATCGAAGCTCCGACCGGGGCAACCCCTGGCCAGACCGAGATGGCAGCGGTAAAATCAAGTGGCATGAGAGACTATGCCAAGAGCGGCGGCAAACCCGGACGGCCCGCCTATCGGACCCCTGCCCGCATCCGGGCCACGGTCCATCTCCGATCCGCCCCGGCCAAGGCGGGAAAGAAGAACCGAAGAAAATGGAAATAGCCCTGATTGTAATCGCAGTACTCATCCTCGCCGCGAATCTGTTCCTGGCCTGGCGGGTTTTGGCGACCCGCAAACCGGCGGAAACCGCGGAGGACAAGTCCATGCTCCTGCTCCAGAACCAGTTGAACGAGCTCAACCGGACCATGGATGCGAAACTTTCCGAGTCCACCCGCGCGATCCAGACGCAGTTCGGACAATCGGCCAATATGATCCGGAGCGTGACCGAACGGCTGACCAAGCTCGATGAGACCAACCGCCAAGTGGTCAACTTCGCGGACCAGCTGCAATCCCTTCAGGATATCCTGAAGAATCCCAAGCAGCGGGGCGTGCTCGGGGAATACTATCTGGATGCGGTTCTCGCGAACGTCCTGCCGCCCGGCGTCTACCAGACCCAGTACCATCTGGGACGAGACGAGGACAGCGGCAAGGAGCTGATCCCGGACGCGGTCATATTCCTGAAGGACAAAATAGTCCCGGTGGATTCTAAATTCTCCCTGGAGAACTATAACCGCCTGGCGTCGGAAAGGGATCCGCTCGAGAGAGAAAAGTTGGAAAAGCTTTTCCGGAACGATCTGAAGACCCGGATAGACGAGACCTCCAAGTACATCCGTCCCGACCTGGGCACGATGGATTTCGCTTTCATGTTCATTCCCCACGAGGCCATCTATTATGACCTGCTGGTCGGCCAGGTCGGGGCGGTAAAAAGCAACGCCCACGATCTCATTGAGTACGCGTTCAAGGAAAAGCACGTCATCATCGTCTCCCCCACCTCATTTCTGGCCTACCTCCAAACGGTGAACCAGGGGCTTAAAGCCCTTCAGATCGAGGAGTCCGCCAAGGAGATCCGCCGGAACGTGGAGCTTTTGGCGAAACATCTGATGTCCTACGAGACCTATCTCCGGAAGCTGGGCACCCATCTCGGCACCGCGGTTAATATGTATAATTCCTCCTTCAAGGAATTCAAGAAGGTGGACAAGGACGTGCTGCGCATCACCGGCGAGGCGATGGAAATAGAGCCGCTGGCCCTGGAGCGCCCGCAGGTGGAAGAAATGGAGTAGACGATCACCTCTTCCGTCGGCGCAAAAAAGTGGGAATGTCCCAAACGTCCCCGTCCGCCGAGCGCTTTTTGCGGTCTTTGCCGGAAGCCGGCAGGGGCGGCTCCACGGGTTCCGCCTCCCTCTCCGCGCCCTCTTTCTTGTCCTTGTCCGGCACGGCACGGTGGCGCTCCTCGGCGTGGAGCATCTCGTTCCTCTGGATAAGATACGAAGGCCGGTCGGTGCCGGAGATGCTTCCGAACAAAGAATTCGAGGTACCCGGCGAATTGAAGCCGGTGGCGATGACGATTATTTTCACCTGGTTCGGTTTCAAATGCTTGTCGTAATAAGCCCCAAAGATGATCTTCGCGCCCGGGTCCACCGTTTGGGCCACGATCTTGGCCGCTTCGTTTATTTCGGTCATACGCAGATCCTTTCCGCCGGAGATGCCCAAAAGCACTCCCTTGGCCCCTTCCGGGCTCAATTCCAGAAGCGGAGAGCTCAAGGCCTGATTTACGGCGGTCCCCGCACGTTCCCCGCCGCTCGCGATGCCGATGCCTACGATAGCGATGCCGGAATCCTGGATCACCGTGCGCACATCCGCATAATCCACGTTTATTATGCCGGGGGTCACGATGAGCTCCACCAGCCCCTTCAGGGCGTTCTTTAGAACCTCGTCGATGGCCTCGAACGCCTTGATGACCGGGGTTTCTTTTTGGATGACCGAAAATATGCGGTCGTTCGGCACCACGATCAAAGCATCCACTTTGTCCCGCATTTTAAGTATGCCCTCCTCCGCGATGCGCTGGCGCTGGGTGCCTTCGAAAGCGAAAGGCTTGGTCACGAAGGCGATGGTCAGGGCTCCGGCTTGCTTCGCGGCCTCCGCCACTATCGGCACGCCGCCGGTGCCGGTCCCGCCCCCGAAACCCGCCGCAATGAACACGATGTCCGCGCCGCGCAGGGATTCCGCGATCTCGGCCCGGTTCTCTTCCGCGGCCTGGCGGCCCAATTCCGGATTCATGCCGGTGCCTAGGCCCCGGGTCAGGTTCTTGCCGATATAGATGCGCTGGCGGACGTCGCAATGATCCAGATCCTGGTGGTCGGTATTGACCGCCACGAAATCAACTCCCCGGCTGAAATCCCGGCTCATGCGGGAGACCATATTCCCTCCCCCGCCGCCCACTCCGATGACCTTTATCCGGGCGATGGGGCTCGAAATTTTCCTCTCCTGGGACACGCGCCGGACCTTGTTCGTCTTTCTCCGTTTCATTGAATTTAGGGCAGAAAATATCTCCAGATCTGCTTGGCCTTGCTCCAGGTGGGCCGGCCGGAAAGCTGCCAGTGCTCCTTGTCCGCGCCCCACAGCACCAGGCCCAGGGCGGTCACGAATTCCGGATCTTCGAATGCTTCGGAGAATGCGGCGGTCTCTTCGGACCATTCCTCTCCGGAAGAAAAACCGATCTGGGTGGAAAGCTTCAGGACCTGCTTGGCAAGATCGGTCACGCCGGGCATCTTGGCTCCGCCTCCGGTGAGGACCGCGCCGCCCGCCAATTGGCCGAATTTGCCCCACAGACGCAGTTCATTATTCACCAGATCGAATATCTCCGCAAGACGGGATTCGATGATCTCCGCCACGAAACGCCGGGAGACCATGCCCTTCGCCTCCGGAGAGAATTTCCGGAGATCCACGGACTCCTTGGCATTGACCTCGCCCGCGAGCGCGTGGCCGTAATTGAGCTTCAGATTCTCCGCCGCGGGCACCGGCAGGCGCAAACCGACCGCCAAGTCGTTCGTGATATTCCCGGCGCCCACCGGCAGGACGGAAACGCCCTGCAATTTGTTCTCTTCATACACCGCGACGCTCGTGGTACCTGCCCCGATCTCCACCAGCACCGTGCCCAGATCGCGCTGATTCTTGGTCAAAACCGACCGGGCCGCGGCCAAAGGATCGATGACCATTCCGCCCACCCGGCCGCCGGCGAGCTCCACCACCCGCATGACGCTTTTCACGTGAGGCGCGAACGCATCCACGACCAAGCTGGACACTTCCAGCCGATTGCCGGAAAGTCCCAAAGGGTCCAGAATATCCCCTGCTCCGTCCACGATATATTCCCGCGTGACGTTGTGGACGATCATGCGATTGGGAGCGAGATTCACGGCTTGGCTGCCGCGAATGACCCGATCGATATCGTCCTGATATATCTCGCTGTCCGCGCGGGAGACGGCCACGATGCCCTTGGAGCTCTGCCCCTTGACCTGATGGGTCCCGATGTTCACGTAGATCGTCTTAAGGCCGGCCTTGGCCACCTTGCGAACCTCCGCGACGGCCTTGGCCACGGCCCCGGCCGCTTCCGCCAGGTCCACGATGGCGCCTTTACGCATGCCCCCGGAAGGCTCCTTGAAAACGGCGCGCAGGGCGGGTTTCCCGGAACGATTCTCGGCCACGGCAACCTTGACCGAAGCGGTCCCGATATCCAAGCCCACCACATATTGGGTTCCCAGTTTCATCATTGAAAACTACCTTTACCCCAGAAGGTCCAAGAGCCTGACCTCCTGTTTTTGCATCTTTATCCTATCACTTTTCTTTTCGTGGTCATAGTCCAAAAGATGCAGGATGCCGTGGATAAGCAGGCCTTGCGCGCGCCTGCGGGAACGCATGAGCGCCCGGTTCAAAAACACCTCTCCCCACGCGCGCTCCGGGAGGTCCGGCCGCGGGAAATCCCGCCCCGCGCGGAAGGAAAGCACGTCGACCGTTTTCGCCTCCCGCTTCAAGAAGCGCCGCTTGAGCTTGCGGAGCTCGGAATTCGACAGGAGGGATATCTCGACGGTCCCTTCTTTGCGCAGCAGGTCCAGAATGCGGCGGCTCCATATCTCAAGCTGCCGGATATCGGGAGCCTTGGCCATGAACGCTAGCCCAGCTTGCCTTTGACGATCTCGCTCGCCATCCTGCCGTCCACCTGGCCCTCGAATCGCACCTTGACCTCTTTCATCAGGGCGCCAAAATCACGGATGCCGGCGGCGATCCTTTCGGAAACGAATTTTTCCACCTCGCTCCGCTCCACCGGCGGCGGGAGGAATTCCTCGATTATCTTGAGCTCCGCTTCTTCGCGCGAGGCCAGATCCTCTCGCCCTCCTTTCCGGAAAAGCTCGGCCGCTTCGCGGCGCTTTTTCGCCTCTTTCTGAAGCGATTCGCGCACATCCGCATCGGTAAGCTGGGGGCTCTGTCCGGTCCCCCGCTTCTCGATCGCGCGATTCTGCAGCTGGGCGGAAATAAAACGCAGCACCCCCAGGCGCTCGCCATTCCCGCTTTTCTGCGCAGCTTTGACCTCTTCCGCGATGCGCTCGGAAAGCATCATTTAAATTATTTTAGAGCAGTCCCAATTTCTTCAGCCGTCCCATCTCCTTCTTCTTATTGGAGCGTATGACGGCGGAAGCCCTCCGGCTGCGCTTGTTGGCGGGCCGGTTGGTGAACCTGCGTTTGCGGGTCTCCACCAATACTCCGCTCTGCCGGACCCGCTTGGTGAAGCGGTAGAGCAGGCTCTGGGCGGACTCTCCTTCCTTTTTTCGGACCTCGATCATAGCCGGATTACTATATACCAACCCGCAGGCGTTTGGCAATCTCCGCGGGAGCTTCCGGGCCCGGATTCCCGACCACGGATTGAATGGCCCCGCCTCCGTCCCCGTCGTAGCGGGGCAGCAAATGCACGTGGAGATGGCCCACCACCTGGCCGCTGGCCTCTCCCTGGTTCATGCCGATGGTCATGCCGTCCGGCTTCAAGATCTCCGTAAGACGCAGGGCCACGGCTTTGACCGCCGTGAAAAGCGGGCCGATCTCCGCATCGGGCAGATCCGTGAGCTGCGGCGCATGGACCTTGGGAATGACCATGGCATGTCCCGGCGCCCGCGGCCGGATGTCCAGAAACGCCAAAGTGTGCTCGTCCTCCCGGATGATCTCCGAGGATATCTCCCGGCGGACCATTTTGCAGAAAAGGCAGTCGGCCATTTCTTTTTTATACGTCAGCGGTCCTTCAGGCGCTTCTTTATCTCTTCCTTGAGCTTCGCGATCGCCACCGTCTCCTGCAGGCTCTTCTTTAGGTCGCGGATGATGATGCTCTGCTCGAAAAGTTCCTTTTGGCCGAAAATGAGCGCGAGCTCGTAGCCTTCCTTGTCCGCGGTCTTAAGCTGAGCCTTGAGCGATTCCCGGCCCAGGGCCTCCGACACCCCGATGCCCGCGGATCGCAGGTCCTCGATGATGTTCAGGGATTTCTTCTTGGCGAGTTCGCCCACATGGATCAAAAACACCTTCTTGCCCGTCCGGGGCGGAAGCTTGATCTCCTGGGCTCTCATGGCCGCGATCAGACGTTCCGCTCCCCCCGCGCCGCCCACCGCCGGGGTCGGCCGGCCCTCCAGCATCTCCATCAGATAGTCATAGCGTCCGCCCCCCGCGACCGAACCGATGTCCAGTCCTTTCACGGAGAACTCGAACACGGTCCGGCTGTAATAATCCATTCCCCGGACCAGCTGGTTGTCCAGCTCGTAGGATATCTTGAGCTCGTCCATGTATTCCAGGACGGATTTGAGATGAGTGCTGCAGATGACGCACAGTTTGTCGAAAAGATTCGGGGCTTTGGCCTTGAATTCCTGGCATTCCGGATTTTTGCAATCCAAAAGCCGCAAGGGATTGGTCTTGAGCCGCTTCACGCAATCGGCGCAGAGCTTCTTTTCCAGGCCGCGATAATAGTTCACCAGCTGCTTCTTATAGATGGGGCGGCAGATCTTGCATCCGATGGAATTCACCTTCAATTCGGTGTTCTTGATGCGCAGTTCGTCCAGGATGCGCTGAAAGATTATCATCACCTGCGCATCGTAAATGGGATCGTTCTGTCCCCCGATCACCTCGAAATTCACCTGATGCAGCTGCCGATATCTGCCGGCCTGGGGGCTCTCGTGCCGGAAAAGAGGACCGTAAGAGAAGAGCTTTTGGGGCTGGCCCATGCGGGAAAGCCCGTGCTCCACGTAGGCGCGCATGACCGCCGGGGTGAACTCCGGCCGAAGCGCCAGAACATCCCCGCCCTTGGTGCGCAGGGTATACATCTCCTTCTGGACGATGTCCGTTTCCTCGCCGGTGCCTTTCTCGAATATCTTCGCGAACTCCAGGATCGGCGTTTCCAGGTATCCGAAACCGTAAAATTCCGCCAGGTCCCGGGAGACCTTCAAAAGACGGTCCCAAAAAGGACGCTCCGAGGGCAGTATGTCATGCATGCCCTTCGGGATCCGGAGCAGTCGATCGCCGTCTTTTTTCTTGTTCCGCATTGACTGATTAATAACTGGGCGCGGCGAACACCGTGAATCCGTTCAAGGGCCAAAGGCGCAGCCGGACCAGGCCCACGATATCCGTTCCGGGCAGGATGCCCCAATCCCGGGAATCGAAACTGAAAGAACGGTTGTCGCCCAAGACCAGATACTCCCCTTCCTCCAGGGTGAATTCGGTCTGGCCGCCCGGCCGGGTGGCGGTCAAAGAGCGGGAGGGCAGATACACCTCCTTGAGCACCGTCCCGTCGGGGTGCCCAGAGTCGTACAGACGGACCTTGCCGTTCTCGATCTCCACCCGATCGCCCGGGAGACCGATTATGCGCTTGATGAAATAAGTGCTTTTATCGTTGGGGTATCTGAAAACCACCACCTCGCCCCGGCCGGGCTCGCGGAAATAATAGGTGAGCTGGTCCACCAAGAGATAATCACCGTTCAGAAAGTTGGGCGCCATGCTCGCGCCGCTCACCAGGAACGGTTGGACCAGGAAGGTCCGGATGAGGAAGACCGCGCCCAAAGCGACCACCGCGACCTCCACCACTTCCAGCAATGACACTAAAAAACGGCGCATTTGTGCATCAGTATAGAGGATTGGCTATAATATATCAAGAGATTTATGAACGACTCCCCTCCCTCCTTCCGGGTGATGGTCGGCTTGGGCAATCCCGGACCGGAATACGACGGAACTTATCACAACGCCGGCGCGCTCGCGGTGGATTTTTGGGCGAAAGAGGCCGGCGTGACGCTCAAAAAACAGGGCCGGGAATCCTGGGCGCAGGCCAAGACCGGCCCGCTTCTGCTCGCGAAGCCCGTCGCGTTTATGAACGTTTCCGGACCGGTCGTCCATAAGCTGCTTCGCGCGATCCAAGCCGCCCCCGCGGACCTGCTCCTGGTCCACGACGATTCCGACCTCCCCCTTGGGGAGTGGCGCTTGGTCTTCGGCCGGGGAGCCGCCGGGCATCACGGAGTGGAGTCCGTGATAGCGGCGCTCCGAACCAAAGACTTCTGGCGCCTGCGGCTGGGGATCCGCCACGGCCGGGGCAAAGCCGGCGAATTCGTCCTGCGCAAAATGACCGCTGCGAACCGCAAAAAATTCTACTTGGGGTTGAAGGAAGTGACCGAGAAGGTCATGGAAAATACCAACCCCTGATCTTGGGCGGGCTTCACCTCCGACAGCGGAAGATTCACCGAGTCCTTGAGTATCTGCGGATCGCCCTTCATTGCTTCCAGGAACGAACGGATGTTCTCTTCCGACAGCGCCTGTCCGGTAAGGGACACTGTCTGCGCGCCTTGGTAGCGCAGGCGCACTATTTGAACGGAGCTCTTGCCCGCCAGTTCCTCCATCTTCCGCAGCAGTCCGAATTTGGCCTGGGTAGGCTGCCAAGCCCGATTGATCATGGCGCCCACCCGATTGAACTCATCCACCCTGGTTTGGAGATTCTGGATCTCCTTGGTCCTCTCCTCGCCCGGCCGGAAGGCCGGCTGGGATTCCAACTCCTTCCGGGTGCCTGCCAGGAACACGTCGGTCGCAAGGAACGTGAGCAGGAGGATGGAAAGGCTGACCGGCATGAGCACTTGCCAGAAACCCATGAAATTCAGAACTTGCTCCCGGCGGAACTCCTCCCTGGCGCTGATGCCCAACAGGCTCACTTCCCTGTCCTCGCGGGGCGGAATTAGGCCCCGGAGCCCGCTGCCGAAGGCGATATACCAGTCCGGAGATACGCCTTCGGTCTTGAGCTTCACCTCCATCGCGTTCAGCGAGAAATTGGAGCGGACGACCTCCAGGACCTGCTCCTGCAGATTGGGCGTGGAGATGAATATCCCGGCCAGACTTTCCGACCAATGGGAATTGTAGAAATTTAGGACCTGGTGAAGGTTGCGGATGATCGTGTTCCCGAACGATTCCGGCGAGATCTCCTTTTCGCCGCCGTAGATCTCCCGCCAGGGAGTGAAGTATTCGAAATACAGCTGCCCGCGGCGAAGGACCAAGAGCTCCAGGCCGCTCTCGTCCAGGCTGAGCAGCAGGTAGGGCTTCTCCGGATCGAAACCGTCGCCCAATTGACGAAGAAGCCTTGCCAGGGACAAGGCCCGCGATTCTATGGAATGGGGCATGAATCCAGCGCCGCGCAGGACCGCGGTCAGTTCGTCCACGATGGATCGGTTCGCGAAGGCGGAGAGTATCTCCAGACGCACCGCTTGCTCGTCGTGTCCCAGCGGCTGCCAGCCGGAATAGGTCTCGGACGTCTCTCCGGGCGAGACCATCTGAATGTTCAGCTGGATGGCCTTTTCCAGGTTCTCGCCCTCGATCATGGGCAAGCTGAAGACCTGGCTGTAGACGTTTATGGAGCTCAAAGAAACCACCGCCCCCACCCGGCGGCGGCTTCGAGCCGTGCCCTGGATCTGGGTTTTAAGCTCCCGGAGCGCCGCCTCGAACTGCGGCTTGTCCTTGAGCGCGCCGCCCTCGAGGATGCCCGGCGGCAGGCGCAGGGATGCGGTGATCCACTTTTCTCCGTCGAAACGCGCGTAGCGCAAAGCGGAATCGGATATCTCCAGTCCGCCGACGTCGGAGCGTATCCGCAGAAGCTTCATCGCCTTCTCCAAAATGCCTTTGAATTTCATGGATATTTCACAATGTCAGCTGGTCCCAGGAGATGAGGCTGACCTGACCGGTACCGGAATCCACCGCGACGACCGCCTGGATCTTGCGCTGGTAGCCGGCGACGGTCGCATAGGAAAGGATGGTGACGAGACCGGCGGCAGGAGAGTCCTGGGTCACGGTCACGTTCGCGGTGTAAGAATCGAGCGGCACTTCGTAGGGAGTGAGAGCGGTGAGATCGGTGTCGCGGACAAGGCGCAAGAGCGCGTCTTCCACTCCCCCGGTCGCCGCTCCCAGGGCCCGGTTCGAGGCTTGATAGCCGTAACCGGAAGAGATGAAGCTTATGACCAAAAAGGACAGGGACACTCCCACCAGGATGATTATACCGCCGATCAGAAAGACCAACGAAAGGGTGGCCTGACCCGCGTGGCGAGAATCCAGAATCAAGAATCTAGAATTTAGCGCAGGATTCATGTGATTTGATTATATCCCTTCCCGCCAATGCTGGATACCGGATCCTGAATGCCGGATTCTGCCTCCTACGGACTCCAATTCACGATGACCTCATCCACTCGCGGCGTGAGAAGCTGGGCCTTGTCCGAAAACAGAGTGGCCCGGTAGCGGAAATAACGCTTGCCGTTGTAAAGCTCGTAATCCAGCTTCATGGTGGTGTTGACCGCCGGCTCGTAATAGCTGAGATTCGTTCCGTCCGGCCCAAAAAAATCCCAGGGCCCGCCCGAAGAATCGCTCGCGGCCAGCTGGAAACCGACCCGCCCGGAGGAAGGATTGCCTTTCCACATGATCGAATTGATCTGCGCGCCCTGCGCCGAGCCGGTATCGAACGTCGAGGAGTCCAGATAGCCGGAAGTGGACGTGGCGAACCAGCTGGTCTTCACCTTGTAATCCACCGTTCCGCAGCCTCCGTGGTTGGAGCAATTGAAGCTTATCCAGCCCAAAATGTCGTTCCAGGCATAGTTGGTAAAAACCCCGGTGTTCTCGTCGATCAGGACCCCGTAGGCCACCGCGCCGGGACAGTTCGCGGTGCCGTCGCCTCCGCAGAAGCTCACCCAGCCGTAGACGTCGTTCCAGCCGAACCCGGACAACCGCCCCAAGCCGTTGTTCGCGACGTAGTAGTTGCTCGTGCCGCAGATGTCCCCGATGGGGGAAGTGGCGCAGTCCAGCGAGAACTCCCCCGCCGAAGAGCTGGCATAGCCCTCCAGCTTGGCGGAATAAACGTTCACGTTCATGGAACCGGTCACGTCGTTGAACTGGATCCAGGAGATAACGTCGCTCCAGGCCATGTGCTCCGACGGAGTGGTGCTGATGTTCGAGCTGCCGCGGGCCATCTTCACCCCCAGAAGCAGCGCGAGCGACAGGCACGCGAGCGCGAGCGACAGGCCCCAGATGTTCGGCAATGATCCGCGATCGAATCTCATGGCGTAAGTCCGTCTATGATTATGGAGCCGGCCGTGGTCGCGTAATCGATGTTCGAATGAGCCGCAAAGCCGCTGTTCATCTGGGTCACCGGACCGATCTCACCGCTGCCGCCCGACCAATCGGTCTGGGATGCGATGTTGTTCCGGAAACGGGTCAAATAGGAGGATATGGAATTGCCCGAAGCCCCCGGCCAGGCGTAGGTCACGGTCACTTTTTTGGTGGACGGATCGACATTGCCGGATACCGCCAAAGCGCCCGACACTTCCCGCCGCACATCCTCCACGTAGAAATAGCGGCTGAACGCCTGCGCTTTATAGATGGAGGCCACCTCGTCCGCGGACAAGGCTTTCTCGTATATCCGGACCTCGTCCAAGGATCCGGCGGTGTACGCCGCGCTGTGTCCGCGCATGAAATTATTGATGACAAAGCGGCGCTCCGAGGCGTTAAAAGCAGAGGAGGCGCCGCCTACCTCCAAAGTGCCGTCAACGTACATGTCGCCCGTGGCGTTCGCGTGATTCACAAAAACCAAGTGGTGCCAGCGATCGTCGTTCACGCTGGTATTGGATTTTATCTGCAACCAGGCGCCGTTGTAATGGGCATACGCGGCCTTTCCGTCGCATAGGCCGAAATTCGCCCAGATATCCCCGTTATCCCGGCCCAGAATGACTTCGGTGGTGCCCGGTCCGCAGCCGGTTTGGGTGCCTTTGTACCAAACCGCGACGCTCCAGTCCTCCGCATCGTCGAAGCTCAAGGATCCGCCGCCGAGGGAAGTGCTGTCATCGGGAGTGTCTATATAATCATCGGTCCCGTCGAACGTATAGCAGCCGCCGGCCGCGCAGTCGGACGCCGCGGTCGGCGATCCAGACCAGGTGCCGGTGGCGTTATTCCCGGAATAATCCTGGGAGATATTGCCGGAGGTTTCGTCCAGCTTGAAGTAGCCGATGAGGCTGGAGGTGCTGCCCGCGAGGACAAGGCCTTCCGTGCCGGTCGCGATCCGGAAGGGGGAAGAACCCGCGTTCAAAAAATACTTATTACCCGAACCGGTGGCCAGGTCCGCGATATTGTTCCAGTCCGATTCGGAAAAGGTACGGATGTTCTCCAGCATTTCCTTGGCAATGGCGGTACCCGCCTGTATCCGCTCCACGTCCGTATTCCCCCTCAAGGCCGGGGTGATGATGGACAAGGCCGCGATGACCATGATGGACCCGACCGTAATGGCCACCAGAACCTCCACCAGGGATTGTCCCGCTCTCTCCGACAATGCGGGATGTAAGGACATGGCTTTTATTGATTATAACTAAAAACTGACCGCTCCGCTTTGGGCCACCGAAATGGTGGAGGAGTTCGCCGAATTCCCGGTCTGATATATCTGTATGGAATCGGATGCCCCCACCTTGCCGGTCAATTGCAAAAAGAGGATGTCCCGGCTGGCGCCGTCCGCGAGATTCGCGGAGACGTAGTCCACGCCGGCCGGCAATCGGTAGTAGCCCAGGCGATTCGATTCGCTGTAACTCGTATGATACAGGGAATAAGACGGCGCGGTGCTCGTGGAATTATCGAAATGCACCCCCCAGGCGGTGCTCGAGGCCTGCGCCATGGACCTGCTCTGGGCTTCGCGCAATAAAGCCGCGATCTGGCGGGTGGCGGTATCCAATTCCGTTTTCCCCTTGCGCGCCACCAGGTTCATGATGATCACGCCGGAGATCGCCGCGATGAGCCCGATCACCAGCACAACCTCGATAAGCGTGGTCGCCTTTCGCGATCCAAAGCGGAAGCGCATCAGAACTGGTTGGTAAGCTGATAGATGGGGACGATGATGGCCAAAGCGATGGATGCGACCATGATGCCCATGGTCAAGAGCAGGGCGGGCTCCAGGAACGAGACCAGCATGCGGATGTTGGAATCCACGCTCGAAGCATAGAATTCGGACAGGGTTTCGAGCACTTCCTCCAGATGGCCGGCCTTCTCGGAGATCGCCACCAGGTTCGAGACCACCCGGGGGAACACCGTTTCCCGATGGAAGGCCTCCCCGATGGTTAGCCCCTTGGCCAGACCCTCGTCCGCGATGCGGATCAAACTGAACCGGAATTTTTCAGAACCCACCACTTCCGAGGTCAATTTGGTCGCTTGCATTATCGGCAATCCCGCTCTCATGAGCGCGGAAAAAGTGGCGGCGAAGCGCTGGACCGCCAGATCGCGGTAGATCTTATTGACCAGCGGCAGGCGCCCGGCCAGCCGGCTAAGGATGCGATGGCCCAGGCGGGTCTTCCAGAAGAACCATATCCCGGGGCCCACGACCAGCAAGAACCCGATGCCCAGGGCGATGATATTGTCGTTCACGAAAAGACCCACCGCGAAAACTATCCGCGAGAAGGTGGGCGGGTTCAGGCCGCTGCCCATGAACACTTTGGCTATCTTGGGCAACGCGAAAGTCACCAGGAAGATGAAGACCAGCAGGGAGGTGCACAAAAGAATGACGGGGTAGATCAAGGCCGAACGCACCCGGCCGCGCAGTTCCGCCTCTTTCTGCAGGGAAGTGCTTAAATTCTCGAAGGTCTGCTGCAGGTTGCCCGAGGCTTCCGCGGCTTTGACCAGGTGGACGAACACCGGATCGAATATTTTGGGATAGCGCTCGAAAGCTTCATAGAAGGGCCGGCCCTTGGTCAGGTTCTCGCGGACCTCCAGAAGCAGATTCTTCACGGCCGGGTTGTCGGTATCCGCGATCAGGATGTTTATCGCGGACAGAAGATCCGTTCCCACCTTGAGCATGAGCGAAAGGTATTTGGTCAAGAAAACCTTGTCGCTCAGGTTGACCTTCCCGGCCATTATTTTCAGGCCGGATATCTTCTGCTTGACGGGCTTCACGGCCACCGGACGCAGCTCCTTGCCCGCCAAAAACTGCAGGACCTGGGTCAGATTATCGGCGTCCAGTTCCGCCTCCACGATCTTCCCTTCATTGTCCGCGGCGAGATAATGATAAAGCATTGGATTATTCCCGGATCACCCGGAGGACCTCTTCGATGGTGGTGAGCCCCAGCTGGACCTTTGCCAAGCCGTCCTCGAACATGGATTTGCTCCCCTGCTGCCTGGCCTGTTTCTTCAGAACTTCCAGACTGAAGTTGGGTTCGATGATTATCTTCTTGATTATATCAGTAATCTCCAGCACCTCAAATATCGCCAGCCGCCCGCGGTAACCGCTCATATTGCAGACGCTGCAGCCCTTGCCCCGGAAGAACACCTTGGGGACGCCCCAGCTCTCCTCGGGCAGGTTCAAGTCCCGGAATTGGCGGGGGATGATCCCCGCCACTTCCGGACCGGGATCATAGGAATACAAACAGGATTGGCATATCCGGCGGGCCAGACGCTGGGCGATGACCACGTTCAAGACCGAACCGACCAGAAAGGGCGGCACGTCCAGATCGAAGAGCCGCGGCACGGCGGTGGGCGCATCGTTGGTGTGGAGCGAAGAAAGCAGCAGGTGGCCGGTCAGGGCCGCCTGCACCGCGATACCCGCGGTCTCTTTGTCGCGTATCTCGCCGACCATGATTATGTTGGGGTCCTGCCGCAAAAGCGCCCGGAGCCCGGTCGCAAAGGTTATGCCCGCCTGGGGATTTATCTGGGTCTGATTCACGTAGCGCATGTTGTACTCGATGGGGTCCTCCACCGAAACGATGTTCACGTTCGGACGGTTCAGAATGTTCATGATCGCGTATAGAGTGGTGGTTTTGCCCGAACCGGTCGGACCGCAGATGACGATCATGCCGTAGGTTTTCCCAAGGTTCTCTTCCACGGCCTTGGCGGTCGCCCCCAGCATCCCGAGCTCTTCGAGCGACAGCGGTTTCTGGGTGGCTTCGAGCAGGCGCATCTCCACCTTCTCCCCGTGATAGGTCGGCATGACCGAGACGCGCACATCCACGATCTGATTCACCACCTGATATCGGAACCTTCCGTCTTGGGGTTTATAGTGCTCGTCGATCTTCAGGCCCGCCAGGATCTTCACGCGAGCGACCAGGGCATTGTGCACGGACTTGGGCACCCGGATCATCTCGTAAAGTATCCCGTCGATGCGGTAGCGCGCGATGGTCACATCCTCCATCACCTCCAGGTGGATATCGGAGGCCCGGAGGGAGCTCGCATAGGAAAGGATATTGTCCACGATGGCCACCACCGGCAGATCTGCCGCGGCCTCTTCCGCGGTCTTGGTTTGGCTGCGCAGGGAGGCCTGCACATTCTCCTCGATTATCTTTTGGAAATCGGTGGTGGAACGGGACCCGTAGATGGAAAAGCCCCGGTTCAGGTCATCGGGGGTCGCAAGATAAGGATTCACCTTGAGGCCCAGGCGCTGATTCAGGAATTCGATGGTGGCAAGATCGCTCGGATCGAGCATGGCGGCGCTCACGGAACCATCCGACTCCCGGCCGAAAAGTATCACCTCCCGCTGACGGGCGATGTCCTCCGGCAGGAGCCGCAGGGTCTCTTCGTCTATGGTCCGCGACCCCAGGTTCGCGATCTCCACCCCCAAGGCTTCGGCCAGGATCTGATAAAGATAGGAGGCGTTCGCTACTTTCGCGGATATCAGGAGGTCCAACAGGTTCTGGTTCTTGCGCTCGGATTCCGCAAGCAGCGAGTCGAAGACGTCCTCCGCGATGAGGTTCTCCGAGACAAGCCTGTGCTTCAACTGCAACGGAGGAATGGGCAAACGCATCGTACCCGCTCATTATAACAAAAAAAGGCGCCAGGCGCCTTTTTTTGGTGAACTTTCGGGTGGAGCTTACAAGCTCAAGGACGTGCCCACTTCGTAGATGGTGAGACTCGAACCGCCGTCCGTGCCCTCCACGTCGCTGCCGCCGCCGTTCTTGTACTTGGTGCTTTCCATGTCTGCGCTGATCTCAAACCCGGTGGCCGAGGTCGTCGCGGCGTAGGCATAGAAGTAAGTGGTGTCGTTGGTGGGATCCGTGGGTAACTGGCCGAAGGGAGCCCCGGAGGCGATGCCCGCGAAATTCACGGGCAGCCAGCCGGTACCGTTCACGGCCCGCGAAGCAGTGGTGGTTAAGGTTAGGCCGGCGTTCCGTCCGCCGCAGTTCGCCGTAGCGGCGACATAGGTGTAGCACTTGGTGTACCCCAATCCGCCGTCCAAAGCCGTACCGCCATCCGCAAGATACAGGGACACCGCGGTCTTAAGAGTGGAAAGATCGGATATCCGGTTGGAATCCCTGGCTTGACGCAGCAGTTCTGCGGGATTCAGGGTGATTATGACCACCGCGGCCAAGATCGCCACGATGGCTATGACCACCAGCAGTTCGATCAGGGTGAAGCCCTTGGAATCCTTGGAATTCGTCATTCGTTGAGACAAAGATGCAAAAACGACCTTTGTTTAATTGTAGCATGTTCGCGCTTCAAGGTGTGGATAAGTGTGCGCCTCTACGGCCCGAAATCAGGGGGCGGATCCGTTTGGAATTTTAGGCGGCGGCCGTCCCGGGCCAGGAATTCGAGCCCCTGGGCGTGAAGCATCAGCCGGGCCGCGGGCACCCCCCTGCCGTACAAACGATCTCCAGCCACCGGATGGCCGATGCTCGCGAGATGCACCCGGATCTGATGGGTCCGTCCGGTATGCGGCCGGACCTCCAAGAGCGAGAAACTATCCCCGTTCCTTTCCGCCACGCGCAGACGGCGGAATTCCGTAAGGGCCTCCTTGGACATTTTCCCCGAATGCACCGACCTTCGGGTCGTGCCGCTTTTGATGCCGATGGCGGCCTCCACCCTGCCCTCGGCGGGAGCGACCCCTTTGACCCAGGCGAGATAGGTTTTGCGCATCTCCCGCGATTGAAATAACGATTTGAAAAAGCGGAAATCCTCCTGCGTCTTGGGGACCAGAATGAGCCCGGAGGTATCCCGGTCCAGGCGGTGGACTATGCCGGGGCGGCCGCCCTCTCCCACCTCAACGAGAAAAGGGTATCTTTTGAGCAGCCAGTCCGTGAGACTTGCGCCCTCCGATCCCGAAGCGGGATGGGTGAGCATCCCGGCCGGTTTGTCCGCGACCAGGAAGCCGTTCTCTTCATAGATGACTTGGGGCTCGGTCATTGCGGCTCAAACCTGACGGGCGACGAGGATGGAACGGGGGGATTTGTGGGCGTGGTAGGAATCGAACCTACGGCCTCGTTCTTATCAGGAACGCGTTCTACCACTGAACTACACGCCCGCCCCAAACGCGTTTTGAGTATATATCAACCCTTCAAAATTTCAATCGCACCGCCGACGTCAGTTAGCACGGGACATTGAGTTGGCCGTGCGCCCGCAACGGCAGTTGCGGCGAAAAGGGGGCCGGGGGAAGAGTATGGGAATTCCCCCGTGTAGGAGAACCCGCCCTCCGGGCGGGATGCGAGGAACCGATTCCTTGGCGCGCAAAACATCG
>CAZCTJ010000013.1:0-3270 GCA_964501675.1 uncultured Candidatus Saccharibacteria bacterium
AGGTCGCGGTTCGCCGCCACGCCGCCCGAGAGCATGACCGATCTCGCGCCGGCCTCCCTGGCCGCGCGCATGGTCTTTCGAACCAGGACTTCGATCGCGGCGGCGGTGAAGGAAGCGGCCACATCCGCCTGCATGCGAAAGTCTTGGCGAACGGGCACATGTGAATTTAATTTTCCATTCGCATCATTCGGATGCATTAGCAGATTCGCATCGCGTAAATAGTACAGGACGGAGGTCTTTAGCCCCGAAAAACTGAAGTCGTAATTTTTTTGGTCCAGCATCGGTCGGGGAAAGGGAACCGCCGCAGGATTTCCCTGCGCCGCGAGCTTCTGTATCTCCGGTCCGCCGGGATAGGGCAGCCGCAAAAGCCGCGCCACCTTATCGAAGGCCTCGCCCACCGCGTCATCCCGGGTCTCGCCCAACCTCTTCCAGGCCGTAAGATCCCGCATGGAGATGAGGACGGTGTGCCCCCCGCTTACCAGCAGTTGTATCGCCGGGAACACCGAATTCAAATTTCCGGATCCCGAACGTTTGCGATTTGTGTTCCGTGATCTGGAACTCGCTCCTTTTTGCGGAAGCAAAAAGGAATACAGGTGTCCTTCCAGATGGTTCACCCCTATTAAAGGCTTTTTGTGCGCCGCGGCGAGTTCCTGGGCGTAAACGATGCCGGCCCAAAGAGCGGGTTCCAGGCCCGGGCCGACCGTGACCGCGATCATATCTACGTCTTGAATTTTAAACCTAGGATTTCCGGTCCGTCTGTGATTTGTGTTTTGTGATTTGGAATTTCCAAAAATTTGCCCATAGAGAATGGGTAAATTTTTGAGATGCTCGCGCTTGGCGAGATTGGGCACCACGCCGCCGAACGGCCGGTGTATCTCGATCTGGGAGGCGATCGCTTCCTTCAATATCTTGAATTTCGGCGCGCTCATGCCGCCGGATGCCTCAAGCAGGGCGATCGCGGTCTCGTCGCAGGAGGTCTCTATTGCCAGAATTTTCATTTGATCGGGTGGATATGCCGGACGGCGAGGATCGGGCCGGGATGCCCCCGAACGGGGCATTGCCGAATTCATACCGCCTGGTATACTCTATCCCGGTTCCGGACGGATATGCAAAACCGGGACGGTCGAGGCCGCTCGTGGTGAGCGAAGGCGAACCAATGGATACATTCCGAGGAGAACGGATGGAGAAACAGATATTGTCCCTGGAAGAGGCGCGGCAATTCGCGGCAGAAGCCGCCTACGAAGTGAACGGCGGCCGGCTGCGCAGTTCCTGCGTGGACGGCCGCTACTTAGCCGAGGACGCCGGAGCGGGTCCTCTCGCCAGGCCGGGTTCGGATGCGGGCGACATGCTCGCGGCGATGGCCGCTCTGCGCCGGCTTGCGGCGGAAGGAGCTCCGCTTGACCCCGGTGCCCTTCGCGGAAAGGTCCTCGAAGCGGCGGTGGCGGTCGCGGGCGGAGCGGAGAACTTCGATTTCCACACCGACGACCATCATCTGCGCGGCGGGTCTGCGGACCTTCCTGCGGAAGACCTGGTGGCGCGCGGCTGCGGGCATCTCGCCCAGGCCGAACGGGACCCGGAGGCCTATGGCGTCGCCCCTGAGGACGTCCGGGAACTTTTCCGGACGCTCGCGGAACTCAAGCGGAAAGGCGCGAAAGAAAGCGTGCTTTCCGGTGACCACGGCGAAACCGCGGTCATGGTCCTGAAGTCCCCCTTCCTGGGCCTGCGGCGTTCCGCGGAACCGGGACAGGCCTTCGTCTATCAAGAGGCCCTGCATCGGCAGCGGCTCGCGGAACTCGCTTATCGGCTGGCCGGCATGCAGGAGTTCGTTTCCGCGGGCATCGATGCGGAGCGGTTCACGCAGGCCTTATCCGACGCGGCCGGCATCCAGACCGGGCAGACGCTCCGGCGCCTCGCTTCCGGTTTGCCGATCTATAAGATCGGACCGGACAAGAGCGTCGATCCGGCGGGAACGGTCGGCTGACCCAGCTCCTTACATGTGCGATTCGGAAAGGCCGCTCCCCGGGAGCGGCCTTCTTGTTGCTCTTATTCCGGTCCGCTCACTATCAGGCGGACCTGGTTCTCGGAGTTCACCTCCAGGAAGCCGGAGCTTATCTCCAGATAATGGTCCTTTTTCTCGGAGTCGGTTATCTTCGCGGTGCAGGGCGCGAGGGCGGAGACCAGCGGCCGGTGATGGTCGAGCACGGTTATTTCCCCGGCGGCGGTCATGAGGTTCAGGGATTCCGCCTCGCCCTCGAACAGTATTTTTTTCAGCGAATAAACGGACAACTTCATAGTATTCAGTATTTAGAATCCAGAAACCAGTGGAATTGAGGTGCTAAATCCTGGGTTCTGAATTCTGGTTTCTAGCTTCTAGCCCACAACTTCGTCGATGCCGCCCTTGAGATAGAAATTCTCCTCGGGCAGGTCGTCGTGCTTGCCCGTGAGTATCTCCTTGAAGCCGCGCACGGTATCCTCGCGCTTCACGAATTTGCCTCCGCGGCCGGTGAAGGTTTCCGCGACGAAGAAAGGCTGGGACAGGAACCTTTGGATCTTTCTCGCGCGGTTCACGGTCAGCCGGTCGGACTCCGAAAGTTCTTCGATGCCCAGGATGGCGATGATATCCTGCAGTTCCTTGTAATGCTGAAGGGTGCGCTGGACCTCGCGGGCGACCGCGTAATGCTCTTCGCCGACCACTTTGGGGTCCAGGGCGTTTGAGGAAGAGGCCAGGGGGTCCACCGCGGGATAGATGCCTATCTCGGTCAAGGCGCGGGACAAGACGATCGTGGAATCCAAATGGGCGAAGGTGGTCGCCGGCGCCGGGTCGGTGATGTCGTCCGCGGGCACGTAGACCGCCTGCACCGAAGTGATGGAGCCCTTGCTGGTGGAAGTGATGCGCTCCTGAAGTTCCGCCATCTCCGAGGCCAAGGTCGGCTGATAGCCCACCGCGGAAGGCATGCGTCCCAAGAGGGTCGAGACCTCCGAGCCCGCCTGAGAGAAGCGGAAGATGTTGTCGATGAATAGAAGCACGTTCTTGCGCTCCTCGTCCCGGAAATACTCCGCCATTACCAAGCCGGTCAAGGCTACCCGCGCGCGAGCGCCGGGCACTTCGTTCATCTGCCCGAAGACCATGGCGGTCTTCGCTATCACGCCGGATTCCACCATTTCCCGGTAGAGGTCGTTGCCTTCCCGGGTGCGCTCGCCGACCCCGGTGAACACGGACACGCCGCCGGATTCCTCCGCCACGTTCCGGATGAGCTCCTGCAGGAGCAC
>CAZCTJ010000013.1:3280-19389 GCA_964501675.1 uncultured Candidatus Saccharibacteria bacterium
GCCCACGCCCGCGCCGCCGAAAAGCCCGACCTTGCCGCCCTTGACGAAGGGAGCGATGAGGTCGATGACCTTGATGCCGGTCTCGAACACCTCGGTTTTCACGGACTGCTCCGTGAGCGGAGGCGCGTGCCGATGGATGGGCAGGAATTTCTTGAACGGTTTGGCGCCGGGAGTGAGCACCCGGCCGGTGACGTCGAAGATATGCCCCAGGGTTTCCGGTCCCACCGGGACCTCCAGCATGCGCCCCGTGTCTCTAACCTCGGTGCCGCGCCGCAAGCCGTCCGTGGAATCCAGGGCGATCGCCCGGATCTTGCCGGGCTCCAGGTGCTTCACGGTCTCCAGGATTATCTTCCGCCCGCCCTCTTCGACGGTGAGAGCGGTATAGATGGACGGCAGGGGCTCCTTGAGATCGAAGACCACATCCACGACCGGCCCGATTATCTGAACTATTTTCCCTTTTCTCATGTTTGTTTGTTATTCATTCAACTCCCGACTACCCACTCCCGACTCCCGGTCATGACAGTGCTTCCGCCCCGGCGGTGATCTCGATGATCTCCCGGGTGATGGACGCCTGCCTCGACTTGTTGTAGGCGACGGAGAGCTCTCCGAAGAGCTCTTCGGCGTTGTCCGAGGCGCTCTTCATCGCCACCCGCCGGGCGGCGTGTTCCGAGGCGTTCGCCTCCAGTATCAAATGATATACCTGCATGCTCACGAGATGCCTGACCAGATCGGAGAGTATCTCCTCCGGCGAGGGCTCGATCAAATAATCATCCTCGGCCTTGCGGTTGAAGTAAGAGACCTTCCCTTCCCGGACCATGTCCGCGAAGCGGCCGTGCTCCGGGATGATGCCCTTGGCGGTCCTCTCCAAATTCTCGGGATCGATGGGCAATATCTCGCGGACCAGGACGTCCTGCCGCAGGGCGGTCCGGAAATGGGTGGAAAAGACGAGCACCCTGTCCCAGCGCTTGCCGAGGTATCCCTCCCGCAGCAGCTCCGCGATGGGCTCCGTCTGCGTAACGCTCGTATAGTCGCCGACCCGCACGAACTTCGCCGCAAGCGCCGCGCGCCGTTCGAGATACGCGGCCGCCCGCTGTCCCACGGCGATGAGCGAAACGTCTTCGCTCCGCAGGTCGATCGATTCCCGGCGCAGGAACTTCTCGAATTCGCGGATGACGGCGCTGTTGAAGGAACCGGCCAGGCCCTTGTCGGAGGTGACGAGCGCGATGCAGGTGCGCCTGACCGCGCGCCGTTCGAGCAGGGGAGGCAGAACGAGCTTCCGTTCCTCCCGCAGGCGGGAAAGGTTCGCGAGAAGGTCCAGGGCCGCGAAGGCGTAAGGGCGGGAAGCGAGCGCGATCTCCTGGCTGCGGCGCATCTTGGTCGCGGCGACCAGTTCCATCGCCTTGGTGATCTGGCTGATGTTCTTAACCCCCTTTATCCGCCTTTGTATGTTCTGCAGGGATTCCATGCTATTTGAGCGTCGCGAGGAAGCGGGACAGGGCCGCCTTGAGTTTCTCTTCCGTTTCGGGTTCCATTTCGCCTTTCTCCCGCAGGGGCGCAAGCACGTCCTCCGCGTGGAACTTGTCCAGGTATTCCAAAAGCTTCGATTCCGCTTGTTTCATGTCCGCAACGGGCACTTCATCCAAGTGGCCGTTCAGGGCCGCGTAGAACAGAACCACCTGTTTTTCGAAAGGCATGGGCGCGAGATCGGGCTGCTTCAGCACCTCGGTCATGGCCTGGCCCTGCCGGATGCGCTTCTGGGTGGCTTCGTCCACGTCGGATGCGAACTGTACGAAAGCGGCGAGCTCCCGGAACTGCGCAAGCGTGAGCCGCAGGCGTCCGGCGACCTTCTTCATCGCCTTGGTCTGGGCGGCGGAACCCACGCGGGAAACGGAAAGCCCCACGTTCACCGCCGGCCGGATGCCCTGGTAGAAGAGGTCGGATTCCAGGTATATCTGGCCGTCCGTGATGGAGATGATATTCGTTGGAATATAAGCGGTCACGTCTCCGAGCTGGGTCTCCACGATGGGCAGAGCGGTCAAGGAACCGCCGCCTTTTTCCTTGGAGAGCTTCGCCGCGCGTTCCAAAAGCCGGGAATGGAGATAGAAAACGTCGCCGGGATACGCTTCCCGGCCGGGGGGACGGCGCAAGAGCAGGGAGATCTGGCGATAGGCCCAGGCGTGCTTGGAGAGGTCGTCGTACACCACGACCGCGTCCTCGCCCTTGTCCCGGAAATATTCGCCGATGGCGCAGCCCGCGAAAGGCGCGAGATACCAAAGCGCGGCGGGGGAGGATGCCGGGGCGGAGACCACGATGGAATATTCCAAGGCGCCCTTCGCGCGCAGGGTCTCCACTATCTTCGCGATCTTGGATTCCTTCTGGCCCACCGCCACGTACACGCAAACGGGCGTGCGGCGTCCGGTGTCGTTCTTCTGGTTGATGATGGTATCGAGGACGATGGCGGTCTTGCCGGTCTGGCGGTCGCCGATCACGAGCTCGCGCTGGCCGCGGCCGATGGGGATCATGGAATCGATGCTCTTGAGGCCGGTGTGCAGGGGCGTGTTCACCGGTTCCCGCTCGAGCACGGAGGGCGCGCGGTTCTCCAGGTTATAGCGGGTTTGTGTTTTGTGTTCTGTGTTCTGTGCATTGAATATGGGGCCCTTGCCGTCCAGGGGGTTGCCCAGGGGATCGACCACCCGGCCGATCATCTCCCTGCCCACCTGGAGAGAAAGCACGGTGCCCGTGCCTTTCACGGTGTCGCCGGTCCGGATGGAAAGATAGTCGTCGAGGACGAGCGCGCCCACGGTTTCCTCTTCCAGGTTCAGGGCCATGGCGCGCCGTTCGCCCTCCGAGGTTTCGATTATCAAAAGCTCCTGGCTCAAGGTCTCCCGCAAGCCGTTGAATTTCACGATGCCGTCGCCGACCTCGATGATCTTGCCGACGGATTCCCATTCCGGCTTATCTTTGAAGCCTTCGATCTCCTTTTTCAGTTTTTCGATGATTTCGTAGGACATGCGGTCTAAAATTTCTAATTTCTGATTGTTCCGATCAAGCCGATCGGTCGTTCCGAAACAGCAGGTCTATTTTCCGTCGAAGGCCGCCGTCGAATCGCATCTCGTCGTCTACGGTGATGCGCACTCCGGCGATGAGCGCCGGTTCCAGCCTCTCTTCCACTTCGTCCGTTTTCCGGAGCAGGTCCCGGAACCGGGCGGAGAGTCCGGCGAACGGGCGGGCGGATTCGATGACCACCTTGCGCCGGCCGTCCTTCTCCCGCAGGAGCTTTCCCGCGGCGGAGAGCATTTGAGGCAGGCCGTGCGTGTCGCCGTTCCGGCGGACAAGCCCGAGAAAATTCGAGATGATCTTCTTCTCCTCGGCGGGGGAGAGCGTCCCGGCGGCTGCTTCCGCCAGGGCCCGGGCATATGCGCGGACGGGATATTTCATTTGTTCGCGTTCGCCGCCTTGACCGCTTGTTCGACCAGGGCGTCGTCTATCTTCTTGGGGTCGAGCTCCACCGCCTTGACCAGCGCAGCTTTGACGAGCGCCGCCGCTTCCGAGCGCATGGTCCGTTTGGCCTCTTCCGCCTTGGCCTTGATGATGAGCTCGGTGCTCCGCATGGCTTCCTCTTCCTTGGCTTTGGCCTGGTCGAGAAGCTCCGCCTCCAATTTTTTCGCCTTCTCCTCGGTTTCCCGCAGGATGCCCAGCGCCTCCCGATCGGCGTCCTTGAGCCGGTCCTTGGCCATCTGGTTCACCTCTCCCAGGCGGCGGTCGGCTTCATCCGACTTGCGGAGGCCATCCTCGATCTTCTGGCGCCTGTCCTTTAAGAGCTTTAAGAGCGGCTTATAGGCGAAGAAGCGCAGGACGATGAGCAGGATGAGGAAATTGGCCGCCTGCGACAGGAACAGCCGCCAATCGATGCCCAATTGTGAGAACAGTTCTTGCATTAACGCGATTCGAAACTGCGAATACCGTTCGAATGCCGCGAATCATGTTCGCAGATCCGCATGCATTCGTGGATCGGCATAGCGTTTTAGACGAACTTGATGATCAGAGCTACGACCAGCGCGTAGATCGCGATGGCTTCCGCGAAGGCGAGCGCCAAGATCATGGCGGTCTGGATCTTCGGGGCGGCCTCCGGATTCCGGCCGATGGCTTCCGCGGAGCGGGAACCGATCATGCCGATGGCGATCGCCGGGCCGATGGCGCCGATCATGATCGTGCCCATCGCGGCCCACAGACGTACCGTTTCAAAATCCATTTTATTTTCTGTCGATTTTTCTTGGACGACCTTTTGGTTTTTTTTTCGGAAATGCCGGGCGTTAAATCGCGGAGCGGCCTTATTGTATCAGGGTTTTTCCATATCTACAAGGAACTGATTTTTGCCCCGGCGGGACCGGCGGTTCTCCGAAAGTTCAGGCATGAGCTTCCTCGCCGTGGCTTGCGGTCGCGATGGCGATAAAAACGATGGTGAGCATGGAGAAGATCAGCGCCTGCACGAAGCCGACGAAGACCTCCAGGAACAGGAAGGGCAGCGGCACGACGTAGGGGACCAGGAATGCCACGATGGTCAAAAGCACTTCGCCCGCGAAGATGTTCCCGAAGAGACGGAAGGAGAAGGAGATCATTTTGGCGATCTCCGACACTATCTCGATGAGGCCGATGAAGAAATCGATGGGTCCGCGGAAATTGAAGAACTTGCCCAGATGCTTCCAGAATCCGATGGCTGCGATGCCGAACAGGTTCGAAGCGACGACCGAGACCACCGCGAGGCCCAGGGTGAAATTGAGGTCCGCGGAAGGCGCCCGGAAGAGCGGCGCCCGCTCGTGCCCCTCGAATATCAGGGAACCCACGCCCGGCAGGAGGCCGAACCAATTGGAGAAAAGGACGAACAGGAAGATGGTCGCGACGAGCGGCAGGTACTGTTCCGACCTGCGCCGGTCGCCGAAGACCGTGTCCATGAGGCCCAGGAGCGCTTCCAGGAAAAGCTCGAAGAGCGATTGAAGCTTGCCCGGTATCATCCGCAGGCGGTTCCGGGCGGCGAAGGCGAGCCCGCCCAAAAGCACGAGCACGATCATCGCGAGCAGGGTGGAGTTGGTGACCGGCCAGCCGCCGACCCGGAAAAGCTCCTCCGCCTTGAGCGAGATATGGATGCCGGAGCCGCCTTCGTGCGGGACCTCTTCGGTCAAGTTCTCGGCGGCGGTATGTTCGACTGGTTCAGACATTTGAAAAACGAGCGTATTTTAAGCGAAAAACGGCGAATTAGCAAGGAAATCAGCTTTTTAGCCCATTTTCATTTGTCCACAGGGTGTTGCTATTTTTTGCTACGGAGCGTATTATACCCGTGAAGTCACCCGTGCCTCCGCAAGGAGTGTGCGGGTTTTCGTTTGTAGACATATAATTATTGGGTGGAAGAGAGAGTAACTATATATATTGATGGGGGTAATTTTTACCACCTTGTTTTGAAGAAAATGGGGCTTTCCGAGGTAGATTTTGATTTTGATGGTTTCGCTAATCATTTGGCTAATGGCAGAAAAGTTATTGAAAAAGGTAAAAGATTCTACATAGGAACAGTCAGAGAGGTTGTGGGAGACGAGCGTTCGAAGGAATTAATGGCTCGCCAAACAGAGCTATTTACAGAACTTATTGCAAGACATTGGGAAATAAAAACTAGTAAGCTTCGAAAAAGAAGAGAAAAATTGCTAATTGACAATCGCGTGGAGGATTTTGAAAAAATCCGAGCCAAAGGGATTTACGAAGTGAACTATACAAAAAATCGGGAGAAGGGAATTGATGTAAAGCTTGTAACTGATTTATTCATAGGTGCAATTGATAATAAATATGACACCGCTATCATCGTGAGCTCGGATACTGATTTAGTTCCTGCAATTGATTCCGTCCGGTTCAGGCTGAAGAGAAAAGTTGAGTATATTGGATTCTCCATCCAGGATCCTGCGGATCCAGGAAATCCCACCACGCCTATTCTTTCTATGATTCCAAAAACGGATATACAAAGGACATTTATTCAATCTGAACTAACTCCTTTCGTTAAATCTAAGCAGCCACCTCTGCCTTCTGCGAGGCAGTAGCAAAAGAGGCCGTGTTCGGCCTCTTTTACGCCACCGGCACCGCGAGCTCCAGTTTCTTTTTCGTTCGTCTGGGCGTGACCGGAATCTCCTCCGGCTCCTCGAACTGCAGGGAATGCAGGCGCTCGTAGGTCGGGCTCTTCTTCAGGAGTTCCCGGTGGGTGCCCGCGGCCTCGATGCGCCCGTGATCGAAGACCAGGATGAGGTCCGCGTTCACGATGGTGGACAAGCGGTGGGCGATGATGAAGGTGGTGCGGTCCTTCATCAAAGCCGCGGTCGCGCGCTGGATGAGTTTCTCGCTTTCCGTGTCCAAGTGGCTGGTCGCCTCGTCCAGGATGAGTATCCGCGGGTCCCGCAGAACCGCCCGGGCGATGCCGATGCGCTGGCGTTCGCCGCCGGAGAGCTTCAGGCCCCGTTCGCCGACGAGGGTGTCGTAGCCCTTATCCGTGCGGGAGATGAAGCCGTCCGCGAGCGCGATCTTCGCCGCGCGCACGATCTCCGGCTGCCTGGTGCCGGGTCGGCCGTAGGCGATGTTCTCCGCGATGGAGCGGGAGAAGAGGTCCACCTCCTGGGGCACCACCGCTATCTGCCGCCGCAAACTTTCCTGGGTCACGTCCCGCAGGTCTGTGCCGTCGATCAAGATCGCGCCGCGGTTCGGGTCGTAGGACCGGAGAAGCAGGTTTACGAAGGTGGTCTTGCCGCTGCCGGAGCGTCCCACCAAGGCGACCGTGGTGTGCGCGGGCACGACGAGATTCACGCCCCGCACCGCCCAGCTCTTGCCCGGCGCGTAGCGGAAGTGCACGTCCTTGAATTCCAGCGCGTTTTTGAGGGGAGCGAGCTCCACGGCGTCCGGCTTGTCCGTCACCTTGGGTTCCTCGTCCATCAGGGCGAACAGGCGCTCCGCGCGGGAGATGTTCCGCCGCAGGCGGGGGAAGATGATGGAGAGTTGCCAGAGCGGCGCATAGGCCATGTTCTGCAGGGTGATGTAGAGGACGAACTCGCCGATGGTGCTCCGGCCCTCAAGCACGAACCAGCCGCCCAAAAGGATGACCGTGATGCGTCCCACCGTGGAGACCAGGGTCTGGGTGTTCTCGATCACCGCCCACAGCCGCTCGCCCTTGTACTGGATCTCCCGGGCATGGGCCATGAGCCCTATCTGGTGCTTGGTCTCCGTTTGTTCCTGGGAGAATTTCTTGACCGTGAGCACGTTCGAAGCGACGTCGTACGATTCCTTGGACAGGTTCTCGAACTCCTCGTTCACTATCTTCTCCACCTCGTATATCTTCCGGGAAAGCACGCGCACGATGAGAATGTAGACGGGGAAGGGCAGGAGGACCGTGAGGGCGATCCAGGGGTTCTTGAAGAGGAGCGAAGCGAACACGCCGGTGAAGATGATGAGCGGCGGGATGAGGTTCTGGCCCAGGATGTCGAACAGGACCACGAAGACCGAGGTCGCGCCCCGCTCGATGCGGCCGATTATCTGCCCGCTCGAGGAGCCGTGATGGAAGAGGGCGTGCAGGTCGAGATACTTGCCGAAGGCCTTGAAGCGCACGCCGTCCTCGATCTTGGTCACCGCGAGGAACAGGCGGTAGTCGTAGACCGATTTCATGATGCGGTTCAAAACGGTCGCGAAGAGTATCCCCGCGGCGGCCAAAAGAAGCATGACGACCGGGGCTTGGCCGCCCGTCCTGAAGAAGTCGATCAGGGTATCTATCAGGCGCTGGGATATGAACGGCACCGAGATATCGAAAGCCGCCGCGGCGATGACCAGGCCGAGGAGGATCGCCGCCTCCTTCTTCTTGGTCTTGAGGAGGGCGAGTATTCGGATGACGGGACTCTGTCTACTCATCTATAGTAGGGGTTTAAATAGGACCTCAAGATAACGGGATTTTCGGCGTTTGGTTACTTTTCCGCCCGTCAAAAACAAAAAAGCGGCGCACTCGGGGCGGCCGCGCTTCAACGCCAGATCCCATTCTAAGGAAGGAATACGAGCTGTCAAGATAGGTTAGGATTGACGAGTATCCCTTCTGGGTATAACTTTTAAGTATTGAGTCCGTTCCCCATGGAAAGGAGTGTCCTAATCCACTAATGGCCAAGCTGAATTTCGGCCTGTTTTGTGAGTATTCTCTAATAGCAACCGATAACATGCCGAGCTTCATCGGGGTATTTTCTGATTTGATAGCTAAAAAACCAGCCCGAAAGACTTTCTCTTTTGTGGTTAATGTTCATCCCGAAGAAAAAAGAACACACGTGCTTAAGATTTCTGTTAAATCTCCAAGCGGTAAAGAAATCAATAAAAAAGAAAAAGAGCTAAAACCGTTGGCCGAGGATTCAAATGACTTCGGCTTTATGTGGCGCCTAAGTATCAATTTCGACGAAGAAGGCAAGTATAAATTCGATGTTTTTTTGGACGACGATTTTCTTCACAGTGTCCCCTTGGGAATAAAATTTGAAAAATGAATCAGGTTTTGACATACGAAGAGATTGATTCCAGCCTTATCAAAAGGAAGGGCAATTATTCATTAGATAATGCGGAATTGGTCCAGTTTTTAATCGGAAATTTCATAAGTCGACAGAATGAAGAACCGGAGAGTGCTTTTTCGCTGTCTAGCCAGATTACTTTTGAACAAGATGCTTTCCAAATATGGAACATTGCTGGAGCCACTCCGATATTGGAAGAAGTGATTCTAGAGAAAACACAGGAAGCTGAAAGTTTCCTTCGAGAGCGGCCGGAAATGGTAAAGGCTGCTAATTTTATATTCTCTGCGGCCAAAAGGCGTTTCGATAAAGGAAAATTCCGGCTCGAGGTTGTAAATGATCCAGAATCAGATGAGAGCAGCTTGTTTCTCTCTATCACCACGGATAAGTCCGCCGAGGAAGCGTATTCTTGCTTAGATAGGGTTTACGATGAAGTAGTTCAATGCGATTCTTCTCCAGGAATCACTTTGAATTTTGATGTTTGAGTGGAATAAATTTCTAGAATTAGCCCACTGGCTAGAGTCTTCTACTGAAGAAGAAAAAAAACGAACCGCCATAAGTAGAGCGTATTATTCGGTTTACAACCTTTCGAAGGAATATTGCATATGTTATAGCCTCCGATTTGTGCCCATGGGCAAGAGAGAGGACCATTGGGACCTAATTAAATTCCTAGAAGGACATCCTGATATTCTGTTAAGGAAAGCAAGCCAGGGATTGAAAACGCTGTTTAAATATAGAAAACATGCTGATTATGACAAAAATTTTCCGGGAGACATAGGCAAGGCAACATCTCTATCGATAAAAACCGCTGACAAAATCAATTCTATTTTGATTGGACACATTCCCAGTGCGTGAATAGAAATATAATTCTGAATAATTTTATAGAGCGTTTGGGGAAAATGAAGGATACCGCCCGGGAAGCCGAGCGGGAATACAAAAACGCCTCGGTGGATTCGCCGGGCGCGATGCAGTCCCATTCCGATACCAGCAAATTCCAGTTCGGGAAATTGGCGGAGGACGCGGCGGCGCGCGCGGAAAAACTGGAGCAGGCCGTCGCCGCGCTCGGGAAGCTGCCGGAGCCCGGCGGTCCCGCCGCTCTCGGTTCGCTCATCGAAGCGGAAGAGGACGGAGCGCGGAAATATTTCCTCCTCGTGCCGGACGGCGCCGGAGGACAGGAATTCGAAGCGGAGGGCGTTGCGGTCCAGGCGGTCGCCGTTTCTTCGCCCATCGGCCGGGCGTTTGTCGGCCGCAGTTCCGGCGAGGAAGCGGTGATCGAATTGCCGTCGGGCGAAAGGCGGACGAAGGTGGTGGGAGTCAGCTGATCTTCCGGCGCCCGAGGAGCGGATGCGCGTGTATTTTCTTGAGCTCGGAGGGCGTCGCGTAATCCACCAGGGAAAGCTCCCTGCCGCGATGGCCGGAATTGCCTCTCGCCGCTCTTTTGCTCCGGGTCTCTTCCCGGAGGAGCGTTTGCCGGAGCCAGGCCGGAACGTTGTTCCTTTCGCCGGGATAGACGAAGTCGAACAGAAGCACGTGCGCTTTGAGCACCCGCCAGTCCTTCTTGACCGTTTTCCAGATGCGCCGCCAATCTAGCTCCCGGCCGAGCTTGCGGATCAGCTTGTATATATCGTGGCCGTGGAAGCAATCGCGGGACATTACGGAAAATTTGGACAGGATCAATTCTTCCGGCGCGATGAGCTTCACCTTCCGGCCCAGCACCGCGCCGGTCCTCGCGTGCCGGAACCACGTCCCGCTCACGGATATCTTGCGGTTGCTGGACCGGAAGATGATATCCACGTACGAACGGGAATCGAATATCTTCCCGAGCCACCGTTTATCCGTAAGTTCCGTGCGCAGGCCGGCCCGCTTGAAAAAGCGGAATATCCGCCCCACGTCCTTCGGCAAACAGAACAGGTCCAGGTCCTTGATCGGCCGGTTGGTGCGGACATATGCGCCGAAGGCGTAGGTGCCTCCGACGAGCAAGGGCATCCCGCCGCCCGTGAGGTCGTCTATGACCCGGTGATACAGCTTCTCTTTCGCCGTTCCCGCCCGGATGATTTGACGCATGCGGTGAGAATCCTACGGATCCGGGATTTAGTCAATATAAGCGCCGATTTTCTTTGACAGTCCGGTGCGTATCTTATATCGTGAAGCCGCCGGCCCTGTCGTCTAGCCCGGTCCAGGACGTCGCCCTTTCACGGCGAAAACACGGGTTCGAATCCCGTCGGGGCTACTGTAAACTAGAACCCTCTTGTGGGGAATTTTTTGACCTCGCCATCTCCACCGGCTATTGAAAAAAAAGCCGTAGAATGGCATAGTTCGGAGCAGTCAGCCCGGGAGGTGTGGAATGGGACTGGTATTCATCGGCGGCGTGAATGGGTCGGGCAAAACCGCCCTAGCGGAAGAGCTCGGCAGGCGCCTGCCGGTCCGGTCCCTGCACGGGACGACGGAACTCATGGCGCGCCTCGGTATCCCTGCGGGGGATTACGCTTCCCTGCGGGCCGCATCCGAGAGGGTAAAGGAGCGTGTGTTCGAAGCGTTGCTCCGCGAGCTCAAGGAAAGCTCCCAGAGAGAGATCGTCCTCGTCACGGGCCATTACGTGAAGGTTCTAGGAGGCCGGATCGAACCGAGCTACGGACCGTGGTATGGCCACTGCGTCTCGCTCGCGCTCGTTCTGGGCCGGCCCGGAACGATCCTGCGCCGGGTCGTTGCCGACGAGGCCGAAGGCCGGCGGGTCCAGCGGGACCTGTTCGGAGATCTGCGGCCTGAGGAACGCGCCGATTTCTTGCGCAAAGCCCAGCGTATGTCTGTCGAGGTCATGCGTCGCGCGAGCGGAGAGTTCGGCGTTTCCGGCGTGTTCGTGCGCAATGCGGAAGGCGGGTTGGCCGCCGCCGCTAAGCGTTTGGCGCTGGTTCTGGGGGAGGGGCTCTGAGGCCGGAGCCCCTCCCGAATTAAACTTCATGCGCATAACTTCTTTCGCCAAAATGCCCGCCAAAGACCGTCTTCGCCTGGTGCGCGCGAAGCGCGCCGCTTCGCGTTCCGTAGATCCGCGGGGACATCGAGTGGGCTGTTTGATCGCTTGCGCGGGCGGAGAAGAATTCCTCGGAGCGACCGCTTCTCGCACCCGCGCCATCGGCTCCACCTGCGCCGAACGGATGGCGCTCGATCAGTGGTATTTCGACCGTTCCCATCCGGCACCGGTAGTCTGCTATCTGGTGGGGAATTTCATGCGCGAGAGCTGGAAAAAGCATTTCGTCTGTACGCCTTGCGGCACCTGTCTGGAGATGTTCCTGGAGCTTTTCGTGGACCAGAATTTAGACAAGCTGAAATTCATATGCGGCAGCTGGGATCTGAAAAGGGTCCTCGTGGCGGATCTTGATGAGCTTTTTCCCCAATTCGGCAAGGGCGGATGGCCATATGAAACGAAAGGAGTGCGATGATAAATAAATCCGAACTGTGGTCAGCGGCCCACGTTAACCAGAGATTGCTCCGGGAGACCATGGATTATTCCCGGGGCGATGAGGATTCCGATCTGGGCTGGTTGCATTACCTGGAAACAGAGAGTCCCAACGGAGAATTGCTCCGCCGCAACGTGCTCTATGACACGGCTGCGGGCAAAAAGGTATATCTCGCCCACGTCACCAAGAGCTTCAAATCCATCCAGGAAAGCGGCAGGATACTTTCGAGCAGCGGCTGCTTGGTGGGCAGCGTTTATTGCACGCCGGTGCTGAAGGAGAAAAACCGGCTAAGGATGCACAACTTGGGCAAGTACATCCTTTCCGAAGAAGCGCCGAAATTCAGTTGCGACCGCAAGGACGTCGCTCTTCTGCTCATCGAACTTGATCTGGGGCGGTCGGTTCCCGATGCGCCCACCGGCATAGATTACCTGAAGCTGGGCCCGGTCCATTTTTCGGTTTTCTCCGAGCTTAACTATCTTCTGTCTCGGGACGAACTTGTCGATCTAAAGCAGGCCACCGTCACTGCCGTGCGCAACGGCAGTGACCTTTTGCGCATCGTAGAGGAAGTGCCCGCAGAATATTTATCCGGGAATTTCTCCAAATTCTACGATCTATATCTGCAGACGATACCTCATCTGCCCATTCTGGGGTATCTTCTATTTGAGGTTCTTTGTGAATACATCGCGCTCTTCCAAAAAGGAGAAGAAACCGAAAGATGCAAAGCCCTCGGCGAGCTTTATTGCGCCAATTTCAAGAATCTCATTTTCTCCGCCTGCCCGGATCTCACGCGGTCTTTTAACCTCGGCCTGTTCCGTCCGAAGTTCAGCAACCTGCTCGTCTATCTGGACCGCATCGGGGTGGTGAATGGAGATTCCAGGGCCTTCTTTGAGGGATATCTAGCCCGCCGCTTAAGCTACCTGATACGCAAACGATTCTATAACGGCGGAGATGCCGCTACGCGCAAAGATTTTTGGAGGGACATCGAATGGGATTTTAGCTACCTGCAGAAAGAGCTGGTTCCTCTCCTGGGGCATGTCATCCACCGCTTGCTTCGCAATATGCACCGGTATCCCAACTTCTATTTCTATTTCGACCAGTACAAGGCGTTGCAGGCCTGGAACTACTGGAACCATGCGAACGTGGCGCTGCCTTATAATGCCGTTCTGCCGAAAGGCGAGATCGGCATCAACCCCGCGAATCCCTATATGAAATACCGCGTTTTCACCGCGAAAACGTGGCAGGAGAACGGCAATGCATACATCGAGGCCGATCGTCCCATATCGCTTGCGATCGAACCCCGCCTGGCCGAGCTGGGGATGCTGCTCATGAGAAAGAAATGAAGGTTAGCGCACCCCGCGTCCTTAAAGATGCCTTGCGGATACGCGAGCTCGCCGGGCGCCTGCTTAAGAATGTTCCGCTTGAGCCCGCGTTCCGGACCACTCTGCTCCAACTGCGCAAGGATGCATCGGCAGCGGTCTCTTTTTGGCAAAGCGTCCGCCGCACGGGGCGGACGCGTTTCGCCGTGAAGTATCCCAACCTGCAGCTCGGGAGCGGCGGACGGAACCTGGCGGGATTCGTGAATCTGGACATATTGCCTCCTGCGGACGTGGTCTGGGATTGCAGGTACGGCCTGCCCTTTCCGGATCGCTCATTCCGGTTCGTATTCGCGGATCATTTCTTCGAGCATTTGGATTATCCCGCTTCCGCCAGGAACGTTCTTAAAGAGATGCGGCGGGTGCTTAAGCCGGGCGGCACGGTCCTCTTGGGGGTGCCGGACGGAGGGAAGGCGGTGCGCGCATACCTGCGCAAAGACCGGCGGTTTCTGCGCGATCTCCGCGGACGGTACGTTAAGCGTTCGCCGGCAGTCGAGGTCCACGGGGATCTGGATCTGGTGAACTACCTCTTCCGGGATCAACTGGACAACCCGGATTACAATATCCATTTCTGGGCTTATGACGCCGACTCCCTGCGCGGTTTCTTGCGTTCCGCAGGTTTCCGTTCTGCATCGCGCGCCAAGTTCGATGCCAGATATTGCAATCCGAAACGGAGGACCTATACTCTATACATCAAAGCGACCAAATAAATGGACCAATTCGAGATAGAGTTTCGTTCTAAGTTCGATCAGGCGAAGTTCGGGGAGCTTAAGGCGTTCCTGGATGCCCATGCCGAGAATCTGGGCGAGGATAACAAGGATTGCTATTACTATATCTTCGAGGATAAGCTCCTGAAGCTCGTGAACAACACCTCCAAGGGCACCGCGAAAGTGTCTTTGAAGACAAGCCGCATCGGGGGCGGCGCCGCTTTTCCGGAGACCGAATTCCATTTCCCGCCGGAGGAGTTCGAGAAGGCCCGCCGCATCTTCGATCGGCTGAACTTGCCGGCCAAGGTGATGCACGGACCCCAGCAGCGGGTCAATTATCGGTATAAGGATTGCGAGATAGCTTTGAAGTGGAGTGATGCCTGGGGCTATCATCTGGAGATAGAACAGGTCGTCGATTCCAAGGAAAATCAGCCGGAGGCAGAGGCGCAGATCCGCGCGGTGGCGGAGGAACTGGAGGTGCGTTTAATGACCGAAGAAGAACTTAAGCAATTCACGCGGGAGGCCGAGAGCAAAGCGTGAGCACATGAATCTTCGGGACAAGCTTCTTTCGCCGCAGAAACCTAGGCATCAATTCCACGATCGGGAATCCTTGGCGTGGCTAGCCGCGCACCGCCCGGCACGATTACCGCGGTGGCACTTGTCTGTGAGCGCGCGGCAGGCGGTGGCATCTGCCCGTCCCTGGGTCAAATACGACCCAGCTGTATTCACTAGCGCCGCCATTCGGGACGGCATCCACGGCTTTCGCCACGCTTGCCGAGTGGCGATCCATTCGGTGGCTCTCGCCGCGGAGGCGGGCGCGGGATCTGAAGAAAAGGAAGCGGCGATGTGGGCCGGTCTTCTGCATGATTGCCGGCGAAAGAATGACAACGCCGACCCGCGTCATGGGCTTCGGGCGGGGGAGTGGCTCAAAGGCAGGAAAGTGCTTCCTCGCGGCGTGAACCACTTCGAATCCGCCATACGCTTCGCGATCTCGGTCCATGCAGACCCATATGATAAGATAGTTGCCCTGCCGCGATACGAAGGGTTCCGCGAACTTACTGATATCCTGAAGACCGCCGATGCGCTGGACCGTTTCCGTTTCCCGCGATCCGATTGGTGGTTCGATCCGCGATTCATCCGTCTGCCCGCGAATCCGGCGGTCCTTGGTTTCGCATTCGACCTCGCGCTTCTTTCCGAGCGCGCGTTCCTCGAGGGAGCGGGGAATCCGGGTGCGGTGCTCGCCGCCTGGCGGGAACTCAGTTCATAAAAATGCGGACGGGCCTCTCCGCGAGAGGCCCGACTACTTGATGCTGACGATGGTGAACGTCTGGTCCTGGAAGTGCACCTCCTCGCCTTCCTTTTTTTTGAGCAGGGCGCGTCCAAGGGGGGAGTTGTACGAGATGGTCTTCGCCTCGTGCTCCGCGAAGAGCATATAGCTCCCGACCCGGAGGATCCGCCCGTCGCTCAGCTCCACCGTGGCGCCGATGCGTATTGCGTCGAAGGGCCCTTTGGGGCGGACCACTTCGGCGTGGTTGACGATCTCCTGCAGGTTGTTCAGCCGGGCGGTGACCACCCGGCGCTGCTGGAAGACCGCTTCCTGGCAGGCGTCGTCGTGCCCGAAGTTCTCCGTGCTCTGGCGCGCCGCCTCGCCTTGTTCCTTGCCGAGCTCCTTGATCTGCCGATGAAGCTCGCCGACCGTCTTTTCGACTACGGCGATGTCCTCCGGCAGAAAATAGTACTTCTTGACGGTCCTCATGTTCACTCCTGGAAAGGTGCTCGCCAGAATTCAAATATAAGAAGCGGTTTTTGTCAAAAATGGCCTGCATGGCGATTCGGGTGTGTATAATTATCTGGATGTTCTCATGAATCGCAGACTGGCCGGACATATCAATAAGCTGGCGCGCGCGGACCGGAGGATGCGCAAGGCGTTCTCCCAGACCGGCGTTTGGGACGACAAGATCGATCGGGCGAACACCTCCGAGCTCAAAAAGATAATCCGGAAACACGGCTGGCCGACCA
>CAZCTJ010000014.1:0-17114 GCA_964501675.1 uncultured Candidatus Saccharibacteria bacterium
TATGAAAAGATATTCCTGACCTGCCGGGGCTTCGGACACGGGTCGGAATATTTCAATTATTACGCGGACGGCGCGGGGGACATAACCACGCCGTATTTCGACGAACCCAAGGAGAAATTCATGGTGTTCATGAATGCGAACAATTTTCCGCATTCTTTCCGGCGGGAACTCTTCGGGGAACGGCTGCGGGCGATCAAATATTGGAGCGCGGTGCCCGGTTTCGACCTCTACGGCCATCGCTGGGACAAGATGCCGCGCCACCCTCTTTTCTGGCATTACAAAAAATACGTCCGGCGCTCTTTCCGGGGAACGGCAGGTGGCAAGATGCCGGTCATCAGCAAGTACAAATTCATGATCTGCTATGAGAACTGCGTATATGACGGCTATGTGAGCGAGAAGATATTCGACTGCATGGCCGCCGGGGTCATACCCGTGTACCTGGGAGCGCCGGACATATCCTCCCTCGTCCCGGAGTCCTGCTTCATCGATCGGCGGAAATTCCAGAGCGACGAAGAGCTGCATCATTTTCTGCTGTCGCTTACGGCGGACGACCTCGCGCGGTACCGCTCGGCGATGCGGAAATTCCTCGGAGAAAGGCCGGATGGCATGGAACGTTTTCTCGAACGACTTTTGTGAGATACCTCGTCGCACGCATAAAGTTCGTCTGGAGAACGAGAGGCATCCCGGGGATCCTGCTCGCGATCTGGAGAAGGATCGTTTTTTACGGCTTCATTTTCCCCTACAGCATGGCGGGGCATCTGCTCACGCGGAGATTCCGGAAGCCGAAGCAGCCCAGCTTTTCTTTTCGCGGTCGGACATACGAGTATCTGTATCATCCGCACAATTTCACCTGGAACAACGAGCGCACCGTGGAGGTTCCCATGGTCTGGGAGTCGGTGAGGTCGGCCACGGAGAACGGCAAGCGCGTTCTCGAGGTCGGGAACGTGCTTGCCTTCTATTACCCCATATCCCACGATGTGCTCGATAAGTATGAACGGGGAGAAGGCCTGATCAACGAGGATGTGCTCCGCTTCCGCCCGAAGGGAAAATACGATATCATCGTGAGCATTTCCACCATGGAGCATGTGGGTTGGGACCCGCCGGACGAGTCCGAACCCGATAAGATCCGCGACTCGCTCCTTAACCTCAAAAAGGCCTTGGCCCCCGGGGGAGAGATGATCGTGACCATGCCCCTGGGTTGGAATCCGGAAATGGACAAAAGATTGTTCTCCGGCGAGCTTCCCTTCGACGCGGAGTATTTTCTGCGGCGGATCGATGCGAAGAACAGGTGGGAAGAAATACCCAAGGAAAAAGTCCGCGGGAGCCGCTATGGAAAGCCGTTCCATGCCGCGAACGCGATCGTGGTCGGAATAATCCGGAATCCGTGATCCCATCATGAAAATAATCTATTGCGGCATCCGGGCGGAAAACTACGATCCTCGGCGGAAGCCGAGTTTTGAATACGACAATTTTTATCTGACCCTGAAGAACATGCCGGGCCTCGAGGTCGTGGAATACCCATACGACGCGATAATCGAGATGGGAAAAAAGGAGTTCAACGGGCGATTGCTGGAACTCGTGAAAAAAGAAAAGCCGGACCTGCTCTTCGCCTTCATGTTCTCGGATGAATTCGACCCGCGCATCTTGGATGAGATGAATAAATTGACCGTGAGCGCGGCCTGGTTCGCGGACGATCATTGGCGGATCTGGAATTACTCGCGCCATTACGCCCCGCACTTCACCTGGGCGATCACCACCTGGTCCGCGGCGCCGGCGATCTACTCCCGCTACGGCATAACGAACGTTCTTCGCTCGCAATGGGCATGCAATCCCCGGCTTTGGCGCCCGGCGGAGGGGCCGCGGGACATAAGCGTTTCTTTCATCGGACAACGCACCTCCGAACGGGAGCGCATCGTCCGGGAACTGCGCCGGGCGGGGGTGGAGGTTTGGGCGAGAGGCTGGAAATGGCCGGGCGGGAGATTGTCCCGCGAGGAAGCGGTCGCGAGTCTTTCCCGGAGCAAGATAAACCTCAATTTGAATGAGCCCGCCGCGCTTTGGCGGCCGAGGTCTCTGGCGCGCATTCTGTTCCGGCGCTCTTTGGACCGGCTCGTGCCGGACCTCCGCCTCGGAGACAACCTAAGGACCTGGCGGCATTTGACCGTGCCCCAGATCAAAGCCCGGCCTTTCGAGATATCCGGATGCCGGACGTTCCTGATCTCCGGCTACGCCGACGATATGGATAAGTATTATGAGGACGGCAAGGAGATGGTCTATTACGACGGGACCACCGCGGACCTGGTCCGGAAGATAAATCACTATCTGAAGCACGACGAGGAACGGGAGCATATCGCTCAGGCGGCCTATGAACGGACGCTCCGCGAACACACCTACGAGCGCAGGTTCGAGGATCTTTTCCGAAAAATGGGACTTACGCGATGATCAAAGCATCCATAATCATCCCGGCCTATAACGCCGCGAGATACGTCCGTGCGGCGGTCGATTCGGCGCTGGCGCAGACCTATCCGGACATCGAGATCGTCGTGGTGGACGACGGATCCACCGACGACACCCGGAGGATCCTGGAACCCTATGCGGCCGCGGGGAAAATAGAATACCTCCCACAGGAGAACCAGGGGCTTTCCGGAGCCCGGAACGCCGGCATAAGGCGCGCGAAGGGCGAGTATGTCGCGCTCCTCGACGCGGACGATATTTTCACGCCGGATAAGATGGAGAAGCAGATCGCGCACATGGAACGGGATCTCTCCTGCGATGTTTCCTATTGCGACCTGTATCATTTCTGGGACGAGGAGCCGGAGAAATCTTTGAAACTGGACTATAAATATTATTCCGGCGAGGAAGTGCTGCCGAACATCCTCCGGCGCTCCTTCATCGCGCCTTCCGCCACGCTTTTCCGGCGGAGGGTCTTCGACCGTTTCGGTTATTTCGACGAGGAGATAAGGCAATTCGCGGAGGACCTGGAGTTCTGGCTGCGACTGACCTTGGGCGGCGCAAAGATTTGTTTTTTGCCGGAGATCCTGGTGAGGCTCCGCCTGCGCCGGGAGGGCAGTATCCAGGGGCTCTCCCGCCAGCCCCAGATGAAATTGACCGCGCTCAGGGTCATCGAGGATGTGAACGCGAAAATGAGCGCCGCAGAGCGCGCGAGATACGACATGGATTCGCATTTGAGAAGGTACCGCCTGAAGACCGCTTTCGCGTATCTCCTGGTCGGGGAAAAACCTTCTGCCCTGGAATTCGTCGCCAAAGCCCTGGAAGGCCGTCTGTCCGGGCGCATCCTTTCCGGCCTCATCCGCGCCGTTGTCTCCTCCGTGCCGATCCGGATCCTGCAGTGGTTCGCGCTCAAGCTTTATTACTTCCGGCGGGCCGCGCTTCTTAAAGAGGTAAAATAGAACCATGTCGCCCAGGGTCAGCATATTGATGGCCACCTGCAACCGCGCGCGCATGATCCCGCGCACGATCGAATCCGCCCGCGCCCAGACCTTCCCGGACTGGGAGCTCATAATCGCGGACGACGGTTCGGCCGATGACACGCCTGCGGTCGTGGAGGGATGGCGGAAGAAAGAGCCGCGGATAATCTATGTTCGCAGCGAAACGAACCAGGGGATCTCCCGGAATTATAATCGGGGTCTCCGGATCGCGCGGGGAGAATATGTGGCGATGATGGACGATGACGATCCCTGGTGCGATCCGAAAAAACTCGAAAAGCAGATCGATTTTTTGGACGAGAACCCCGATCATGTCGGTTGCGGCGGAGGCATGATCGTGATCGACGAGTCCGGCAAGGAACTGTACCGCTACTTGAAGCCCCGTACCCACGAGGAGATCCGCGAACGCATGCTTTTCGGGAACCCCGTCGCGAACAGCACCGCGCTTTACCGGCGGGCGGCGGGGGAAGCCGCGGGGCTGCACGACGAGTCGCTGCCCTCCTCGGGCGACAGGGACTTTTGGATGAAGATGGGCCTTCTGGGGAAGTTGTATAATTTCCCGGAATATTTCGCTTATTACACGGTAAGCGGCGGCAATATTTCGCTCGCCAAGATGCGCCTCCATTTGCGCATGTCGCTCAGGGTCATGAGGCGCTATAAGGGTAAATATCCGCACTACCTGCCGGCCCTGGTCTTGAATTGGATCCAATACCTATATTCCTTCCTGCCCGCCCCGCTGAGGCGCGCGGTCCACTTTGAACTCGCGAAGTTGAAAAGGCGGATGGTCGGTTGATCCTACGCCTCTCCGGGGGCATCCTTGGCGGCGAAGATCAGCTTGATCTCCTGAACCACGGGTTCCTTAAGGACCAGCAGGGCGCCCAAATATATCGCTCCGCCCAGGATCACGGCGAGGATCACGTTCATGTCGAATCGGTCGAACACGAAGACCGCCGCTCCCATGGCCGCCGCCGCGACGAAAACCCGCTTCAACCGACTCACGATATCCGGCTTGACGATGGAGCGCACAACGCGCCACAGATACAAATTGGACAGGATCTGGGCGAAAAGGGTCACGACCGCCGCCCCCCCGATGCCGTAGCGGGGGATGACGAGAAGGTCCAGAACGATGTTGGATATCCCTCCGATCGCCGCATACACGGCGAGCTGCTTCTGCTTGTTGTGGGTGAATATCACGCCGGTCAGGATCACGGCCGGGAAGCTGATCAAGAGCGTGAGCATGAGTATCCGGAAGGGAAGCGCCGCTCCCGCGAAACCGGGTCCGAACACGAGCTCGATCATCTCTCCGCCCAGGAGGACCCCGCCGATCGAAATGGGTATGGCCAGGGAATACGCCGCCCATAGCGCGCCCTCAAAACCGAATTTGAATTTCTTCTCGTCCCTTCCGGCCAGCCTGGAGAAGGTCGGCAGAAGGCTGGTGGCCAGTATGGAAGGCAGGATATACAGGAGCTGCACGATGCGCTGGGCGGCGGAGTAGAGACCGACCTCCTCGGCGGATCGGAGCCAGCCGATTATGAGTACGTCCATGTCGATCATCAGGATCCCAAGGATCGCGGAAAGGGTGAACGGCCAGCCGGAACCTAGTATGTAGGGGACCAATTTCCTGGAGAATCCGGAGAAGACCCCCCGCAGATGGTGTCTCAGGGCGTAAACCGTGGCCAACATGCCGATGCCCGCCCCGGCCGTATAGGCGGCGGTGAAGGATATCACCGTGGAGCTGGACGCCAAAAAGATGAATCCGAAGACGACGATGGCCAGGTTCGTCAGGAGATAGAGAGCGGCTTCCCATTCCATTTTTTCCATGGACCTCACCAGCGAGAATCCGAAATCCCTTATGGAATCGAACGCGAATATGAAAGCGATCAGGGGCAGGATTGCCCTTACCTTCTCGTTCGGCATGAAATAGGGGGTCGCGAAAAATATGACCCCCAGGCCGAGGAGAAGCAGGACCGTCTTGATGAAAAACGCGGTGGAAAGGATCCGGCGCTGGTTCTCGGGCTCTCCCCGGAGCTTCGCTATCTCCCTGGTCATGACCGGGCTTACCCCGATATCCGTGAAAATGGTCAAGAACGCGGTCAGGGATACGGCATAGGAGAAAACGCCCCACTCGGAAGCGCCGAGAACCCGGGCGGCGTAGATGATGACGATCGCCCGGAGCAGACGGCCGCCGATGTTCGAAACGCCCAGCCAGAACGTGTTCTTGGCGACGGTTTGCCGGACGGAGCGGTTCGCGAAAAGAAGGTTCTTGATTTTAAGCCACATGCGATATAATCTCCAGGTAAAGGTATCACTTTTCAGCCAGAAAATCACTTCTTAAAGTGGCCGTCATCCGAAATAAAAAACCGGGGAAAGTGGTGGTCGCGGTGAGCGGAGGGTTCGATCCTATCCATCCCGGGCATGTCCGCCTGTTCAAGCATGCCAGATCCCTGGGGGACAGATTGGTGGTGATCCTGAACAACGACAACTGGCTGATGAAGAAGAAAAATTTCGTGTTCATGGATGAAAAACAGAGAAAGGAGGTGCTCAAGGGCATAAGATACGTGGACGAAGTGATCATCTCCAAGCACCCCCGGAATCCCTCGGATATGAGCGTATGCAGGGAATTATCAGGATTGAAGCCGCATGTTTTCGCGAACGGCGGGGACAGGAACAGAAAGGACGCCAACAAGAGCTCGTCCTCCTTGAATCCGGAGCAGTTGCTGTGCAAGAAATTGGGCATCGCGATGGCTTTTAACGTGGGAAAGGGCGGCAAGATAGAATCCAGTTCTTGGCTCCTTCAGAAATTTCTGCGGTCCCGCAGTTTGTAGTTTTGTTCCGCCCCGCGAGAGTATGTAGTTTCAACATCCCCTGCGGAACGGTTTTTGAACCATGAAGATAGCCCTGATCTCACTAGATCTCACCCGCGAGTCCGCCGATTCCCGGATCGTATTTTCCGTCGCCAAGGCCTACGAGAAACTGGGGCATCAGGTGGTGATATATTCGGCGGAATTCGACCCCGCCTGTTTTCCGGACCTGTACGCGGGCATGGATATCCGGGTCGCGCGCCTGAACGTTCCCCTGATGTCGCTCGTGGGCGCCCGGGGATTTCTCGGCAAGGTGCGGGAGCGCATCCGCCGCAATCTCCTGCATCGCAAGGCGATCGCCCGCATCGTGGACATGATGGACGGGGATTTCGACATCGTTCACTGCCACAATGACGCCTCGTTCCAATTGGTGAAACGCTACAAGCAAAAGAATCCCTGGGTGAGGGCGATCTGGACCATGAATGAGGTCCCGTTCCAGCGTTTGCGCCAGAAAGATCTGGCCTCGGAGATGGTGAACATACTCACTCTTGCTTGGGAGACCATATTGGCCAAAAGACACATCAAATATATCGACGTCCTGGTGGTTTTGGACGAGCGGCGGCGGGGGGTGGCGGAGAAGCTCACCGCGAGCGTCAAAGTGCTCGCAATGCCGGTCGATTACCGTAAATTCTATGCCCCGGTCAAAGACCACCGTACGGCCAGAAGAGTGGTCCTGATGGGCGTGGGGGCGCTGCATCCCACCCGGCGTTTCGAGGATATCCTGCTCGCGGGGGCCACTTTACGGAAACAGGGTCTGAACGCCGAGGTCAATCTGGTCTGCCCCGATCATTGGAAGAACAAAGAATACCGGGAGTATCTGCTGGAGATAGCGGAGGAAGCGGGGATGGCCGGTCATGTCCGATTCGAATTCGGACAGCTCCCTCGGGACCGGTTCCATCGGGCATACCGCGAGAGCGACGTTTTCGTGTTTTTGAACCAGCATAAGATCTGGGGTACTTCGCCGCTCGAAGCCATGGCGGGGGGCCTGCCGCTCATAGCGGCCAGAAATACGAGCGTCGCTCAGGCGCTCGAGGAAGGCAAAAGCGTTCTCCTGGTCGACCCCCGGAGGCCGGACCAGATCGCGGAAAGGGTCCGGACCCTTTTTGAAACACCCGGCCTGTATCGCAAAATAGCTCGGAAAGGCCAGGAATTCGCGAAGACCCGAACATGGGAGGATTACGCTCGGAACTTGGTCCAGTTCGCGCTGGAAGGGGAGGTCGGCGCTAAAGATCGATCTCCCGCATTCCCCGAGCGAGGTCGAATTTAGGGGTCCAGCCCAGGATCCGCCGAGCCAGGCGCGAATCCAAACTTATTCTGCGGGTTTCCCCGAAGCGGAACGGCGCGAAGCGCGGTTCACCCTTGAATCCCGCCCTCGCCGCCGTCGCCCGGAAAACGTCCAGATCCGAGATCTGCTTGCCGGTTCCCAGATTCATGGTCGAACCCCCGCCCCGCCGGAGCGCGGCAAAGTTCGCCCGGGCGATGTCGCCCACAAAAACATAATCCCTGGTCTTGGTGCCGTCGCCGAAGATTACCGGCCGCCGTCCTTCGCGCATCAACCCCAGAAATATCGCTATCACTCCCGCCTCGCCATCGGGGTCCTGGCGGGGACCGAAAACGTTGGCATAGCGCAGGATGACGTATGGGAATCCGGCCTGTTCCGCGAAGAAGCGCACGCATTTCTCCGCAAGGAGCTTGGAAAATCCGTAGGGCGCGAGCGGGTTCGCGGGGGTTCTTTCGGAAGCAGGCAGTTTTCGCGGACTGCCGTAGATCGCGCCGCCCGTGGATGCGAAAATGAATTTCGCTTTGCGCCCGGACTCCGCGAGCGCCGAAAGCAGATTCACCGTGCCCAGGACGTTCACGGACATGGTTTCCCCGGGGTCGCGGACGGAACGCACCACGCTCACCTGCGCGGCATGGTGGTTGATCGCCTCCGGCCGCTCCTTCTTGAGGATCAGGCGGAGCAGCTTCGGATTGCGGATGTCCCCTTTGTAGAATTTGGCTCTGGGGTTCAGGTTCTTGCGGGATCCGGAGGACAGATCGTCCAGAACGGCCACGCGGTGGCCGGCCCGGATATAGGCATCCGCCACATGGGAACCGATGAAGCCGGCCCCGCCGGTCAAGAGTATTTTCATTTGGGGTTGGAGACGAACAAACGTAGGGTTTTGAGCAGAATGGCCAGGTCCAGGATCATGGACCTGTTCTTCAGATAATAAAGATCGAATTGGATCTTTCTGGTCACGTCTTCCACCGTGGCGTCCTTGCGATGGTGGATCTGCGCCCAGCCGGTAAGCCCCGGTTTTACGAGCAGTCTGGTCTCGTAGTACGGGACCTCTTTGCGCAGTATTTCCACGAACTCCGGCCGTTCCGGCCGCGGGCCCACGAAAGAAAGCTGTCCTTTCATGATGTTCCACATCTGCGGCAGTTCGTCCAGGTGGGTGAAGCGCAGGACCTGTCCCACCCAGGTGGAACGATCGTCCTTGACCGCGGCCCATTGCGGCCCGTCCTTTTCGGCGTCTTTGCGCATGGTCCGGAATTTATATAAGGTGAACCGCCTTCCGAACTGGCCCATGCGGACCTGGCGATAGATCGCCGGGCCGGAAGAGGACAGTTTCGTGAGCAGGCCGATCAGGAGCCAAAGCGGCAGGAACAGGGCCAAAATGAGAAGCGCCAGGGTGAATTCCAAGAACCGTTTGGCATGGCTATATACCAGGCGACGGCTCCCCACATATTTCAAGAACCATTCTTCGTCTATGTCCGACAGAGGTATCCTGCGGAAAACGCTTTCGTAGAAGGAAGGAAAGTCCCGAACCTCGATGCCCAGATTCAAAAGTCGGAAAAAATTCTTGGTGAACTTCTCTTTCCGGAAAAAATTACCCGGCACCACTATCAGTTCCAGCCCGTGCTCCCGGATCGTCCTTCGCCAGGTCTCCCGGTCCTCAAAGGAGGGCAGGGACCTTTCGTCCGGGAAATCCAGGGCGATCTCGTACCCCAGCTGGGGGTTCTGGCCGATGAAAGTCCGGAGCTCGATCACGGCCCCGCCCTGTCCGATGATCGCCATGCGCAACGGCTGCCAATTCTTGGCCAGACGGTTGAACGACCTGCGCCAGATCATCTCCAGCAGGATGAAGACCGCGATGAACAGGAGCAGGTTGGTTTTCGGGGCGATTTCGGAGATGGGCAGCAGATAAAAGAAGGCCACCGAAAGGACGGTGTTCACCAGAATGGCGGTGCCCAAGATGCGCAGAAATTCCAGGCCGTTCCGGAGCTCCCGGAGATCGTAAAGACCGGTCACGTAGAACGTGAGGAGCCACAGCGGGAAGAGCGCGGTAAAAGGCGTCAGATGCCGCTCTAAAAGCTCCCCGTAAAAATCAGAGCCGTAGCGCAGCCAGAGCACCAGGATCAGGCTCAGATAAAGTACGGCTATGTCTCCCAGGAACAGCAGGAAACGCTTCATTTTTTACGAGGATATCTTTCTTCGCCTCGAATGTCCACGGAGTCCTGATGATACGGACGGTGGAGCAGGGTTATCCAGAGAAAATTGATCGCGTAGCGCAGGCCGGTCCGGAGGAAGCCTTCCGTGCGCAAGCGGCGGCCGGAAGATAACACCGGCAGATCGAAGGAGAATTCGACCCCGCCGAACTTCACTAGGCGCCTGCCCACCTCCGTGTCCTCGCCGTAGAATTGAATGGAAGTATCATAGCCTCCCGCGCGCTCGAACGCCGAACGCCGGAGAACGAAATTTCCTCCCTGGACCATCGCGCCCATGCGCAGGGAGCGGAAAATGAGGTGGAAAGGCAGACCCATAAGATAAAAGACGAAGACCGCTCCGCGGTAAAGGACGGGTAGGTCTTTATAGCGGAAAGGACCAGAGAGGCATACCAGGCCTGGTTGCCGGTCGAACTTTCGGGAAACCTTGGCGAGCCATCCCGGCAGAAGCTCCACGTCCGCATCGATGTTCGCGATGAGTTCACCCTCCGCCGCGAGGAGCCCCCTCTGTCTCGCCCACACGATGCCCTTGCGGGGTTCTTCCACCACCCGCACCAGGGGGTCGCCGGCCGCCACCCGGGCGGTCCCGTCGGTGGAGGCATTGTTGACCACGATGATCTCGGCAGGCAGAGGAGCGGTCTCAAGCTCCCTGCGGATGGAAGCGAGACACTTCGGTAGATACTCCTCTTCGTTATAAGCCGGTATAACGAAGCTTATTTTCATACCCTCATTATAGCCCACCGGAGCCGGTTCGGCCCGCGAGCAGGTTCCGGTATACGCCCTCCCAGATCGCGGCGATGCGATCCGCGGAAAACTCTTTGACCGCCCGCCGGGCGGAGGTTCCCAGGCGCGAGCGCAGGGCGGGATCGCGGCGAAGTTCGGATATCCTTTGCACAAGACTCGAAACGTCGCCCGGTTCGACCGGAAGCCCGATCTCCGGCCGCACGTATTCGGCGAGGCCCGCCGCGCGGGCGGCGATGACCGGAAGCCCGGAGAGCATGGCCTGCATGGTCGTCAGGCTTTGGGTCTCGGAAGTGCTCATGATGACGAAGGCGTCCGCCGCGTGATAGGCGGAGACAAGTTCCCGGCCGCGCAAGAGTCCCAGGAAGCGGACCGAATTCGAAATGCCCGTCCTCTCGGCGATTTTCCGCAAAGACGTTTCGGAAGGTCCCCGGCCTGCGATCAGGAGTTCCAGCTCCGGCATTTCGGTTTTCGCCGAGGCGACGGCATTGAGCACGACATCCAGGTCCTTTTCCGGCGCCAGCCGGCCCGCATAGAGCAGGACGAAACCGGCCGCTCCGAATTTTTTCCGGGCGCTATCGCGTTCATCCGCCGACGGCGGAGAAAAATCTCCGGGCCGGACCGGATTAGAAATGACCCGGTGCGGAACGGAAAGGTCAAATCGGTTCATGCCCTCGAAAACCGCCCGGGAAGGAGCGCTTACGAAAGAGCACCGGCCGTAGAACCAGGCGTCGTAGGCTGAGGCGAGATCCTCGGACCACTTCGCGCGGAAGATGCCGTTCGCCGCCACGAATGCCCGGATGAGCGTGTGGTCCGTTCCGACCAGGGGAATTTTCAGTTTCCGCGCCGCAAGCAGCGCCTGTATTCCCGTTCCGTAGGGCAATTGGGCGTGGATTATGTCCGGCCGGAAGGCGAGGATCTTGCGTGCGGCGGGAAACAGGATCGGCAGGGGAAGCACGGTCCGTCCCTGGGGCCGGTGGGGCAGGGAAGGCAGGCGGATCACTTCGACCCGGCTCGGAAACTCCGGCTCCGGAGATGCGGCTCCATAGCGAAGATAATCTTTCCGGGGATAGCGCGGGACGACATAGCGGAGCTCATGCCCCCGTCGCGCGAGTTCGCGCCCCAGCTCCAGGACGGAATCCGCCACTCCGGACAGTTCCGGATAGAATTGGTCCGAGAAGAAGGCGATCTTCATGTTCCGTTCTCCATCTCTTTCTGGACGCGCTCCGTCCATTTCCGGACCAGTCGGCGGTAAAAGAAGTAGAATATCACGGCCGCGAACAGGATCGCTCCGCCGATCTGTTCGGCCTGCGCCGCTTTGCCCGCCACGGAAGCGAACGCCTGGCCGGACAGGAACCCTATCCCGGTGAAGACGATATTGTTCGGGATGCCGATCAGGATGTCCGCCAAAAGGAATCTGCGGAAAGGCATCCGGTTCGAACCGGTCAGGATCAGCCCGCTCATCGCGAGAAGCGGAGTATATTTGAAGAGCAGCAATCCCTTGAGCTCGTTGCGGGCGAGAAGCGCCCGGGCGGCGGAGACCTTCTCGTCCGAAATGCGCAAGAAGCGCAGGAATCTGGCCACTATTCTTTGATGGCCGAAGTAACCCACGGAGTAGTAGAAGATGTCAGGCAGGATATCCCCGAGCATGGAGAGCAGAAAAACCAGCCAGATGTTGAAATAACCCAGGCTGGCTCCGAACGCCCCCGCCGCCGTGGTCATGGGTCCCTCCACCACCATGCCCGCGAACATCAAGGGGTACCCGTAGGTCAGAAGCCAGTTCCAGGGTCCGAGGTCGGCCATGACCTAATTCTACACGATTTCCGCCCGGCCTATTGGCCCCCGTAGGCCATTTGGTATAATGAATTCCTATGAATCAACATAACGAAGGTTCCCAGAACGGTTTGAGCGTATCGACGAGCATATTGATCGCCGGCCTGCTTGTCGCCGGTTCCATAATCTACGTGGTCGGGAAAGGCGGGACCAACGATCCTCCTTCCGACGCTCAGGACGGGAAGGTGGCCAAATTGTTGGAGATCGGCGATCGGGACGTGGTCCTGGGCGAACGGAACGCCAAAGTGACCATCATAGAATACGGCGACTATCAGTGCCCCTTCTGCGCGCGCTTCTTCAGGGAGACGGAGCCCAAGATCCGCAGCGCATACATAGAAACAGGCAAGGCCAAAATGATCTACCGGGATTTGGCCTTTTTGAGCCAGGAATCGGTCGCCGCCGCGGCGGCCGCGGAATGCTCCAAGGACCAGGGGAAATTCTGGGCCTATCACGACGCTCTTTACCGGACGGAATCCCTGGACGGAAAGGAGCATAACGGAAATCTCAACCGGGAGCTGTTCCTCGGGTTGGCGACGGAGGTCGGCCTGGACGTTCCGGAGTTCACGGCTTGCATAGATTCCCAGAGATACGTGAGCCTGGTGGAGGAGAACACCAAGCGGGCGCAGGGCGCGGGGATAACCGGTACGCCCACCAGCTTCGTGAACGGCAGGGAGGTGAGCGGAGCCCAGCCTTTCGAATATTTGGGCACCGATCCCCGAGTGACCCCGTTCAAGCCGCTCATCGAGAGTTTCTTGCGCTGACGCGGGCCCGCGGCGAGGACCGGAGTTCCAAAATTAGATTTAAAGTTATAGAATTCGGGTGATGCTTTGGTTCGAAGTTTTTCTGGGTGTCTGGATAATGCTTTCGCCGTGGCTTCTGGGCTATTCCGGCGATTCCATCATGGTCTGGAGCAATCTCATCGCCGGACTGGGGGTTTTTCTGATCTCGCTTTGGGCCATTTTCGGGAGAGCGGGCGCGGACGAAGGAAAGGAATGACCGTCATGCAATACGATCTTATCATCGCGGGCGGAGGTCCGGCGGGAGCGGCCGGGGGAGTTTACGCCGCCCGGAAAAAAATGAAGACCCTGCTTGTCGCGGAATCCTTCGGCGGGCAATCGATCGTCTCCAACGAGATCCAGAACTGGATCGGCACCAAAGCCGTCTCCGGCCTGGAGCTCGCGGGGATGCTCGAGGGGCACTTGCGCGCACAGGAAGGCCTGGAGATCGAAGAGGGCGAGCGGATCGCCGGGATCCGGGACATGGGGGATGGCCTGGAGATCTCCGCGGAAAGCGGCAAGAAGTGGCTGACCAAATATCTTCTGCTCGCGACCGGCAGCCGGCGCAGAAAGCTCGGCATTCCCGGCGAGAAAGAGATGGACGGCAAAGGGGTCGCTTATTGCTCCATCTGCGACGCCCCCATTTTCAAGGATAAGGACGTGGCGATCGTGGGCGGAGGGAACGCGGGGCTGGAGGCGGTCCTGGATTCCCTGCCTTATGCCCGGAAGATATATCTTTTGGAGCGCGGCGAGGAGCTTAAAGGCGATGCCGTGACTCAGGAGAAGATAGGAAAAGACCCCAAAGTGCAGGTGATCACCCGCGCCGAGACCCTGGAGATAATCGGCGAGCAATTCGTGTCCGGCTTGCGCTACAAGGACGGAAGCGGTGAAATTAAGGAGTTGGCGGTGCAGGGAGTCTTCGTGGAGATCGGCGCGGTGCCGAATTCGGATCCGGCGAAGGGCGTGGTGGAAATGAACCGGATGGGGGAAGTGGTCGTGGACCATAAGACCCAACGGACCTCTCACCCCCGCATCTGGGCCGCCGGGGACGTCTCGGACGTGCTCTATAAACAGAACAACATATCGGCGGGCGATGCGGTGAAGGCGGTCTTGAATATCTACGAGGTGTTCAATCGAACGTGAGAAAGATATCTCTTATCCTCTTGCTCGTCTCGGTCATGTTACCGGCCGGGGTTTGGGCGGTGGGGCAGAGCGTTCTTTCCGGCACCTGCACTTTCGACGGTTCGCGGATGGACATCCAGCTCTCCTGGACCAACGTCAGCGATGCCACCGCGAATTCCCTTCAGAAAATGATCGATGACGGCGGCTGGAACTGGCTTCTGCAGGACCCGCCGCCTTTCGACGTGTTCACCTATGCGGACAACAATCTGGCGGTCGGGCACGTTTACAAATACCAGCACAAGACCGACGCCCAGGTCGCTTCGAACACTTTCTTGTGCCGGGCGCTGGATCCCGTTCCGACGACCCAGTCCGCGACCTCCGTCACTTCGACCGGCGGCACCTTGCACGGTTTGATCGATGCGGGCGGCCTGCCCACCGAGGCCTGGTTCGAGTACGGTCCTTCCGCGTCCCTGGGGCAGAGCACGTCGCGCCAGGATGTTTCCCGGAGCAGTACTGCGGCGGCCGTGAGCGCGGCGGTGAGCGGCCTTACCGGCGGCCAGACATATCATTTCCGGATAGTGGCGGAGAACGAGTCGGGAAGAGAGAGCGGCCAAATATTGACCTTCACCACTTCGGACCCGCCCGCCCCGACCCCTACCGTGACCACCAATGCCGCCACGGGGGTGACCTCGACCGGAGCCACCCTGCGCGGTTCGGTGAACGCGAACGGCATCGCGTCCGAATATTGGTTCGAATACGGCACGAGCCAGTCCCTGGGGCAATCCACTTCGCGCCAGTCGGCGGGCAGCGGCTCGACGACCTATTCCTATTATCGGAACATCTCCGGGCTCTCCGGCGGCCAAACATATTATTTCCGGATAGTGGCGGAAAGCTCCGCGGGAAGGGCGGAGGGCTCCATCAGATCTTTTGCGGCCGGAAGCCAGATCCCCATCGTCCTGACCGAGACCGCCACGGGGGTGACCACGAGCGGAGCGACCCTGCGGGGAAGCGTTAACCCGAACGGATTCTCGACCGAGGCCTGGTTCGAGTACGGCACGAGCCAATCCTTGGGGCAATCCACTTCGCGCCAGTCGATCGGCGCGGGAGGCATATCCGACGTGTCGGTTTCCCAGTCGCTCACCGGGCTCACCAACGGGCGGACCTACTATTACCGGATCGCGGCCCAGAACGAGAAAGGCACCGCCCGCGGCTCCATCATGAGCGTGGTCATCGGTACGGGCCAAGGCGGTCCTTCGGTCACCACCCTGGGCGCGAGCGGGATCGGCACGACCTTCGCCACCCTGAATTCTTCCGTGAATCCCGGCGGCATCTCGACCGAGGCCTGGTTCGAATACGGCACGGATGCTTCCCTGGGAACCGTGGTGGGCAAGCGGACCATCTCGGCGGGTTCCTCGGACGTGAGCGTATCCCAGAAATTGACCGGGCTCACCACTCGCCGGGTCTATTACTACCGGGGAGTGGCCAGGAACTCCCGGGGCACGACCTTGGGCGAGATCCGGCAGTTCATACCGATGGATATAGCTGGCGGCGGACCGCCCCAGATGATCACCGGGCCGGCGACCGAGGTGACCCGAACATCCGCCAAACTGAACGGGCTTTTGAATCCCTATAATTTGAAGACCACCTGGTGGTTCGAGTACGGGACCACGGATTCCCTGGGCAAGCTCACGGCCAAGAAAACGTTGACCGGGGCGATCGATTTCAATGTGGATGCGGTCCTGACCAAGCTTGTCTCCGGGCAGATATATTACTTCCGGTTGGTGGCGGAAAATTCCAGGGGCAGGAATTACGGCCTGCTTCAGAGTTTTGCGACGCTCAAAACCTCCGCTCCGCCTCCTCCCGCCCCGTCCCCGAGCGTTCCGCCTCCGGCGGAGCCGCCTCCGGAATCAAGAGCGACCCTGGTCATCTCGCCTCCGAACCAGACCATAGCCATTGAAGAGCAGGCGGCCTTTTCGCTCTATTATGATTCGGACGGCCCGGACGGCAGAAAGGCGCGGGTGAACGTGACCTCGGACGCGGATTGGAGTTCGAACGACCAAGGTGTGCTGATCCATGAGGCCTACGGCCGATTCCGGGGGCGCAGCGCCGGCGACGCCGGTGTCTCCGCGGAATACGAAGGCTTGAGCGCGCAGGCCTCGGTCAAGGTTTCGGCGCCCGGAAATTCCCCCTTGGTCAGAACGAGCGAATCCGTTTCGGAGAACGGCGGGATCGAGGTCAGGGGCTACGTCAATCCGAACGGAGAACCCGCGCGGTATTGGTTCGAATATGGAACGGACGAAGCGCTCGGAGAAGCCAGTCCCGAGCAGCAGATCGAAGCGAGCACCATCGGTTCGGACGTGTCGGAGCGCTTAAGCGGCCTTCGGGGAGGCACTTATTATTTTCGGGTCGCCGCCGAGAACCGGTTCGGCCGTCGGCACGGAGATCTCCTGACCTTCCGTACGGAGGGCGGGGCGGCCTGGTGGATCTACGTGCTGATCGCGGTGGTCGTTCTGCCGCTCGCGGCGGTTTTGATCTACGTGATCCTGAAGCTCATATCCCGCATCCGGTCCTAAAGGACGTCCCGGCACGGTTTTATATGCACGCCGCAGGGCGAAGGCATCCGGCCTGCGGGAAGCTTTCGGAATCCGACCGGGCTCGGTCTCCCGTGGCAGGGAGCCGGTCGGACGAGAAGCAGGCGAGCTTTTCCGCAGGAGAAAATCTACGCCGGTTCCCGCAGGCCGGATGCCGGAGCCCCTTGACAGGGGGAAGGACGGCGAGCTAAATTAGCAGTCGTAAACAAACATTGCCAATGGCCGTTCTCCGCTTCGGAGCGGCTGGGGCAGGGTCGAAGA
>CAZCTJ010000015.1:0-14361 GCA_964501675.1 uncultured Candidatus Saccharibacteria bacterium
CCGGGACATCGCGGAGAAATCCCAAAAAATGGCGGCGCTCAAGGACGGCGACGTGGTCTTGGACATCGGAGCGAACGACGGCGTTCTTTTGAGCTTCTTCCCGAAGAATTCCATCCGCGTCGGCTGCGAACCCGCGGACAACCTGGAGGACGAGCTTAAAAAGCATGCCGAGCACGTCATCCATGATTTCTGGAGCGAGGAACTATATAGGAAGCTTGGCCTGCCGCCGGCCAAGATCGTCACCGCGATCGGGATGTTCTACGACATGGAGGACCCGAACCAGTTCGTCCGGGATGCGGCCAAGGTCATGGCGGAGGACGGCATTTTCATCGCCCAGCTCATGACCCTGAAGCCCATGATCGAAAAGAACGACCTGGGGAACGTGTGCCACGAACATCTGGAATACTATTCCTACCCGGCACTCACCTACCTCTTCGAAAAGAACGGCCTGGAGATATTCCAAGTGGAAGAGAATTCCATAAACGGAGGCAGCTACCGGCTCTATGCGCGCAAGCTTAAGAACGGCAGCATCAAATATCCCGAGCCCGTTTTTGATTATGAACGGTTCGCGAAGAACATCGAGGACAACAAGAAAACGACCGTGGATTTCATAAAGGACGCGGTCGCCCGGGGCAAACGCGTCTACGGCTTTGGCGCCTCCACCAAAGGCAACACCATCCTCCAGTATTTCGGCCTGGGACCCGAACTTGTGACCGCTATCTCCGACAAGAGCGAGGAGAAGTGGGGCAAGTACACCATCGGCACCATGATCCCCATCGTTTCCGAGGAAGAGGCGCATGCGATGAAACCCGACTACTTCCTCATCCTGCCCTGGGCGTTCACGGACACCTTCGTGAAATTGGAGGCGGATTGGCTTAATGGCGGCGGGAAATTCATCGTGCCCTTCCCGGAATTCAAGGTGATCGGCAGAGAAGCGCTGGCTTAAAGCGAACCGCCCGGGCAAGCATCCTTGCCGCCCAAGGGGCGGTATTTTTTTTGGAGCCGCGCCTTCCCTAAAAGATGGTGTAGATGAACGGAGCGACCACGGAACCCTGGGACAGGAAGACCAGGAATCCGAGCAGGATAAGGAAGGCGAGAAGCGGCACGAGCCACCATTTGCGGCGTTCCCTTAAAAAATCCCAGAATTCCTTGAGGATGGATAGTTTGCTCATTTTAGACCCGAGTCATGCCGAAGGTCGCTTTGATTCTATCGATGTTAAAACTGCTTTTCAAGGCCGCTCGCTCTGGAAGAAGGCGGACGGCGGTGCCAATAGCTCCGACCGGGCAGGCGGAACGCGGGATCGAACGGCCGTTTTCGGAACAGTCGCAGGGTGAGCGCAAGCGGCAAAAGCGCAGCAAAAAAGAAAACGGTCAGAATGATATTGGTCACGACCATGCCCAGCAATATGCCGGCCGCCATCCAGATACGCTGGAACGGCCAAAGGAGGCGAGGATAGGCCAAGCCGAGGAAGATCAGGGTGATGCCGGCCAGAAACCACGGCAGCGAAATCCCTCTGCCCATGAGGACCGGGAAAAACGATATGCCCGCAAGGACCCCGCCTAGGAGAAATCCGAAATTCCGGAGGTCTTTTTCGCCGCTTTTTACCGCCCGAAGTTCGTCGGTCAGATTCATGGGTTCAATCCAGTTGGAATTCTTTCCTCCAGTCGGAATCGTTGTCCAGAGGCTTCTGCAGGGTCTTGTCGAGCAGATACCTGCCCAGGACCAGATGGTCCATGTCCGTGCGCATGAAGCAAAGATAGGCGTCCCGTGGCGAGCACACGATCGGTTCCCCGCGAACGTTGAAGGAGGTGTTGATTATCGCGCCGCAGCCGTACTTTTTGTCGAACTCGGAGATCATCCGGTGATAAAGCGGATTGGTCTCCGGATGCACGGTCTGCAGGCGGGCGGAATAGTCCACGTGCGTGACCGCGGGAATATCGGAGCGCGGGACGTTCAGCTTTTCTATGCCGAACAGTTCTTCCTGCTCCTTGCTCATTCTCTTCCGCCGGGAAGGCACCACATCGGCGGTCAAGAGCATGTAGGGGCTCGGCCGGTCCATCTCGAAATACTCCCTCATTTTTTCGTACAGCACGGAGGGCGCGAAGGGCCGAAAGCTCTCTCGGAATTTGATCTTCAGATTCATCGTTTCCTGCATCTTGGGTGAACGCGCGTCGCCCAAGATGGAACGCGAACCGAGCGCCCGAGGGCCGAACTCCATTCGGCCCTCGAACCATCCAATGACCTTGCCGCCGGCGATGAGGTCCGCAACGCGCTGCGGGACGGCCTCTGGCCCAAGCTCCTCGAATGGGATGTTCTTCGTCCGCAAGAACTCGAGTATCTCCGCCTCCGAGAACTGCGGACCCAGGTACGCTCCGGCCATGGCATCCCTGCCGCGCGGGGAGACGCGCTCTTTGCCCAGATATTCGTACCAGGTGAGGAGCGCCGCTCCCAGCGCTCCCCCGGCGTCGCCTGCGGCAGGCTGGATCCAGATGTCCTCGAAGATGCCGGAGCGCAGAAGCCTGCCGTTCGCGACGCAATTCAAAGCCACTCCGCCCGCCATGACCAGATCGCGTTCGCCGGTCTCCTTCCGGATATGGCGGGCCATCTTGAGCACCGTCTCGTCCGTGACCTCCTGGATGGACGCCGCCAGGTCCATTTCTTTCTGGGTGAGCCCCGACTCCGGCTTCCGGGGCGGTCCTCCGAAAAGCCGGTCGAATCTGCCGTTCGTCATGGTGAGCCCGACCGCATAGTCGAAGTAGGCCATATTGATCCGGAAAGACCCGTCTTCCTTCACGTCGATGAGCTCCCGGTAGATCAAATCCTTGTACTTGGGCCGCCCGTATGGCGCGAGGCCCATCAGCTTGTATTCGCCGGAATTGACCCGGAACCCGGTGTAATAAGTGAAGGCGGAGTAGAGCATCCCCAAGGAGTGCGGGAAATTGATATCGTACAGGAGCTCCACTTTGTTGCCGCGGCCGACGCCCCAGCTGGTGGTGGTCCACTCGCCCACCCCGTCCAGGGTGAGTATCGCCGCGCTCTCGAAGGGGGAGGGGTAGAAGGCGGAGGCCGCGTGCGAGACGTGGTGTTCCGGGAAAAGGATCTTGCCCTGGTATCCCAGCTCCCGGCGGATGAGCTCCTTTATCCAAAGTTTCTTCTTGAGCCATAAGGGCATCGCCTTCAAGAAGGAGATGACGCCTCGGGGCGCGAACGTAAGATAGGTCTCAACGAGACGCTCGAATTTCAAGAACGGCTTTTCGTAGAACGCCACATAATCGACCTCCGCGACGGAAACACCGCCTTCTCGCAGGCAATAGGCGATGGCGTTCCTGGGGAATTCGTGGTCGTGTTTTTTGCGGGTGAAGCGCTCTTCCTGCGCGGCAGCGACAATTTTCCCGTCGCGCACCAGGCACGCGGCGGAATCATGGTAGAAAGCGGAGATGCCCAAAATGTCCATGCTCTCGTGTCGTTCTGTATGGTATTATGAGGGGAATCGCAAATCAAGCGCACGCGAGGCCATGAGCAGGAAGAAAAAGATCGTTTTCACCGTCGCGGCCGCGCTTCTTTTTTTGCTGTTCGCGGAGGCCGTGGCGCGGTTCGCCGTTAATTACGGGAACCGCCTCGGGAATTTTGAGAGGCGCAAGACCTTCGAGGCATACCAGGACAAGGAATGGGCGGGGCAGTATTTTGAGGACATCGAGGATTGCGCCGCGCAAAGAGGGAAAAGGCCGGGGAGATTCGTGAGATATCTCATGTTCGACCTTGGCCCCGACTGCGCGACGCAGACCGTGAATTACGCGGGCGGAACGAGAAAAACCTGGGAACCCGAGATCGTCCCCGACGATAAGGCGAAGATCTACAAGATCGGCATGTTCGGCGGCTCGACCATGCTCGGCCTGGGCACGCCGGATGACCTCACCATCCCCTCTCATCTCTCGCGCCTCCTCCACGAAGCGGGCGGAAAAGACGTCCGCTATCTGGTCGCCAATCATGGGGCGTCGAGCTACGACTTCACTCAAAGCCTGATGAAGCTCGTCCTCCTTTTGCGGGAGGGAGAACGGTTCGATTATGTCATTTTCTACGGCGGCACGAACGACATAGATAATTCTTACGAGGCGGGGCGGGCGGGCGCCCTGTATGCGGAAAAGGCCATCCGGAACAAATTGGAAGGCGGGCTCCGGGGACAGCTCCGAGAATTCATAAAGGACCAGCTCAATTCCTGCGGCTTATGCAAAGGACTCGCCGTCCTTTCGCGCAACACGCCCTTCCTCGAAGAGCGGTTTACTCCCTTCCTGGTCCGGGCCCGGGACTTCATCCATTTCAAAGAAGGAGCGGGAGAGAGCGAGGGGGATATCGCGCGCTTCGCGGAGGAGATCGCCGCGAATTACCGGCAATCCCACGACCTTCTCGCAGCGCTCGCCCGGGCGTACGGCTTTCGGTACGCCGAATTCCTCCAGCCCACGCTTCTATATAATGACCGCCCGGTCGGGGGCGAGGAGATCATCCGGAACGTGGATACCCGCCTCTCGGACGAGAAGCTCTTGACCTTATACCGGGAGACCTACGGAGAGCTCTTGGCCATGCGGCTCGCGAATTTCTTCGACACCTCGGACTCCCTGCTCGGGAGACAGAAAGCATTTTACGTCGATGCGGTGCACATAAACGACGAGGGCAATGCCGCGGTCGCGGAAAGAGTGTTCGCGGCGCTGAAAAAAGAGCTGGGATTGCAAGCGGAATGAAGATAAGCTAATTTACACGGGTACTATGGCCAAAAAATTCCCCGTACTGGGCGAGAAAATACCCGAGAAATTATACCGGGAGGTCCATAGGGTCCTGCCGCTCGTGTGCACGGACGTGATCGTGGTAGGCGGTAAAAGCAAAAAATTCTTTCTGCTGGTCAAGCGCAAGAACGAGCCGGAAAAGGGGAAATGGTGGTTCCCGGGCGGGCGGATCTTAAAGAACGAACTCCTCGCGGACGCCGCTCTGCGGAAGGTCAAGCAGGAAACCGGTCTGCGGGGCAAAAATCCCAGGCAACTGGGGGTATATGAATATTTCTCGCCGGTGGGATACTACCAAGGCACCAGCTCGCACATGATCGCCGTCGACTACTCGGTCGAAGTCAACGTGGACCGAAAGGTGATCCTGGATTGGCAGAGCAGCGATTCCAAATGGTTCAGCAGGATCGACCCGCGCTGGGATCCTTACGTGAAGACGTTCCTCCGCAAGGCTGGCTTTAAATAAAATCAATGCGCAGCCTCCTCCGAAAGATATACTGGGCCCTGCGCCGCATCGTGCGCGGCAAGGGACTTTCGCGCGTTTCCTGGATAAAAGACCTTAATTTCCGGCTGGAGAAATTCCTGCGCGGCAAGCCGGAGGAGTTCATTGAGAAAAGGGGGTTCCGTATTTATATGGACCCTTCCGGGTATCTTTCTCAGAAGTTCCAGGATTTCGAGCCGGAGGAGACCGCCTTCGTGGAATCCGTCCTCAAGCCGGGCGACACTTTCGTGGATGTGGGTGCTTCGATCGGCTGGTATACCCTGAACGCCGCGAGGAAAGTCGGCGCCTCCGGCCGGGTATACGCGTTCGAGCCGGACTCCCGGAGCGTGGATCTCCTCCGGAAGAACGTGGCCGCGAACGGCCTCGACAACGTGACCGTCGTCCCCAAGGCGGTTTCGGAGACCACCGGCTCCAAAAAATTCTTCCTGCGCAAGACCAGATGGGCGAACAATTCTTTCTATGACCCCCTGAAGGATCCCAAGATACTCGTCCTGCCTTTCATTCAGGGCAATTCGACCGAAGGGTTCGCGGAGGAGGTGGATATCGAAACCATATCCCTGGATGATTACCTGAAAAACGCGCGGGTGAACGTGATGAAGATGGACACCGAGGGCGCGGAGCACCTGGTCCAGAAAGGCGCCTTGGGCGTCTTCCGGAACAACCGGGACATAACGGTCATCTCCGAGTTCATTCCTTTATATATCGCCTCGAGCGGCGGGAACCCGGAGGAGTTTTTGCGCACCTTCGTCAACCTTGGCTTCTCCATATCCGAGATAAGCGACGAGACCAAAAAGATCGTGCCCGTCACCGTCGACGAGCTGCTCCGGACCTATACGGCGGAGAAGATGAACGGCACCAATCTGATATTCAGCCGGGAACACCCATCTTCCTAGAATGGCCGTGAGCGAACCTACCTGGAAAAAATTCAATGAGCTGGTCCGGCTTGTTCAGCAGGACCATCAAAAACAACGGGCTGTTTGCGCCGCTGGACATGACTTTGAGCACGCCTTCGCGGTCGCCCAATATGCAAAATCCATAGCCGAAGACGACCGAATCGGGGAGCTCGGCTGGATCGCGGGCGTTTGCCACAATACGGACCGAATTTTCCCGGACGCTTCGGAAACCGAGGTTCGGGCCAAGGTCTCTGAATATCTTTCCGTTGTTCCCTTGGATGAGAATGATAAAACGCTGGTTCTCGAGGCGGTCATGGAGCATTCCAAGAAGAACGATCCAAAGGACAACCCGGTCACCGTCGCTCTCAAGGATGCGGACCAGATAGAGAATATCGGCGCCCTGGCCTTCATCAGGTCGGGACAACACTTCCATGACCTTCAACCCGTGGACTACCGACACCTCTGGGAGAATCCGGATGCGACGTTCAAAAATCCTCTCTCGGTCGCCAGGGATCTTCGCCATCATCTGGAATGGGAATCATGGCTCAGAACACCTAAGGCGAGAGAGATCGCCGCGCCTCGCTTCGAATTCCTGCGATTATTTCTCTCTAAAATCGAGAAGGAGCTGAAAGACGCCGGATTGTTCCCCTATCCCTTTTAGCGATCACCCCGTCGGCTTTCATTTTCCATATCGGTTGTATTATGATGAACAGCGTACGGATTTCCAATGCCTAAAGCGCTTATCTTCGGAATTACCGGTCAGGACGGCTCGTACCTCGCGGAGGTCCTTTTAGAAAAGGGCTATGAGGTGCACGGCTTCATCCGGCGCACCGCGACCGGCAATACCCGGAATATCGAACACATCCTGGATAAGATCACCCTGCACCGGGGCGACGTTCTGGACACCACTTCGCTCTACCGGGTGATAAACGAGGTCAGGCCGGACGAAATATACAACGAGGCCGACCAGGACCATGCCGGCTGGAGCTTCGACCTGGTGGATTACCAATACCGCATCACCGGTGTCACGCCGGGCGCGATGCTTGAGATCGTGAGGCAGCTTGACCCCAAGATAAAGTTCTTCCAGCCCATCACCTCCAACGTCTTCGGCAAGGCGGAGGAAAATCCCCAGACGGAGAACACGCCCTTCCGGCCGCAGAGCCCGTATGCCTGCGCCAAGGTGCTCGCCTACGTCATCTCCCGCTTTTACCGGGAGGCCTACGGCATGTTCGTCGCGACCGGCATCTTCTACAATCACGAGTCCCCTCGCCGGCCGGAGGAATACGTCACGAGAAAGATCACCCGCGCCGCGGCGAAGATAAAGCTGGGTTTACAGGATACGCTGGAACTCGGGGACCTCTCCGCAGAGATCGACTGGGGCTATTCCCGGGAATATATGGAAGCGGCCTGGAACATCATGCAGCAGCCCAAGTCGGACGACTACATCATCTGCACCGGCGAGGCCCATTCCGTCCAGGAATTCCTGGATGCCGCGTTCGCCGCGGTCGGCCTCGATCCCAAGCGATACGTTAAGATAAACCCCAAGTTCCTGCGGCCCGCGACGAATACCGTCCTCGTCGGCGATACCTCCAGGGCCAGGAACGCTTTCGGTTTCGATCCGAAGGTCAAATTCAAGGAGCTGGTCAAGCTTATGGTCGAAGCGGATCTCGAAGATTTACAAAAAAATGCCCAGCCAAAATAAGTACCCGGTCAAGATCTACGTCTGCGAGCCGGACATCGGCGATCTGGAGGTGAAACACGTCACGGATGCGATAAAGAAGACGGAGATATCCTCCATCGCTCCGCCGGTGCACCGGCTGGAATCGGCTTTCGCGGAAAAGTTCGGCATGAAACACGCCGTCGCCGTGAATTCCGGGGGGTCGGCCCTGTTCCTGGCCCTGAAGGCGCTGGGCATCGGCCCCGGCGACGAGGTCATTGTCCCCGATTTCACCATGATCGCCACCGCTGCCGCCGTGAGCCACTGCGGCGCGACCCCGGTTTTCGTGGATTCGAGCGAACATAGCTTCAACATCGACCCGGCGAAGATCGAAGAGAAGATAACGCCCAAGACCAAGATGATCATGCCGGTGCATATCTACGGGGAACCGTGCGACATGGACGCCATCATGGCCATCGCCAAGAAGCACAACCTCTTGGTGGTGGAGGACGCGGCCGAAGCGCACGGCGCCAAATACAAAGACAAATTGGTGGGCACCTTCGGACATGCGAACTGCTTCTCCTTCTACGCGAACAAGATCATGACCACCGGCGAAGGAGGCATGATCGTGACGAACGACGATGAGCTGGCCGAGCGCCTGCGGCATATGCGCGGCTACGACTTCGACGACGAGAAACACTTCTGGCACAAGACCATCGCCTGGAACCTGCGCATGTCCGCCCTGGGCGCGGCCCTGGGCCTCGCGCAACTCAAGCGCCTGGACGAACTGATCGAAAAACGGCGGGCAAACGCCAAGTATTACATGGAAGGCCTCGCGGACGTGCCCGGCATCCGCTTTTTCCCGGAGCCGCCCGATACCTTCTGCGTGTTCTGGATGTTCGGCATACTCGTCTCCCGGATGGACGAACTGATGGACTTCCTGGGTCGGAACGGCATCGAGACACGAACCTTCTTCATCCCAATGCATGCCCAGCCCGTCTACGACCAGCAAGGCGACTTCAAATGGTCCGACCACTATGGCGCGAACGGTCTCTACCTCCCTTCCTCCTCGCAATTGAGCGACAAGGATAAGGACCTGGTGATCGCCAAGATAAAGGAATTCTACGGGGCTTCCGGCTGACCCTGGGATGCCTCGTGGCTGTAGTACCAATCGATGGTCTCCTTGAGGCCCGCTTCAAGATCCGTTCTTGCTTCGAAGCCGATCTCGCGCCGGATACGGCTTATATCGAGCATCCTCCGGGGCTGCCCGTCGGGCTTGGAGGCATCCCACTCGACCCTGCCGTTGAAATCCATCAGCTTGCAAACAAGACCGACCAGGTCCCGGATGGATATCTCCAGGCCGGAGCCGACGTTCATGGGTCCCGGCTTGTCATAGCTTTCGGCGGCCATCGCGATGGCGAGGGCGCCGTCCTTCACGTACAGGAACTCCCGAGTGGCTTTGCCCGTGCCCCACACGACGATGTGGTCCGAACCGTCGCGCTTGGCATCCGCCACTTTCTTTATCAGGGCCGGAATAACATGGGAGCGCGCGGGGTCGAACGAATCTCCCGGGCCGTACATGTTGACCGGGAAAAGGGTGATGGCGTCCAGGCCGTATTGCCTGCGGTAGGCGTCGGCCTGGACCAGGAGCATTTTCTTGGCCAGTCCGTAGGGCGCATTGGTCTCTTCCGGATATCCGTTCCAGAGGTCGTCTTCCTTAAATGGCGTCGGGGTGAACTTGGGATAGGAACAGATGGTGCCGATACCCACGAATTTCCGGACGCCTGCCTGCCGGGCCGCTTCCATCAAGTGCGCGCCCATGACCAGATTGTCATAAAAGAATTCCCCCGGCCGCTCCATATTAAAGCCGATTCCGCCCACTTTGGCCGCAAGGTGAATGACCACGTCTCGTCCCCGGACCGCCGCCGCACAATCCTCCCATCTGCGCAGATCGGTTTCCGGAAAAGCAGGCAGGGAAAGATCCTCCCGGACGACCCCCCGTTGAAGCAGGACCTCCACCAGGTGGCGTCCCAGAAAGCCGTGGCCTCCGGTTATGAGGATTTTCTTGCCTTTGAGATCCATAGTTCCTCTTCCACGGCGGCCAGGTCCGCATCCACCATCATTTTCACCAGCTCCGGGAATTTGACCTTCGGCTGCCAGCCCAGCTTCTCCTTGGCCTTGGTGTTGTCGGCCACCAGGTGTTCCACTTCCGTGGGACGGTAATACCTGGGATCGATCTCCACGAAGCCCTTCCAATCGTCGATGCCCGCACATTTGAAAGCCTCATCCAGAAAATCTCTCACGGAATGGCTCTCCCCCGTGCCGATCACGAAGTCGTCGGCCTTCGGCTGCTGGAGCATGAGCCACATGGCCTCCACGTATTCCGGCGCGTAGCCCCAGTCGCGCTTGGCGTCCAGATTCCCGAGATATATCTTCTTGTCCAAACCGGCCTTTATCCGGGCGATGCCCCTCGTGATCTTGCGGGTAACGAACGTCTCCCCCCGCCGGGGGGATTCGTGGTTGAAAAGTATCCCGTTCGCCGCGAAGATCCCATAGGCGTCCCGGTAATTCTTGGTCGTGTAATAGGAATAGACCTTGGCCACGCCATAGGGACTGCGCGGCTCGAAGGGCGTTTTCTCGTTCTGGGGCGGGGGCGCGGAGCCGAACATCTCGGAACTCGATGCCTGATAGAATTTGACCTTCTTGCCGGAGTGTTCCTCGTAATCCTTGATCGCTTCCAAGATCCGCAACGTGCCCAAACCGGTGATGTTCCCGGTATATTCCGGTATGTCGAACGAGACCCGCACGTGGGATTGCGCGCCCAGGTTGTATATCTCGTCCGGCTGGATCTTATAGATCAGCTTGCGGATGGTGTTCGCATCGGAAAGGTCGCCGTAATGGAGATGCATGCTAACTCCGTTCACGTGCGGATCGCGGTAAAGATGGTCTATCCTTGTGGTATTGAAGGTCGAGGCGCGGCGGATCACCCCATGCACTTCGTATCCCTTTTCGAGTAGGACCTCCGCGAGATACGAGCCGTCCTGACCGGTTATCCCGAATATCAATGCTTTTTTCATGCGGTTAGTTTCCTCCGTCGGCGTTCTCCTCGAGAAATTTCATCAAGCTTTCCCTGGCGGTTCGGTCCTCCGGCCACAGAGAGAGTATCTCCCCCCCCACCTTTTTGGCCCCGGCCACGTTCTTCTCCGCCTGATACATCTGCAAGAGGGCGTACAGGAACTGGGGTCGGCGCGGCCCGCGCTCATATCCTTCCTCGAAGTAAGCCTTGGCCGCCTGGAAATGGGAGGGATCTCCGGTCGCGATGAACGCCTGCCGGTGAAGCAAACCCAGCATCAGGAGGTTCTGGCTGAAGCTCATGCCCCGTCCGGATTTCGCAATAGGAGCATAGTATTTTTCGATGTAATCGACAAGCGGTATCGCTCCGTCGCTCGTGACGTAGCCCAGCGCGCGCTTGGCCGCCTCTCTCACGATCTCCTCCTGGCCGATGGGAGAAGGAGCGCGGAGCGGCTCGTCCAGGATCATCTGTATCTCCCTAAAATTGTCCTGAGTGGCGTTCGCGGGCAGGATGGAGATCGCCCTCAAAAAGAGCTTCGATTTCTGCAGGGGCAGGTAATTCCCGTAAACCGCGACCGCGGCGACGAGAACCGACACGGATACCGCAAGTATTTTTCTAGTCGTTTGTTCCATGGAATAAGTGGCTCACGAACCCGAAGAACGCGAAAAGATTGACGTAGATGGGCAGAACATCGAACAGGACCAGTCCTTGGACGAAGTAGCCCACGGGTACGGCGATGAGCAGTCCCGCGAGAACGCGCCCTGTCCGGGCATTCCCGTCCGGCAGCCATCCCGTCCGGAGCTTATTCCATAAACCCCGGAAAAAGACCGCGAATATCGCAAGGAACGCGAGAAGGCCCGCCAGGCCGGTCTCCGCGAGATATCCGAATACCGTGCTGTGCGCCCGGTCGAACCAGGTCTCGGTCGCCTTGCCCGGGACAAAATGCCGGGGATCGAAATACTTATCGAACACCGTGCCGAAATTCTCCGGTCCCCAGCCCAAGAGCGGCCTCTCCAGGAAACCTTGCCAGGCGGAGTTCCAGGTCCAAAACCTGGTCTGCGCCGTGAGCTCCTTGAGATCGAAATAAAGCAGGCGGCTTATCGGCGCATTGGCGACCAGGGGGTGTTCCCGGAATCCGGTGAGCACCGCAGCCGTGAGCGCAAGCACGGCCATTGCGATAAGCGCCGCCCGGCGCAATTTCTTTTCCCCGGAAAAGAGCAAATATATAAGGAAGACGCCCGAGGCGGCGACCAATCCCAGGAACGCCCCCCGTGTTTGGGTGAGCAGAAAGGCGAAGAAGAATAACGCGATGAGCGCCCAGTAGCCGAGATTCCGCCGGAGGACCTTTCTGCCTTTAAGCCACAGCCACAACGCGTAAAAGGCGGCGAACATAAGATAGGGAGCCACGTAAGCGGGATTGCCCAAGGAGCCCTGGAAACGTCCTTCGAGTAGACGGCGCCAGAATTCCCGGCCGAAACCGGTCACCTGCGGCGGCGCATCTTCGTTCAATGCCCGCTCGATGCCGTCCCGGTAGGGACTTATCAGGCCGAAGGGGTTCGTGAACGCGCCTTCCCCCTTTTCCACATACCAGTTGGATGCGAATCCGTAGAGCACCACGAGTGCCGCGGCCGCCAGGGAGATCTTAAAGAACATACGCCAATCCCGATCGCTCTCAAAAAGCAGGAGCATGATGGTGAAGAACAGGTAGTAATGGACCATCTGGAATCCCCCTTCGCCTCTCTCGAAGTTGGACCAAAAAGCCCCCTGCGGATCGTATGCGAAGACCGAAGCCAAGAGGAACATCAGGACGAACACCGAAACCGCCAGGAACAAAGGGCGGGAGAATACATCTTTGAATCTCCGGCGCAGCCAAGCGTCCGCCTCCGGATCGAAGCCCCACCATATGGCGAGCGAAATGAGCGCCAGGCTCACCATGGCGCGGAAAAAGAAATATTTGACCCCGATGAAGGGAAAGAAAGTTCCGGGCACCACCACTACCACGCTCATAACCGCGAGATACAGGAAGAACTTTGCGGCCGTACGCAAACCAGCCGTCGAGAATTCAATGGTCGCTCTGGCCGGATTTGTTCCGTTAAAGTGCATGCCTGATGCTGTGATCGCGGATGGCTGGCTCGTTTTTGCGCGAGAGGAACGTTCTTACCGGGCGTATTCGACCGCCCGCACCTCCCTGATGACGTTGACTTTTATCTCGCCGGGATACTTCAGTTCGGTTTGGATGCGGTTCGCCACTTCCCGCGCCAGTTCCAGCGCCCGGAAATCGTCCACCTTCTCCGGCACCACGAAAATGCGGAGCTCCCGTCCGGCGGAGATGGCATAGGCCTGCTTCACGCCGGGGAAATCCATGGCGATGCGCTCCAGCTCCGCCAGGCGCTTGATGTAATTCTCCACGGTGTCCCGCCTGGCGCCGGGCCGGGCGGCCGAGATCACGTCCGCGGCGGTTATGACGTAAGCCTCCGAATTCGCATACGGGTAATCCTCGTGGTGGGAGCGCATGGCGTCGATCACCCGTTCATCGATGCCGTACTTTTTCAGGATCTTCATGCCGATCTCCACGTGCGTGCCCTCCACCTCGTGGTCGATGGCCTTGCCGAGGTCGTGGAGCAGCGCCGCTTTCTTGGCGACCTCGGTGTTCAGGCCCAACTCCGCCGCGATCATGGACGCGATGTAGGCCATTTCGATGGAGTGGGTCAGCACGTTCTGGCCGTAGCTGGTCCGAAAATGAAGCCGGCCCAGGAGCTGGATTATCTCTTTGGGCAGGTCGTATACCCCCACCTCCATGGCGGCCGCTTCGCCGATCTCCTGGACCCTTTTCACGAGTTCCGCCTTGGCTTCCTCCACCTTCTCTTCGATCTTGGCCGGCTGGATTCGCCCGTCCTTCACGAGCTTCTGCAGCGCGATGCGCGCTATTTCCCTGCGATAGGGATCGAAAGAGGAAATGACGACGGAATCCGGGGTCTCGTCTATGACGAATTCCACGCCGGTCGCCCGCTCCAGGGCCCGGATGTTGCGGCCTTCCCGGCCGATTATCTTGCCTTTGATCTCCTCGTTATTGAGCGGAAAGACGGTGGTGGTCACCTCGGAGATATGGGAGCGCGCATAGCGCTGAAGGGCCACGGTGATGATGTCCATGGCCTTCTTCTCTATCTCGTCCCGCCGTTCCCGGTCTATTTTCTGCAATATCTGGGCCAGGTCCTGGGAATTGTTCTCGCGGATCTGGGCCATAAGCTCCGCTTTGGCCTCGTCCCTGGAAAGTCCTCCTACGCGCTCCAGTTCTTTCGAGATCTTGTCCTCCTGCTCGGATATCTTCGCCTCCCGGCTCTCCAGCTTGGCGGTCTTTTCCCGGACGGAGGTCTCGCCTTCGCTCAAGGCGTTCAGTCTTTTATCGAAACTGACCTCCCGCTCCAGGAGTCTTGCCTCCAGCGCGGCGATCTTGTCCTTGCTT
>CAZCTJ010000016.1:0-4596 GCA_964501675.1 uncultured Candidatus Saccharibacteria bacterium
GGTGGTTTCGATCTCGGCCGGAGGACTGGTGCAGGCCTTCCGGACCCAGCGGCAGGCCGCCGCCCTCATCTCCGCGAACAGCAACGTGAGCCTGGCCCTGGAGCAGATCGCGCGCGAGATCCGCACCGGCTACGATTTCTGCAAGACGGTGAATTGTCCGAACCAGAACCAGCTGTTCTTCAAGAACGCGAAGAAGCAGTCCGTCGCCTACTGCCTGATAGGCGGTTCCATCCAGAGAGCGGTGGGCGCGGTGACCTGTTCCGGCGACACCTTCCGGAAGATAACCGCGGACAACGTGGAGGTGAAGGACCTGCGCTTCCGGGTGTTGTGGCAGTACCCTCCCGGCGGAGCGCCCGGGGACAATTTCCAGCCGCGCATCATAATCTCGGTCGGGGTCACCTCCAAGGAGGCGTCCCTCAAGGACCACGCGGTCTACATTCAAACCACCGTGAGCCCCAGATTACCTTTGGACGACGGCTCCTCCTAGGCCTAAATGCTATAATCAAAACATATGAGCACCCGAACGTGGCAGAAGATATTCCTGGGCATCGGCGTCCTGGCGCTCGCCTGGGTCCTGATCCTGGTCCTGGACATCAAGTGGCCGGGAGGGGAGCCCCCTCCGGCCGATCGGCAGATATATATCTATTCCTTGTCCGGTTCCGTGACGAAGGCGAGCGGGGACCGCGTGATCTTCCAGGTTCCGCGTACCGTGACCGCGAGCGGCGGGGCCTATGTGCTGTATGACGAAAGATCGGCTCTGATCGCCGATTACACCCGCGTTTTCCGGGCCGGAGAAAGCTCGCCCGTTCCGGCGGGAGAGATCAAGACCGGCTCACGGATAATCGTTTATACCCGCAGCGATCCCGGCACGACCAGGGAATTTCCGGCGAACCGCATCGAGATCCTGAAATGAAAAGGAAGGGACAGGCGATGATCCTCACCATCCTCGCTCTGGGCGGGACGGTGGTCGGCGCGACCGCGATCGCCGGGCTTTTGATGACCTACCAGATCCGCCAGAGCACGGATATGGGCAACTCCGCGAAAGCCATCTTTGCCGCGGATACCGGAGTGGAGTGGGGTTTGTACCAGTTGTTCAATCCCCAGACCTCCCTGCCGGGTCCGGGCCTGTCCGATCCGGGGGTGAGCTACGTCCTGAACTGCTATGAGAACGCGCAATCCGTCGCGACCACTTCCTGCAAGAGCGCTTCCACGACCATCATGCGTTCCCTGGGAGTTTCGCGCGGAGTGAGCCGCGCGTTCGAGTTGGATCTCACGCCTTGAGTTTCCAATCGGGTTTTTCTGCGGGTATAATGCCTAAGAACCGCAGGGTTCTTGAACGATGCCCCGAGAGATCCCGGAAAAAGTCCGCGAACGCGCGGCCCAGTTGCGCAAGGCGATCAACCATCACCGCTATCTTTACGCCGTTCTCGACCGGCAGGATATCTCGGACCAGGCGCTCGACTCCCTGAAGAAGGAGCTCTTCGATCTTGAGGCGCAGTATCCCGAGCTGGTCACGCCCGATTCCCCGACCCAGCGGGTGGCCGGCAAGCCACTCAAGGCCTTTAAGAAGGTCCGGCACGAGGTGCGGGGCGAACCGGTTCCGATGATCTCCCTGAACGATGCCTTTTCCGAGGAAGACGTCCGGTCCTGGCTCGAAAGACTGGAGAACCACCTCGGCAGGAGCATTCCCCGGACCAAGCATCCGCGTTTCTATTGCGATCTCAAAATGGACGGTCTGGCCATTGAGCTCGTATATCGCAAAGGCGTCCTGGAGCGGGGAAGCACGCGCGGGGACGGGCAATATGGCGAGGACGTGACCCAGAACATCCGGACGATCGAAGCGATTCCGCTCGCGCTCCACGGCTCCGATCCCCCCGATGAGCTCGTGGTCCGGGGGGAAGCGGTACTGACCAAGAAGGAATTCGAGCGGATAAACGCGGAGCGGAAAAAGGAAGGAGCGAAGCTGTACGCCAATCCCAGGAACATCGCCGCCGGCTCCATCCGCCAGCTCGATCCGGAGATCGCCCGGAAGCGCAAATTGGATTTTTACGCATACGGCGCGATCGGCCGGCCCGGCGATGAAGGATATTTCCGGGAATTCCCGACCCACGAGGAGGAGTACCGGCGTCTCAACGGCTGGGGCATAAAGACCAACAAGACGGGCCGCGGGGCGGACTCGCTCGAAGAGATATTCTCGTTCCACGCGGAGATAAACAAGAAACGGGACAAGATACCCTTCGAGATAGACGGCATTGTGGTCTCGGTGAACGACAACCGGATATACCAGGAGGCCCGGACCATCGGCAAGGCTCCCCGGGCGGCCATCGCCTATAAATTCGCTGCGCAGGAAGCGGCCACGGTCGTGGAGGACATAAAGATACAGGTGGGCCGGACCGGGGCGCTCACTCCGGTCGCGGTCATGCGACCGGTCTTGGTGGGCGGCGTGACCATCACCCACGCTTCGCTGCACAATGCGGACGAGATCGAAAGATTGGGGCTTAAAATAGGGGACACGGTGGTGGTGAGCCGCGCCGGCGACGTCATTCCCCGGATAACCAAGGTGGTCAAAGAGATGCGCACCGGAAAGGAGCGCGCCTTTCGGATGCCCGCAAAGTGCCCGGTGGACGGTTCGCCGGTCGTGCGGGACGGGGTAGCTTACCGCTGTTCGAACCGGGCGTGCGGCGCGCGGCACCGGGAGAATCTGTATCACTTCGTGTCCCGCACGGGCTTCGACATCCGCGGCCTGGGTCCCCAGATACTCGACCGGTTCTTTGAGGAGGGGCTCATCGCCGATGCGGCGGATATTTTCACCCTGGAGAGCGGGGATATCGATTCCCTGCCGGGTTTCGGCGAAAAGTCCGCGGAAAATCTCATCCGGGAGATACGCGAAAAGCGCGAAACCGCCCTGCCCCGCTTCATCTATTCCCTGGGCATCCTGCAGGTGGGGGAGGAAACCGCCCGCCTGCTCGCGGGAAGTTTTCCGCGTCCCGGGCGCATAACCCCCGTGGAATTCCTGGAATTTTACCGGGGATTCGACGAGGCAAAACTTCGGGAACTGCCGGACGTGGGGCCCAAAGTGGCGGAAAGCATCTTCCGCTGGTTCCGGGACCCGCAGAACTCCCAGTTCTTGAAGAAGCTCGCCCGGGCGGGAGTGCGCATCTCGGTGGAGAGAACGGCGCGCAAAGGCGGGCTTAGGGGCAAAACTTTCGTATTAACGGGAGGGCTCCAAGGAATGTCCCGCGAGGAAGCCAAGGAGAGGATACGCGAATTGGGCGGGGAGATATCCGAATCCGTGAGCAAAAAAACCTCCTATCTGGTCGCGGGAGAAGATCCGGGATCCAAGCTTGGGAAGGCGCGAAAGCTGGGAGTGCCGGTCTTGGACGAAAAACAATTCCTGAAAATACTCGATGCGCATGGATAAAAAATGGAGCTCAGCCCCCCGGATCTTTTGTTCCGGCTTCGCTCGGTCGAAGCCCGGACTCAATAAATCGATTTTGATCATTGCGGCGGCCTTTCTCGTCTCGCTCGGCCTGGCCTCCGGAGCCGAAGCGGCCGCGCCCTACCGCTACGGCAGCATGGCGCTAAGCTCGCCGGGAGAGGCCTGGCTCTGGTACCGGACCCTGGACGTTTCGGAACAAGGTTATCGTTGCCAGTTGGAACCGCTCTACTGTTTCGAGGTCTCCACGAGCACCCTGCAATACCCCGTTTTTCTGCGCGATAAGAAGTTCGATCTGAACGCGGACGGGAGCCTCGCGGTGGTCAAGGAGAACGGCCGGAACCGGCTCTACGACGTGCGGCAGGATTCTCTTTCGGAATTGCCGATCAATACTTCCGTATACAAAGCGCTTTTCACCGCCGACAATCGCAAGCTAGTGGTCATCACGAACGCGAGGAGAGCGCTCACGGTGGATCTCGCCACCAACCGGGTCTCGCGGCTCTTGTCGTCCGCCCTCCAGGCCGGCGTGACCTTCCCGGTGCTTTCCGGGGACGGACGCTATCTTAGCTATTACACCTCCTCCGGCAGGCGCCATCACCTGGTGGACCTCGAGCGCGACCGGGCCTATTCCGTATCCAGCCGATCCAACTACTGGAACTTGCTTTCCGAGGAGACCCGCCTTTTTGATTTCTCCCCGGACGGCAAAACGCTCGTGTACCTGGACGATCGCGACGGCTATCCCACGCTGTATCAGGTGGAGCCGGCGAAGCTTTCCGGCTCTTCCCTCGCCGGGCGGAGAATAATCACCCGGCCCTACACCGTCGCGGATTTCCTGGTCTGGGAATCGAACAAGGTGTTCTTCATCGCGAACCGGGAAAAACCGATGGAATGGAATCTTTACCTTTACGACCTCGCGACCAAGGACCTGGAGCTCGTGGCGGAGAACGTCTCCTACGGGAACATGCTGCGGCGCTCCGGCAATTATCTTTTCTTCGGAAAGATAGGCGAGCGGGGCGTGGAGGTCGCCTTTTACCGCCCGGCGGAGGATCAGCTGGGCACCTTGCCCGCCGGCTTGGGTTATGCCGCCGCTAAGACGGAATATACTCCGCTCGCGGACGCGAACGGCGCGCTCGTCCTGCCTCCCTCCGGCAAGACGGATA
>CAZCTJ010000016.1:4606-6843 GCA_964501675.1 uncultured Candidatus Saccharibacteria bacterium
AGTCCCAGTTATCATTCCTATCCGAGCTACGGTGGTTACAACTGGATATTGGAAGGCCTGCGCGCGAGGGGGGCGGCGATCCTGAAGCTCGATTATCCCGGGAGCTACGGTTACGGCCGGGTGTACGCGGAATCCTTGCGCGGGAACATCGGCAAGAAGGACATCGCCGAGGTGCTTGCGGGCATTCGCGAGGCGCAGGCCAAAACCGGCGCGACCAAAACCTATCTTACGGGCGTGAGCTACGGCGGATATTTATCCTTGAAAACGCTCGTGGAAGCGCCGGAGCTTTTTACGGGCGCCATCTCCGTGAACGGCGTGAGCAACTGGTACGAGCTTCTGGTCGGCTATCCGCAGGGCATCTTCGGCGTGCATTTCGGCGGTCCGCCGTCCGCGAGGAACATGGCGCTCTACAATGCGGCTTCCGTGAGGCAGAAGGCGGAGGATATCTCGAACCAGAAAGTCCTCCTGATGCATTCGGAGAAAGACACCTGGGTGCCCTACGCCCAGTCGCGGAACATGAACCAGGTGCTTATCGATGCAGGCAAGAACGTGGAGTTCGTTACGCTTGCGGGCGAGGACCACGTGTTCGAGAAAGGCGCGACCCTGGAGGAGGTTTGCCGCAGGTTCTTCGACTTCACGGGCTTCGCGGAAAACGGCTACTGTCGACTCTCGACCTAGGTGTATAACAGCGTATAATTAGAGGGTGCCCGTTCTGCGGTCTCTGAACAGGGATTTCTTCAAAGCTTGGACGCCGGAAATGGCCTATGTCCTAGGTTTTTTCGCAGCGGACGGCACTTTGATTAGAACGCAGCGAGGTGGTTTCTATCTTGAATTTGAGATCATCGATAGGGGTTTGCTTATGAGAATCCGCAACTTGCTTGGGTCAACGCATAAGGTATCAAGGCGGAAGAGGAAAAATTGGCAGCCGTCATATCGTCTTCAAATCGGGAGCAAGGGCATGTATTTCGACCTTCTTCGACTTGGTATTGGACCAAGAAAAAGCAAAACGATTCAGCTACCTCGTATTCCGTCGGATTATTTCGCCGACTTTTTGAGGGGATATTTCGACGGAGATGGAAATTTGATAGCCAAGCCATACTCGAGAGTAAGCCGTCCGTCCCCAATCTATGTTTTTCGTGCAAGATTCACTTCCGGAAGTAGAGTCTTCCTTGAGCAGTTGCAGGATAAGATTTTGAACTCCGTTTCGATCAACGGGAAGTTGATGACATATGGAAATGCCTGGAGATTGTCGTACGAGAACACAAGGTGCCAAAAACTAATGAATTTTATGTACAAATCAGGCGAATTAGCTGATTTGATTTATCTTAGGAGAAAGTATAGAATTTTTCAGAAAAGTAAGTACTTTGCGGGCGTAGCTTAGTTGGTTTAAAGCGCTGCCCTGTCACGGCAGAGATCGCCGGTTCGAATCCGGTCGCCCGCGCAGCAAGCAAAAAGAGATGGCCTCGCGCCACCTCTTTTTGCTTTTTGGGCGGCTGCTCCTCCGTGCCGGAGAAAGGTTAGGAACCGAGGGTTCCTAAAGAGCGTAAGCGACGTTCGAATCCTCGCCCGCGCGTTAGAAGTCCGTTAGCAAAATCCGCCGCTTGGCGGATTTTGATTTACGGCTTCTTACGTCCCGCCGAAGCCTTGGCGAAGGTGGACGACCAGAGGAACAACCGCGTCCCTCCCGTGTCGGAGAAAGGTTGAGAACCGAGGATTCGAACGGGAAAGGGGGACAAAAGCGCTCGAGGCCTCGTCCATTGATTTTTATAAATTCTATGGTATTGTGATGCCTTACAGGAGGGCACCTTGGCACTATCTGACAGGCAGTTGGAGAAAGTCGTTCGGACCAGGATGGAGCGCGCCGTGGCCGTCACCGAGCAGCTCGTGGCGCTTGCATCCCGATTCGAATCGGCGGCGGGGAAGAAGGGCGGATACCTGTGTCTCGGATACGGGGACTCCTCTCGGAAGGCGAAGATCGGCGAAGTGCCGTCCGAGAAGGACGAGAAGTACTCTCGGCTCGCCGGCGAGAAAGTGTTCCGTTCCCGTCTCACCGACATGACGAGCTGGGCCACACGTGATCCCGCGAAGGACATGTGGGGCGGGGCGATTCCCGGCCGCAGGTTCGTATACGGCTTCTCGGGGTTCCCGGAGCTGTGGGATGAGGCGCTCATGCTCATGCTCGCGGTCGTGCTGCACGACCTGAGCCTCTCGCGGGCGCGGCGGTTCGCGGCGCTGAG
>CAZCTJ010000016.1:6853-14354 GCA_964501675.1 uncultured Candidatus Saccharibacteria bacterium
ATGCCCAGATGGCGTGGCGATTGGGAGTTCAACAACATCATGACTCGCATGCACGGCAGAAGAGGGACCAAGGAAGTCTCTGCCTCAAGCGAACGTGGCGCTCGTGAACTCATTCAGGAAGAGGTTTCGCGGCAACTTTTCCGCACTACGATGATGTGCGAATACGTAGAGGTCTCGAACCTGGCGAAAGTTGCTGAATACTAAGTCGGGGCGAGAAGAAGAGGTGACCGCCCGGCATTCAAGGAGTATCGCCGGGCGGAACCATATTTACCACATTTACCTCTGGCTATCTGCTATACTTATCACATATGGGATCCAGGCTGATCCATCAGTTCGAATTCCCGTCCATACTGTACGACACCCTGTTCGGGCTCATTATCTATTTCTCACTGGATTCCTTTCTGGACCTGCAGGGCAAACTGCACCTCTTTTTCTATCTCTTCGCTCTGGTCCTCGTCATCCATTGGTGGCTGATGTTCAAATCCGCCACGGACGCGTTCGGGGAAGAGACCTCCGATTCCGCGTTCAATCTGGTCATAAACATCGTCTATCTCATAATCATCGATTATATCGTCCTTCTATCGGGCAAATTCGATTATTACCAGGCGGGCGTATTTCTCGCGGTCCTCTTGCTCGTGGATCTCCTGTGGGCCTCGGTTTGGAGGTTCGCCAAGGCCTGGGATTCCAAAGAACGCGGGAAAATAAAACGGATGAAGCAGGAGCTTTCGAACATAATCTCCACCGACCTTCTGCTGCTCCTGCCGCTCGGCGTGCTGTTGCTTCTGGGGGGCGGCTTCGCTCCCGGCCTTTTCATCGGCCTGCTCGCGGGGCTGTATTTTGTCTACATCGCGTTCTCCTTCCACTATCAGATAATCGATCTGAAGATCCTGTAGGGAGGAGGCCCTACTCAACGGAGACCTTCTCCACCTTATCGAACCACTTGGCGGTGCCCGTCCAAGCGGGATAAAAGACGCCCGCGGAAAGTTCGTAGGTGCCCGGCAGCAAGCTGGAGGTGGTCAGCTTGAAGTTCTTGCGCTCGCCTTTCTTGAAACTGGTCTCGTCCCAGAATTTCTGTTCCACCCGGTTGCCGTCCTCGTCGTGGAGCTCCAGATCCACCAGGACCAGGTTCGCGGAGGAAGGACTTTCGAATTCGACCGTAAGCTCGTTCTCCGCCGCGACGATGCGTGATATTTTCACTTCGCAATCGCCTTCGCAGGGAGAAGAGTCGTAGATCCGGAAGGTTTGGACCCCATGGTGCCAGTGGATGGGGGTGGACCAGCGCGGGAAAAGGAAACCCAGCCAGCGCGGTTCGAAAATGCCCACGGAAAGATAATAGGTGCCTGCCGGCAGGCCGGGATCCGTTTCCAGCCGGAACTCCTCCTGCCTGCCCGCTCCGATCACGGAGTTGAAATATTTCTGCGCCACCCGCCGGTCTCCCGGCCCGAAAAGCTCCAGGTCCACGATGACCCGGCGGCGATCCTTTGAGAAAACGGTGGCGGATAGGATGTTCGACGTGCCCTCGGCCAGGACCGCGGAGGACCGGTACGAATCCGCGAGCCGGATGGCGGAATGCTCCGCATGGGCCACGGACGCCAGGGACCCGGCGAAGACCGCGGCAAAGGCAAGCAAGATCCGGGCTTTAAAACCGACGGATGTCATCCGCATACCTATCTGCTACGCCCCTCCCGGTCGGAAGTGGACTTGTGCACATCCGAGGGTTTGTCGGGAGTGCCATCTGATATACTTAAAGCATGGTCAATCCACAACTTGCCGAGTATATAAAACAGCAGATCCAATTGGGAGTGCCCAAAGAGGCGATCAAGAGCACCCTCGTCACGAGCGGTTGGCCGGAAGCGGACGTGAACGAAGCTCTCGGTCCCTCGTCCGCGCAGCCGGCCGTTTCCCAGCCCGCAGCGGCGCCGATGGCGGCGGCTTCGGTGTCTTCGCCCGCGATATCCTCTGCCGCGAAACCGGCCATCAGCGCTCCGACCGCCGTTACGGGCGGCTCTTCGCCGGTCACGCGGGATATTTTCAAACCCAAGAACGAACCGGTTTTCGGCGTGAAGCCAATGGCGAACGCGAAACCGGAAACGAAGACCGACGTCAAACCTTTCGAATCGAAGATCCAGCCGATGACCTCGTCGGACCCGAATGTTTTCATCGCCCCCGACGCCGCTTCATATTCTTCCCGCTCTTCCCGGTCATGGATCCTGCCGGGGGTTCTGGGAGTGCTTTTCGTCGTCTCTGCCGGAGCCGCCGCGTACTTTTTCCTGCAGACCCAAGGACTGAAGGGGGAAGGAGGCATATTGCCTTCTCCGGACGGCGGTTCGGATCAGCAGGTCTCCGCGCTCACCTCGGAACGGGATCAGCTCCAAGGCCAGATCGCCGCGCTGACCGACGAGAACAAGGACTTGGCTGCGCAGCTCGCGATATTCGCGACGCCCGCCGGAGCGACGACCACCGCTTTCACCTTGAGCGGGACGCTTAGCGGAGGAGATAAGGTTTCGTATGTTTTGACCACCGCCCGCTCGGTCGCGTTCAGCGTGAAGAATTCCAAGGATGCCAAGGTCATCGCGGCCTTGAAGCCGGTAGTGGGCCGCACCGTGGAGCTCTCCGGGACCTACACTCCGGGATCCAAAGACCTCACCGTTACCGCGGTGAACGGAACTCCGGTGAATCCGCCCGCACCGCCCGCGGGAACTTCGACAACGACCACTCCGGCCGCCCCGACCAGCACTCCTCCCGCCGCGACCACCACTACTCCCTAGGGAGCAGTGGTTTTTTCATAGAATCGACCTAGGCCCAGGATGTCCGCTTCCCGGAAGTGCTTGCCTATGAGCTGAAAGCCGATGGGCAGTTTTTCCTCGCGTCCGGCGACCGGGACGGAAATTCCCGGCAGACCGGCCAGGTTCACCGGTCCCACGAAAATGTCCGAAAGATACATGGCCAGGGGATCGTTCACTTTCTCGCCGATCCTGAACGCGGGAGTGGGTGCAATGGGAGTGAGCAGGACGTCCGCCTTCCGGAACGCCTCCGCAAAGTCGTCGCTTATGAGCCGGCGCACCTGCTGGGCCTTCTTATAATAGGCATCGTAATAGCCGGAGGAGAGGACGAAGGTGCCCAGGATTATCCTGCGTTTCACCTCCGGTCCGAAGCCGCGCCCGCGGGTTTCCGAGTAAATATCGAACAGTTCTTTCGGAAGTTCGCCCGGCGCAAAAACGCCGGGGAACCGGATGCCGTCGAACCTGGCAAGGTTGGCGCTGACTTCCGCGGGCATGCTCAGGTAATAGCAGGGCACCGCGTACTTCGTGTGGGGCAGGGACACCCTCAATATCTTCGCGCCCGCCTCCGAGAAGACGTCCCGCACGGATTCGATCGCAGCCCTTACTTCCGGGTCCACTCCTTCTATGAAATATTCCTCGGGCATGCCTATCACCATCCGGGAGGGATCCGCATCGAGAAGGTCGCCGTAATCGGCGTCCGTGCTCGTCGCATCCATTTCATCCCTGCCTGCGATGGCCTGGAACAGGACCGCCGCATCCTCCACCGTTTTGGCAAGAGGGCCGATCTGGTCCATGCTGGATGCCATGGCGATGAGCCCGGCGCGGGAAACGGAGCCGTAGGTGCATTTGAGTCCGACCACTCCGCAGTAGGAGGCCGGCAAACGGACGGAACTGAACGTGTCGGATCCCAGCGCCCCGGCCGCGAGGTCGGCGGCGACCGCGGCAGCCGAGCCGCCGGAGGAACCGCCGGGTACCCGGGTGAGGTCGCGAGGGTTGCGGGTGAGCTTCAGGGCGGAATTCTCCGTGGACGAACCCATGGCGAACTCGTCCAAATTGGTCTTGCCCAGGAACACCGCCCCGCCCCCTTTCAGTTTTTTGATGACCCCCGCGTCGTAGGCGGCCACGTAGTTCTCCAATATCCTGGAGGCGGCGGTCGCCTTCTCGCCGGCGATGAGCATATTGTCCTTGATCGCGAGGGGCACTCCGGCCAGGGGCCCGATCTCCTTGTGGGCCGCGATCAACCTGTCCACTTCTTCCGCCTGGGCCATCGCCGTCTCCGGCATGGTCCGCAGATATGCGCCGATATCCCCGTCCTTTTCCCCGATGCGGTCCAAATATGACCGGGTTATCTCCCGGGACGAAAAATCCCCGTTCCGCAATCCCTTCCCGATATCCTTGATATTCAAGCCGGAGAGGTTCATTTGGCCTTGAAGACCGGAGGCACCCTGAGGAAGCCCTTTCTGGAATTCGGAAAAGAATCGACGCCCTTGCCCTGGTCGGTGGCGGTCCTTTCGTCATCCTCCCGGAACGAATTCCGCAGGGACGTGCCGCCGGCCACGGGCTCCACGGCGCTGGTGTCTATCTTTTGAAGCTCGGAAAAGTGCCCCAGGATATTCTCCAGGTCCCCCAAGAGCTTCCTCTCTTCTTCTTCGGGAATATCGAGCCGGGCCAGTTTGGCCAGATGTTCCAGGGATTCTTTGGATATTTCAGCCATAGGACCTTAGGATTTTAACCTCCGGGCAGTTTTCGCACCAGTTCCCGGAAACGCTCGCCCCTTTCCGCATAGTTCCGGAACATGTCGAAGCTCGCCGCTCCCGGAGAAAGGAGCACCGCGCAGTTCCCGATCCTCTTGCCCAGCAGATGCGCCCGCCGGACCGCGGAGCGGAAATCGCCGGCAAAAAAGGCGGGAACGCCGGAGCGTTTGACCGCGGCGGCTATCTTTGCGCGGTTCTTTCCGTAAAGGACGAGCCCGCGCACGGCGGAGGTCTTGAGGGCTTTGGCGAGCGGAGCGTAAGAGAGCCCTTTGTCATGGCCGCCCAGCATGAGGACGGCCGGTTCCTTTCGGAACGCGCGGATGGCCGCGACGGCGGTATGGGGGTTCGTGGATGCGGAATCGTTGAAAAATCGCAGGCTGCCGGATGGCGTCCGCAGCGTCCGGACCAGTTCCAGGCGGTGGGGGACCCCGCGGAATCCGCGGATCGCGCGAAGAATGGTCCGCCTGGGTATGCCGATGCGTTCCGTGACCGCGGCGGCCATCCGCGCGTTCCGGAGGTTATGCTCGCCCGGAATGCGCATATCAGCCGGCCGGAGCGGGAAACTGCCGGGAGAAACCGCTATCTTTTTGCCGCGGCCGAACCGAGCCAGGCGCCTGGAAACCGGGTTGGAGGGAAAATAAAAGGCCAGATCCCCGGCTTGTTGGTGCCGGACCAGATTGCTCTTGGCCGCATAATATTCCCGGATGCTTCCATGGGCATCCTGGTGCTCCGGAAAGGTGTCGAGAATGACGCCGATCCGCGGCGAATATTCCAGGTCCTGGAGCTGGAAGCTCGAGAGCTCGAGCACCACCCAGGAATTCCGCTTGAGACGGGGCAGGAGCTCCAGGGGGGAAAGGCCGACGTTCCCGGCGAGATGCGCGTCCTTTCCCGCTGCCTTCAATATCTTATAGATGAGGGTGGAAACGGTGGTTTTGCCCTTGCTGCCGGTCACGCCGATGATCCTGGCTGGCGAGCGTTCGAAAAACAGGCGCACCGCACCGGAGAACCGCGTGCCCCGTTCGCGGGCCGCCCGAAGCTCCGGCAGATTGTAAGGAATACCCGGGGACCGGAAGATCAGATCGAAATCGGTGAGACCGCGGAGATACGCCGCTCCCAGGCGGCCGCGGGTTCCCCGGGGAAGCGCCAGCCCGGGGTTCCGGTCCAAGATCCGGATTTCCGAGCCGCGGAACTCCGGGTCTTTCTTCAGAAAGCGGAGCAGGGAGGTCCCTTCCCGGCCGAACCCGAGTATGGCGATGCGCATCAATTTTCCTTGGCGTTCTTTTCCTTTCGCTTGCGAACCACGTCCCGCAGGGAGATAAGCGCCCAGACCCCGTTCAGGAGCAGGAAGGGGTAGCTGCCGATGATCAGGGCATAACCCACGAGTATCATCCCGCCGACGGCGTTCAGGGCGTCATAGGCGAAATCCTCCCGGCCCAGGAATTTGAGCTGATTCATGATGAATGCCAGAAGTATCAGGAATGCGCCGGTGAAGCCCAGAGCGGTCACGGTGTCCATGGAAATACTATAGGAATTTAATTCCCAAAATGGAAGCGGGCTATCCGTAGATGGAAGTTTTTGCAGCGCCAGGGTTTATCGCAGGCGTAAAAGCTCGGAACCGCATCGCGGTTTTTGCGCCGAGATAAAGGACGTCCGCCGCCGGAGCGGACGAGCCGTCCCTGGCGCAGAGAAAACTGAAACTGGTTGCGGGGGCGGGAATTGCACCCGCTACCTCAAGCTTATGGGGCTTGCGAGCAACTGTTGCTCCTCCCCGCGGTTTTGCTTACGCCACCATTATACTTTAAGGTTTCGGATTGTCAAAAAAACGCAAAAATGATAAGAATAATCACGATGCTCGCCTTGCTAAAGATTCGGCGAAGCAAGCCAGGGTAGCTCAACGGCAGAGCGAGGCTTTCATAAGGCCGAGGTTGTGGGTTCGAATCCCGCCCCTGGCACAAATTCATGAGCAACATATCCGAGACCGCCCCCGCTTCAGAACGGCAGAACCCGACCGAGAAGGCCCGCGCCGAGCTTCGGGAACTTGAGCGGGAGAACGATCTCAAAGTGGAAAGCGAGCGGGATGAACACTGGAAATATATCGACCTCGGCAAGCTTAGCGCGGAAGAAGCGGGGTTGTGGAATTCTTTTGCGGCGGCGAGAACCTCCCAAGAATTGGAGGAAGCTACCGCCGGACTCCGGGCGTATCGGCACCTTCTCAACGCCAGATTCAACGAGATCCAATCGACCCGGCCGGATTTCGACCGGCATAAGACGCACGGGTCGGCGTTCGTGGAATGGCTTGCCAACCGCATGCAACTCGAAATAAGCGAGGCGGAAGAGCATATCGTGAGCGGCAATGAGATTATGGACCGCCGATAACCAACATGGCCCACCGCGAAATGAACATAGAGGACCCGAAAGAAAAGGAGCTGCGCGCCGAGCTCGCCGAAAGGACCGATGCGGAGGGTTTGCGCATTTCCAGATTCCTCGGCATGCCGGACCTGTCCCGCACGCCGGGGAGCCCGCTCTCCGAGATCGTGGACCGGGCCTTGCAGGTGGAAAGCTTGCGGGATTTCGACGTCGTGAAGATTCCGGAGATCGTCCCCACCCGCATCCTTTTCGACCTGTTCAATATGCCGCCCGGACATCCCGCCCGGAGCAGATCGGACACCTATTACGTGAACGACGACTACGTTCTGCGCACCCACGATACGGTTTTCTGGTACTACTACCTGAATCATCCCGAGATTCGGGAGCGCATCGCGCGCCAAGAGACCCTGGGAGCCGTATGCTACGGCAAGGTGTACCGCAAGGACGAGATAGACCGGAAGCATATGAACGTGTTCCACCAGTTCGGGGGCTGGCTTATCGCGCCCGACCTGAAGCGCACCATCACCCCGGACGATCTGAAAGGCGCTCTGGCGGACATCGCCACCAACATCTTCGGGCCCAACTTCCGTTTCTACG
>CAZCTJ010000017.1:0-14347 GCA_964501675.1 uncultured Candidatus Saccharibacteria bacterium
GTGGTGATCGCCATCGTGGCGATCCTTAGCGCGGTCGTGATCATCACCCTGAATCCCGCGGAGCTCCTCAAACAAAGCAGGGACAGCAACCGTCTCTCGGATCTAAACACCCTGAACAAGGCCCTGGCCCTCTATGAGGTGGACGTGGTGGGGGGTACGCTCGGGGCGACAAGCACGGTCTACGTATCCCTGCCGGACACCTCCGCAACCTGCGCGAACCTGGGGCTCCCGACCCTGCCTGTGGGCTACCAATACGGCTGCGTCACGGAGGCGAATCTCAGGAAGACGGACGGCTCGGGCTGGATACCCGTCGACCTGACCCAGATATCCTCCAATACCCCCTTGGGTTCCCTGCCCACCGACCCCGTGAACGCCACCTCCTCCGGCCTCTACTATACCTATGTGCCGGGAGGGTCCTTCGCCCTGTCTTCCCTGCTTGAATCCCAAAAGAGGCTAAGCACCAACGCTCTCAAGGACGGCGGCTATGACCCCGGCAGATTCGAGATCGGGTCGGATCTCAACCTTATCGCAGAGAGCCAGGGGCTGGTGGGGTGGTGGAGTTTTGACCAAGGATCGGCCGCAATCGTGCCGGATGATTCCGGCAACGACAACATCGGCACTTGGTCCGGCGCCGGTATTCATGCGACCACCACCGCCAAGGTGGGGAAAGCGGCTGCTTTCAACGGCACGGATGATTATGTAAGTATCGCGAACGAATCCAGTTTCGATTTCGAAAGGACGGATAGATTTACGATTATGGCCTGGATTAAACCGGCCAATATGACCGGTATTTACCCGACCGTGGTGGGTAAGACGACCAATTCATGGACTGGGTATATAATGCTTCTTTCACATAGTGGAGACTCATTCAATACGAACGCTTTTGGCTTAGTTGAATCTAACACAAACAGCACGAATGATTTCGTTGTTTATTCCGCGGACAACTCAATATCCGCTACCTGGAAGTTCGTTGCAGTCACCTCCGGGGGCACATCCAATATAAGTGGTATAAATCTGTATGTGGACGGAGGGGCTTCGCCTCAGGATCCGCGACGGGACGGTTTGTCCGCAACAATATTGAATGATAATAATTTGGAAATCGGGCGTGTGGCCGTGGTAGCTTCGCCGGGTTGGTTTAACGGGGTTATTGACGAGGTTCGGATATACAGACGGGTTCTTCCTGCTGCCGAGATCGCCGCCATCTACAACGCCACGCGATAGAAATTGATTTTTGGTCCCGCTTCTGCGATTCTCTAAGCATGCCGCTCGTCTTTTCTCTAAATGTGCCGCTCGCGCCGATGACCACCCTCAAGGTGGGCGGTCCGGCGAAATACTTCGCGGAGATAAGAACGGAAGAGGAGGTGCAGGAGGCCTTCCGATTCGCGCGGGAAAAGAACCTGCCCGTGTTCGTCCTGGGCGGCGGGAGCAACATCGTCATCGCGGATGCGGGCTTTCCCGGCCTGGTCCTGCGGAACGAACTCAAAGGATTTAGGGAGGAAGGCGAAGCGGACGGCAAGGTCCTGGTGGCCGCGGCTTCCGGCGAGGATTGGGATGCGCTCGTCGTATACGCCGTGGACCGGAATCTGGCCGGCATCGAGAATATGAGTGGTGTACCGGGCACGGTCGGTTCCGCGCCGGTCCAGAACGTGGCCTGTTACGGGCAGAGCGTGTCGGAGGTCATCCGGGAAGTGCGCGGGGTGGATATGCGGACCGGGGAGCGGAAGGTCTGGAGCAACGAGGAGTGCCGATTCCGGTACCGCGACAGCCGGTTCCGTTCCGAGGAGCCGGGCAGATATTTCGTGACCGAGGTGGTGGTCGCGCTCGCGCCCGGCGGCAAGGTGAACCTCTCCAGCTATCAAGATGTGGCCAAGTATGCCGAGAGTTTGGACCACGCGCCATCCCTTATGGAGGTGCGCCAGGCGATCCTCGAGATCCGCGCGAAGAAAGGCATGACCGTTCTGCCGGAGCACGAGGTTTTTCAGAGCGTTGGATCTTTTTTCAAAAATCCGGCGGTGAGCCGCGAGCTTTTCGAAAAGACGCGCATAAAGATAGAGACGGAGGGCGGTCCCGGCTGTGAGGGTAACTGGTTTTGGGAGCAGGGCGACAAGGTCAAAATGGCCGCCGCCTGCCTCCTGGAGCGGAGCGGGTTCCCGAAAGGACAGGCCCTTGGCAAGGTGGGTATCTCGCCCAAGCATTCCCTGGCGGTGGTGAATCTGGGCGGGGCCACCGCCGCGGAGGTGGCGGGGTTCGTTAAGAGCGTCCGCGCCGCGGTCAGGGAAAAATTCGGAGTGGAGCTCGAGCCGGAAGCGGAAGCCGTGGGTTTCGCCGAAGCTCCTTGGTGAGCCCGGTTTGCATTATTTTCCGGCTTCTGTTATGGTTAACCGGTAATTATGCTCACTAAACGCGTCAAATCGAAGATTGCGGTGGACTTCGGCAAGCATGAGAAAGACACCGGTTCCGCCAAGGTGCAGGTCGCGGTCCTCTCCCGGCAAATCGAGGAACTCTCCGCGCATTTGAAGAAAAACCCCAAGGACAACCATTCCCGCCGCGGCCTTTTGAAAATGGTCAGCAAGCGGCGCAAGTTCATGGACTATTTGAAGAAGAAAGAGCCGCAGGAATACGATAAGATAGTGAAGAAGCTGGCTCTCAAAAAATGATCGCGGACAAAAAATCCGTTCCCGTTCGTCCGGCGGTCATCCATGCGGAGCAACGCGTGGGCATCTTTATCGACGTCTCGAACCTCTATCATTCCGCGAAGAATCTGTATCACGGCCGGGTGAACTACCAGGAGCTTCTGAAGCATCTGGTTTCGAACCGCAAGCTCATCCGCGCCATCGCCTACGTGGTCAAGAGCGACACCGCGGTCGGCGAGGCCTCCTTCTTCGAAGCGCTGGAGAAGACCGGGCTCGAGCTGCGCATGAAGGACCTGCAAGTGTACGGAGACGGCCTCAAGAAAGGGGATTGGGACGTCGGCCTCACCGTGGATGCCATCCGCATGTGCGACTTTTTGGACGTAATAATACTCGTGACCGGAGACGGCGACTATCTGCCGCTCCTGGATTATCTCAAATGGGGCCGCGGCCGGCGGGTGGAAGTGGCCGCCTTCCAGCGCAGCGCCTCCGGGAAACTGCAGGAAGCCGCGGATCGATTCACCAATTTGGAGAACATACCCAAGATAATCTTAAGGCGCTAAAAAGACCCGTCGAAACAAACAACCAAACCATATTCGCAGCAGCGATTTTTTATTTCGAGACGAATAAAAAGGTTTTTAACCAAAAAACATGGCCATAGTCAAAAAACAGTGGAGCACGGAAGTGGGAGGCAAGACCCTGACCCTGGAGGTATCCTCCTTGGCGGAGCAGGCCAACGCGGCCATTCTCGCGAAGTACGGAGATACGGTGATACTTGTGACTGCGGTCATGGGTCCCTCCGAAACCTCTTTGGACTATCTGCCGCTCAAGGTTGATTACGAAGAGCGCTTCTACGCCGCGGGCAAGATAATCGGCAGCCGCTATGTCCGGCGGGAGGGCCGTCCGTCCGAGGACGCGATACTTTCCGGCCGCCTGGTGGACCGGGTCATCCGCCCCCTGTTCGATCCTTCCATTCGCCGTGATATCCAGGTGGTGGTAACCGTGCTCGCGATAGACGAAGAGAACGACCCGGATTTCGTGGGACTCGCGGCCGCTTCCGCGGCCCTGGGCATTTCGAACATCCCCTGGGGCGGCCCGGTGGGCGGGGTGCGCATCGCCAAAGTCGGCGACCGCTTCATCGTGAATCCCACCGCGACCGAGATGAAGGACCCGAACTTCAGCTTCGAGACCTTCGCGGCGGGACCGAAGGACCTGGTGAGCATGATCGAGCTCGGCGGCAAGGAGGTCTCGGAAGAGGATATCCTGCGCGCGTTCGAACTGGCTCTCGCGGAGAACCGCAAACTCATCGATTTCCAGGAGAAGATCATCGCGGAGATCGGCAAGCCCAAGGCGGACGTTCCGCGCTATGCGCCTTCGTCCGAGCTCCGGGAACAAACGGAAAAATTCCTCGCCTCCCGGCTCGCGGAAGCGGTTTTCCAGCCGAACAAGATGGAGCAAACCGCGCGCCTCGCGGCCTTGAAACAGGAGCTTTTCGCCGAGATATCCAAAACCTCCGAGAAACCCGATCTCAAGGGGGCGGATTTCGTGATGGAGGAGATGATCGACCGCATGGTCCACGAAGAAGCGCTCCGGAACGGCAGGCGGCCGGACGGGCGCCGGACGGACGAGGTCAGGAAGCTCGACGGCGAGGTGGGGCTCTTCAAGCGCACCCACGGCTCGGCGCTTTTCGTGCGCGGCAATACCCAGGCCTTGGCGGTCACCACGCTCGCGGCTCCCGGAGCGGAGCAGTTGATCGAGACCATGGAAACCACCGGCAAACGGCGGTTCATGCTCCACTACAATTTCCCGCCCTATTCCGTGGGTGAGATAGGCAATTTCCGCGGCCCCGGCCGGCGGGAGATCGGCCACGGAGCGCTCGCGGAGAAGGCCTTGCGGCCGCTCATCCCCGCCCCGGACCAGTTCCCATACACCATCCGGGTGGTCTCGGAGATACTTTCTTCGAACGGTTCCTCTTCCATGGCCACCGTGTGCGCTTCGGTCCTGTCCATGATGGATGCGGGCGTGCCTCTCGTGAAGCCTGCCGCGGGCATCGCCATGGGGCTCATGAGCGACGACCAGGGCAATTTCAAGGTCCTGACCGACCTCCAGGGGCCGGAGGACCATTACGGCGACATGGATTTCAAAGTGGCCGGCACTGCGGACGGAGTGAATGCGGTGCAGTTGGACGTGAAAATAAAAGGTTTGAGCATGGCCATGATCACGGAGACCCTGAAGCAGGCCAAGGACGCGCGGCTCGCGATCTTGAAATTCATGGCGAGCGTGATCGCCGCCCCCCGGCCGCAGCTTTCTTCTTACGCGCCGGTCATCATCCAATTGAAGATAAATCCCGAGAAGATAGGGCTGGTGATCGGGCCGGGAGGCAAGATGATCAACGGCATGATCCGGGATTACAATCTCGAGACGATCGACATAGAAGAGGACGGCTCGGTGTTCATCGCCGCGGACGATCGCGCGAAGGCGGACCAAGCGGCCACCCAGATCCGGAATCTTACCCGCGAATTCAAGGTGGGCGAGATAGTGGACGGCCGGGTGATAAAGAAAATGGATTTCGGCGTGATCGTGGACCTGGGCGGCGGCCAGGACGGCATGATCCACATCTCCGAGCTCAAGAACGGCTTCGTGAAGACCACCGACGAAGTGGTCCATGTGGGGGACTTCGTGAAGGCGAAGATAATCCGGGCGGACGAGGATGGCCGCATCGGATTGTCCCTGAAGCAGATGGAGCCGGAGCAGGGGAAGGAAAGCAAATAGGTCCCTCGGAAGGTCCGCCGCCCGGCGGATTTTTCGTTGCGGAGATGCTAAAATAAGCCCATGTCCCGCTTCAGTCAATCGCCTTTCGCGGAACCGACCCCGCCGGATGAGCATCCCAGGGTCGGAAGCGATCCTTCCGTGCCGCCTCCGCCGCCTTCTTCCATTGAGGTCTCCATCCGGACCATGGAGTCGGACATCGCGGAAATGGGCCGGACCGGCCGCATCGTTGCGCCTGCCTCGCCGGAGGCGCCCCCCATGCCCGTCCCTGCTCCTCCCGCGGACGGCAATTCGAGTTTCTGGGTCTGGGCGGTGGTTGCGGCGAGCGGCGTAGCGGTGCTTTTCCTCATCGGATACTTCCTCCTGCCCATGTTCTTCCCCAAGCGGGCCTCTCCGCCCCCCTCCTCTTCCGCGCGGCCGCCCGCCTTGCCGGCCGCCTCACCGGCGGCCGATTTCTTCGCCCATCGCTCTTATTTCCAGTCGCCCGCGGACGCGACCGTGACCGCCTACGTCGCCAAGGAGGATCTGTGGGCGGAGGTGCGGAGATCGCTTGCCGAGGCGAACTCGTCCGCGAGCGTGATCGAAGTGGACCTGGAAGACAAGGACGGCCGTCCGTTGTCTTTGGCGCAATTCCTGGAAATGGCGGGGATAGGCGGTTCCTCTCCGGAGTCCTTCGGATCGAAGTTCCAGACGGACCTCACTTTTTTCATCTATCGGGATTCCAAGGGCGTTTGGCCGGGCTTCGCGGCGAAGCTCAAGAGCGGCCAGTCCCCGTTCTCGCTGCAAAGTCTGACCTTGGCGCTCGAGGGGGACGCGGCGGCCCTGTCCGCCATGTTCCTGGATCCGCCCGGGTCGTTCCAGGGAGGATTTGAGGATATCCAGGTGAGCGGAAGGCCGGCGCGCACCCTGCTCTTCGCTTCTCCCGGCGCCGCACTGACCTACGGCTGGTTCCGGAACGAATTTCTCATCTTAAGCACCGCCCAGGAAGGTTTCCGGCAGGCCCTGTTGCGCTTATAGCCGAAGTTTTGCCCCCTGAAACATTTTGTGATAAACTGAAGGAAGTCCGGGATCGGTCTTCCGGACGAAAGTGCGAAGCCCATAAAGGTCCCGCGCTTTTTATTTTTAAGGCGCAAAAAAACAAAATAATAAATGAGCACCACGCCGTTTCCGTGGTCGGTTAGGAGCGTTCTCTTGGTATTGGTGGCGGTCGGTTTTTCGGTCTTCGCGGTTCCCGCCTCGGTCCGGGCGGAAGGAGTGGATGTGTGGTGGCCCGTGGAAGGGGCCAAGGTTTCGGGCAGCCAGCCGTTCAAGGGGCTGGTTTCCGGCAGGGATGTGAATTCCTACCGGATGTTCTGGCAGGTCGATGCCGGAACCCCGGTGCCCATGGAAAGCAATTGGGAAGGATACCCGCACAAAGAGGCCGTAGTGGACCTCTCGGGTTGGAATTGGAGAGGGAGCGGTCCCTATGCGCTCCGCGTGAGCGCCAGGGACTTGAATGGGAACATGATAGGTGAAAGGTCCGTCAACATCTATCTTGATGCTCCCTCTCCGCCCGAACCCTCAACGATTGATACGAACCAGAGCGCCGGGGGCACTACCCCGGCGCCGGTCGAAGTCGTGCCACCGCAAGTGCGGGCGGGGGCAGAGAGGACTACGTCCGAGCCGATAAGGGCGACTACCCCCCGCCTCGACATCTGGTGGCCGGCGGAGGGCGCCGCCGTCTCCGGCGTAGAGCCCTGGAAGGGACTCCTCGTGGACAAGCCGCTCTCGGAGTACGAGCTTTACTGGCAGGTGGACGGGGACAGATTGAACCGTCTGCCGGACAACTGGGAAGGGGTTCCTCATAAAGAGGACCAGATCGATCTTTCCGGCTGGAACTGGAAGGGACGCGGCCCTTATCGGATCACTTTCGTCGCGAAGAACGGTGCGGGCGGCGTTCTCGCGGAGCAGAGCGTGAACATATACGTGGCAAACTCCGGGGACGCGCCTGCCGCCCTAACCCCGGCTTCCACAGGTCCGCTCGCGGGCATGAAGTTCTACCGGGATCCGGACTCGAGCGCAAAACTGCAGGCGGATGCCTGGAGACATTCCCGTCCGGATGACGCGCGGCAGATGGATAAAATAGCGGCCGAATCCCGGGCGGTCTGGATCGGCGGCTGGAATCAAAATGTCGCGCGCGACGTGGATTCGGTGATGCGGGCGGCCGCGGCGCAAAACTCCGTGCCGGTCTTTGTGGTCTACAACATCCCCAGCCGGGATTGCGGCGGATATTCCGCGGGAGGCAGCGCCTCCGCGGACGCCTATCGGCTTTGGATCCGCGACGTCGCCCGGGGCCTCGCCGGACGCTCCGCGGTCGTGGTGCTCGAACCCGATGCGCTGGCCCAGATGGACTGCCTGAATTCGGAGAACCGCTCGGGGCGGACGGCGATGCTCAAGGACGCGGTGGACGTTCTGAAGTCCCAGGGCGCGAAGGTATATCTGGACGCCGGCCACGCGCGTTGGATCGAGCCCGCGGAGATGGGCCGGCGCCTGCGGGATGCGGGCGTGGGCTCCGCGGACGGTTTCTCTCTGAACGTTTCCAATTTCCTGGCCGGCGCGGAGAACGTTGCCTACGGAGAAAAAGTCTCCGCCGCCGCGGGCGGGAAGCACTTCGTGGTGGATTCCAGCCGGAACGGGAACGGTTCGAACGGGGAGTGGTGCAACCCTCTGGGCCGCGCCCTGGGCGCGAGACCCACCGCTTCGACCGGACATCCCCTCGCGGATGCGTTCCTGTGGCTCAAAGCTCCGGGGGAATCGGACGGTTGGTGCAACGGGGGACCCGCGGCCGGGACTTGGTGGCCGGAGTATGCCCTGGACCTTGCCCGCCGTGCGGCCTACTGAACGGGGACAAAGACAAGGACGGACGAAGGCCCCCTCGCGGGGGCCTTTAGTTCCGGCTTCGTTCGGATCATGAAAAAGCGGTGCCCCGAGATCAGCGCGATCGCGGGGCAGAGAAAACCCAAACCGCGAAGAGAAGGTGGGCCGCAAGGGCGGTCCAAACGACGGTCCAGATGACATGCTGCATATGCGTCTCCCGCGAAGGTTCCGATCCGGAGTATACGCTTAAATCCGGTCGGCGCAACTAATCCTCCGCGGAAACCACGCCGGAGGCGCGCATGGCCGCGGCGGCCTTTTTCTTTATTTCATGGAGGAGCTTGCGGTCCTCCTCCAGGCGCTTGCGGACGTTCTCGAAGCCGCTGCCCAGCCGCTCGCCTTCGTAGGTGTAGCTCGCTCCGGATTTGGACACCACCCCGTATTTTATCCCCGTGTTCAGGACATCCGATTCGTAGGAGATGCCGGTGCCGAAAAGGATGTCGAACTCCGCCATGCGAAAAGGCGGCGCCACCTTGTTCTTGACCACCTTCGCGCGCACCCGGCTGCCGTAGACCTCCTCGCCTTTCTTGATCTGGGCCGTCCGCCGGATGTCGATGCGCACGGAAGCGAAGAATTTGAGCGCCCGTCCGCCGGGAGTGGTTTCCGGATTCCCGAAGAAAACGCCCACCTGCATCCGGATCTGATTGATGAAAATGATGAGGGTTTGGGTTTTGTCCGCGATGGCGGTGAGTTTCCGGAGCGCCTGGGACATCATCCGGGCCTGGAGCCCGATGAACTGCGCGCCCATCTCGCCTTCGATCTCCGCCCTGGGGGTCAGGGCCGCCACGGAATCCACCACGATGACCGAGATCATGCCGGAGCGCACCAGGCTCTCCAGGATGTTCAATGCTTCCTCGCCGTTGTCCGGCTGGGAGATCAGAAGTTCGTTCACCTTAACACCCAATCTCGCGGCGTACTCCGGGTCCAGGGCATGCTCCGCATCGATGAACGCCGCCTTGCCGCCCTGTTTCTGCGCCTGGGCGACCACGTTCAAGGCCAGAGTGGTCTTGCCGCTCGCCTCCGGTCCGTAGATCTCCACTATCCTGCCCCGGGGAAGTCCCCCCACGCCCAGGGCAAGATCGAGCGAGAAGGAACCGGTGGGAATGACCGCCACGTCGGTCTTCCTGACCTCGCCCAGCTTCATTATCGCGCCTTCGCCGAATTTCTCCTGCAGGGAAAGGAGCAGGTCGTCCAGCTCCTTCTTTTCGTTCTTGTCCTGGCTTTTCTTGGTAGACATGGCTCTATTGTACGTCCTTCGGGCCGGACCTCAAAACCTGCGGACGGCTATTCCTCGCTCGAGGTGGCGGACGGCGCTTCCTCCGCCGGTTTGTAGATCACCTGCCGGAGCTCCTCCCGGGCGCCGCCCAGGAATTTGCGGACCTCGATGCGGATGGAATTAAGGCCCGGCTCCAGATTCACCCGCTTTTCAAATCCGCCCTCCGGCGAGACCGGAACCTCTTCCGAATTCACGAACACCCGGTTGCCGGGATCGGTGGAACCGGAGACGTTCTGGAAATCTCCCGTGCTCGTGGTGATGCCCGCATCGGGCTCCCGCAGCTCAAGCATCGGTCTGCCGGCCACCGCCGAAAATCGGAAACCCAGATAGATCACCAGGATCGCCGCGAGGGGCACGAACCAGACGTATTTGCCAAGCGGACGGAGCGCGAAGCGGTTCTGGGGCAGCTTGTCCGCGCCGCCCGAGCCCGCGAGGCCCTGATCCTTTTCGAAATGTTTCCACCAGATCTCCGGTTCGAAATCCAGTATCTTGCCCAGCCGGCCCAAATAGCCGCGGAGGTACGGTCCGGAGGGAAGCTCTCCCAGCTCCCCCCGGTGCAGGTTCTCCAGGTGCGCCAAGGGGATGCCGGTCAGTTCCGAGATCTTTTTGAGGGTGAGTCCGCGCTCCCTCATTTTCTCGTCGAGAAAAGACGGGAAGTCGAGATTTTCCATGCTCATGTTCTGAAATGCGCTAGTCCGGAGGGAGTTTCTCCAGATACACTTCCCGCGGCTTAGCGCCGTCGCCGGGGCCGATGATGCCCCTCTCTTCCATAAGGTCCAGGAGCCGCGCCGCCCGGGCATAACCCACCTTGAGGCGCCGCTGGAGCAGGGAGGCCGAGGCCTTCTTGGCCTGGCCCACCACCGCTACGGCCTCATCATACATTTCGTCATCGTTGCCTTCAAGGTATTCCCCGAAGATGTCCGATGCCGCGCCGGGCGTGCCGCTGCCCCCCGTTTCCACGGCGAAGGCCGGAGTTTCGCCCTCGAACACGGCCTGGTTGTTCTCCCGGATGAAGTCCGCCACTTTGTGGATCTCTTCTTCCGAAATATAAGCACCCTGGATGCGCTTGGGCTTGGAGAGGTCGGAAGAAACGTACAAGAGGTCTCCGCCCCCCAGTAGCTTTTCCGCCCCGGCGGTGTCGAGGATTGTCCGGGAATCTATCTGGCTCGCGACCTGGAGCGCGATGCGGGAGGTGATGTTCGCCTTGATGAGCCCGGTGATGACCTCCACCGACGGGCGCTGGGTGCTTAAGATGAGATGCAATCCGGTCGCGCGCGCCATCTGGGCCAAGCGCACGATGGAGCCTTCGACCTCCCGGCCGTATTGGGCCATCAGGTCCGCGAGCTCGTCCACCACGATCACAAGGTAGGGCAGGGGTTCGTCCTTGCCGCCGTTCGCGTTGTAGCTCGTGATGTCCCGGCTGCCGGCCTTCTGCAGGAGCTCATACCGGCGGTCCATCTCGCTCAAGGCCCAACGGAAAACATTGATGGCTTTTTTAGCCTCGGTGATGACCGGCGAGACCAAGTGGGGGATGTTCTCGTACACCGTGAGCTCCACCCGCTTGGGGTCGATCAGTATGAGTTTCAAGGTGGCCGGCGAGTTCTTGTACAAAAGGGAGATGATCAAGGAATGGATCATGACCGATTTGCCGCTGCCGGTCGCGCCCGCGATCAAAAGGTGGGGCATCTTCTCGATGTTCGCGAAGATGGGTTCGCCGGTCACGTCCCGCCCGAGCACGAAGCCCAAGAGGCCCTGGGCGTTGAAATCGGGATAGGCCATCAAGCTCCCCAGTCTTACCACCGCCGCGGCCTTGTTCGGCACTTCCACCCCCACCAGCGACTTGCCCGGAATGGGCGCTTCGATCCGAATGGGATGGGCGGCCAGGGCGAGTGCCAGGTCCTGTCCCAGGGCGGTGATGCGGGAGAGCTTCACTCCTTCCGCCGGCTTCAGGGTGTAGCGGGTGACCTTGGGGCCGATGTTTATCTCGCCCATCTCCACCGCCATGCCGAAGGATTCCAGGGTGCGCTTGATGATGTTGGCGTTCGCCCGCAGGTCGCCGGTGGTCGGTTTTTCGACGGAGGATTTCAAAAGATCGAGGGGCGGGGGGACATAGTCCTTGAATTTCAGGACAGGCATCTTTTTCGCGGGCAGCATCGCCGCAAGCCTTTCCTTCATGGTCGGGGCCTCCGGCTCGGGCTCGGGTTCTTCTTCCGGCTCCGCGGGGACTTTGGCCGTGACCGGCGGCATGGGAGCGGCCTCCTCCTCCTGATCGGGCTTGCGCCGGAGCCAGTCGAACCGCAGGGGAGAATTCAAGACAACGAGCGCGGCTATTAAAAAGGCGATGACGTTCAAAGCCACCGCCGCCGCCCTGCCGAAAGGATATTTGAGCGCGCCCAGGGCGAAGCCCAGCCAGCCGCCGTTGCCGGCCGAAGCAAGATCGATGAGTCCCAGCACGGAAAGCACCAGGAGGACCGCTCCCAGGAGCGCTATGCCCGGCACCGGCCGCCGTTCCGAAAAAACAAAAAGCCCCGCCAGCAGGAAAAGACTCACGGGCAGTACGAAATAACCCCAGCCAAGCAGGGTCGTGAGTATCTCGAAAAGCATTTCGCCCGCCGGGCCCGCCTGATGAAATCCGGCGAGCGTGAGGAGCACCGCGACGCCTAAAAGCGAGATGGCCCAGATGCTTCGGCGGGTGTCCGGATGCAGACGGCGCCGGGGATCCGGATCCTCCGAAGTTCGTCTGCGGTCGTTCTTCTTGGCCATGGCCCCTATATTTTCGTGTATTTAAGCTTAAATTTCAATTCCATCCTCTCTCCGGAAAAATGAACAGCGGAGGGACGCGCTCGCCCCTCCGCTGTCTCGCCGTCTTCCCTCTCACGCCGAGGTCTTCGCCGCCCAATCCCGGAGCGACAGTTCCTGTTCCCCGTCGGGCCGGACGAAGAGCGAGCACCCGTGACTCTCCAGGATGACCTGCGCTTCCCAGGCCCGGGGACAGGCGGCGAGATCCCGGGGCTCCGCGGCGCACAGGTTGAGGCGGCAGGGGGTCTCGAGCGATCCCAGGCCGCAGCCATCCCGGGCGGGACGGAAGGCCGTTCCGTCGTAATTGAAACCGAAAAAGGGGCAACTCATAAGCGCACCTCCGAAAGAACAGAAATTCAGGTTAGCTCCGCGCGCGGCAGCGGTCAACTGTATCAAGAAAGCCGGTTCCCGCTGTATAATCAGGGTATAGACAATCATCTTATGACCACCATTCCCGAGGGCATTTTCCGGGCATACGATATCCGGGGCAAGTTCCCGGCGGAACTGAACGAAGAGGTCGCGGCGTCGATCGCCAAGGCCTTTGCGGTCTACCTTCGTCCGTGGTCGGTCATCCTCGGCCGCGATGTCCGCAAGTCCGGCGACAAGCTTTTCCCCGCGGTCAAAAAGGCCCTTCTTCAGAGCGGCGTGAACGTGATCGACGTGGGCATCGTGCCCGCGGACCTTTTCTATTATGCGGTGGGCTCCGAGGACGCGGATGGCGGCATATTCATATCCGCTTCGCATAATCCGGCGGACTGGAACGGCATGAACATGTCCCGGAGGGAGGCGGAGCCGATCTCCTCCGAAACCGGGCTCAAGGACATCCACGCCCTGGCCGCCGCCGGAGCTTCTTTAAAGAGCGGAAAGCCGGGCCGGGCCGTCCGCAAGAACGTGGTCGCGGGCTATTTCGATTTTGTGAAGGCGGTCGCGCCGATAGACAAACTGCGGCCCATGACCCTGGTTTTGAACGGCAATTTCGGGGTATCCGCGAAGCTGTTCCGCAAATTCGTTGAGCGGTACAAATTGCCCTTCAAGCTCATCGGTTTGAACGACGAACCGGACGGAAGTTTCCCGAAGGGCGCTCCGGATCCTCTGCTCAAAGAGAACCGCATCGAGCTTTCCCGGCTGGTCCTGAAGAAAAAAGCGGATCTGGGCATCGCTTGGGACGCGGACGGCGACCGCGTGTTCTTCGTGGATGAAGCGGGCAGATTTCTGGAAGGCTATTTTGTGACCGCGCTCTTGGCGAGGGAGACCTTGAGAAAAAAACCGGGCAGCGTGGTGATCACCGACCCGCGGCTCATTTGGGCCACCCAGGAGGTCGGCCGCGAACTCGGCGGCCGGGTAGTGGTCTCCCGGGCGGGCATGACCATCATTGCGGAACGCATGAAAAAAGAGAGCGCCCAGTTCGCCGGGGAGATGAGCGGCCATTTCTACTTTCGAGAGACCTTCAACCGGGACAACGGTTTCCTGCCGGTATTTTTGATCCTGAGCATGATGGGCAGGGAAGGTAAGAAACTGTCCGCCTTCCTGGACCCTCTGCTCAAGAAACATCCCAACTCGGGAGAGATAAATTTCCCCCTGGAGGATCGCAAAGCCGTGGAAGAAGTGCTGCGGCGGATGGAGGAAGCGTATGCGGAGGGCAAGATCGAAAGGATCGACGGCCTGTCCGTGGAATTCCCGACCTGGCGCTTCAATCTGCGGGCTTCGAACACCGAGCCGCTCCTGCGGTTGAACGTCGAAGCGCGGAACAAGAAGATCCTGCTCGCGGAGCTCAATAAGCTCAGGAAGCTTCTCGCGGAGCCGGGACGGATCAAGGAAACCGCCGGACGGAGCGTTGCGCAAAGCGGCAGATAGGTCCGGCACTTTGACAAGGCCGCCGCGAGCCTCAATTATTAAGGCAGTTCAACCGGCTGCTGCGCCGGAGAAAGGAGGTGGACCATGAGCAGCGTTCAGGACCTGA